>JAEDDW010000025.1 GCA_016293645.1 Treponema sp. | reverse complement strand
GGGCAGATGAACTTCTGTGTAGCAACAGTTGTACGAGAGTTTTTACTGGCTCCGGCCATCGTCTTCCTCCATAACTAATATCTTTATAAGTTCTAAAAATATACAAGATTATTCAAGTTTGTGTCAATAAACAAACCCAATAATTCCTCAAATTTCCTGAACTTCTATTGAATTTCATCCAGTTTTCGCCATTGATCCAGCTGTTTCTGGATCAATTCCCTGGATTCCTCAAGAATAAGCTTCTCACTTTCCTTGTCTTTAGGTGCATCATAGACCTTAAGTACCTTGACTCTGTAAGCACCTCTTTTCAGATTGCGGAGTATGGAATCAATCTTTGAGATTTTCCAACCGCCATCCAGGGCACACACGGCGACAGGCAGTTTAGTTCCGGCAGAAAGCCTTCTGAAACCTGCGGAATAAAATGGATTAAGATTACCGTCACGGCTTCTGGTACCTTCCGGGAATATCACAGGAATCCGATTTTTTTCAAGGACACTTACGGCAAAACGGTCGATGGATTTCATTGCGACAGAAGGACTTCCCTTTCTTGGAATCATGCAATGCTGCTGGCTTTTCAGCATTTTTCCAACCATTGGAACTTTGGCAAGATTGTCTTTTGCGACAAAACGAGCCCTGAGACCACCAAAATACTTGAGGTAAGCAACGATATCCAGAAGGCTCTGATGGTTGGAAATTACGATAAACTGTTCCGGAAGCATTTTCTTGCTTTCCCCGTCGCCGATGAAATTGAAATTGCGGTACATTTTTACCACTGCAAAAACGAGCCTGGCACATGTACAGGTAATATAATTGGAAACTGCAACGGCAGCTTTGCGGCTGAACGGATAGACAATGCACAGCAACAATGTCGGTGGAAGCAAAACACCAAATTCACATAAAACAGTAATCAAACTAAACATGGATATATTATAGTAGATTTCATTCATTTCTACAATCATAGTTTTTTTTATCTGAAAATTTGTTTTTTTCAATTTTTTTTATTATCTTACGTTTCAATGAGAAATATTCGAAGGATGATGGTCCTGAATTTCGTCATCGCCCTTTCAGTTTACTGCCATGCAGATGAATTGAAAACCATGGAATTCAGAAATCAGAATATTACCGACGTTCTTCTTGTTTTGGCCAGAGAAAGCGGTAATTCAATTATTCCTGACGAGACTGTAGATGGAAAATGCAGTTTTTATTTTTCAGATCAGACAATATCACAGGCATTGGATAATTTTTTAAGAGCAAACGATCTTTACAGTGAAAAAGACGGAAAAGTAATCAAAGTATCTAGAATCAAAATTGAAAGAAACACTGTAAACAAATTGATTTCTGTATCTGCAAATGACGTCAAGCCAAAACCTATTATTGAAAGACTCGCAAAAATTTCTTCAAAGACTATCATATACGAAAGTCTGCCTGAAGAAAAAATATCATTGGAGACAAACACACTTACGACGGAACAGACTCTAGCCGTAATGATGAAAAGGTTTCCTGCCTATGATTTTGAAGAGGATGATCTTTGCATTCTCATAAAGGAGAAAAACAAAAATCCCCTGGAGTCAAAATTTGAACGGAATCATGTAACAACCTCAGGGAACTTATTTTCCCTTGATGTTGGAAACAGTACATTTCTTCAGATTGCAAAAGAATTGTTTGAAGCAGCAGAAAAAGAATACTCCTTCTTTTATGACAGCAAATGTGAAGTGAAAGATCTTCATTTTGAAAATAAAACCTTTGATGAAATGCTGACTCTTATCATGGAACAAGGGCATGCAGATGTCATTGAAAAGAATGGCATATATTATGTTGTTGAACTGTCGCAGAAGAACAAAGCCGGAAAACTAAAGGAAACGAAATTGTACTTTCCCAAAATCTTGAATGCACAGGAGGCGGTATCCTATATACCACAGGACGTAACCAGCGCTTCAATCAGGGCAGACAAAAGCAGCAACTGCATTTACATAAATGGAACCAACGAAGAAATCTCACAGGCAATCAGTTTTCTTCAAAAGATCGACATCAGGAATACGGAAATGGAATGCAGGACAGTCAAATTGCAATACATGCAGGCAAAAGATGTTCTTGGAATAATTCCACAGAATTTCCGAAAAAGCACAGCACAGATAGGAAATACAAATGCCCTGCTGGTAACAGACACGAAAGAAAACATATCTGAAATTGAAAGATTCATAGAAATGATCGATATAGAAAAGAAATTGATTCCATTTTCACTGAAATATATCAATGTAGATGAACTATTGAAAAATATTCCACCAGCAATAAACAAGGAAGATATAATGGATTCCGGCTATCCAAATCTTATATTCTTCACAGGTTCTGATGGTAGTGAAAAAATTTTCGAAAAGCATCTTGAACTGACGGACAGACCAAAACCACAGATCAAATATCAGGTTCTGGTCATTCAGTACAAAAAAAACAACGGTACTGTTTTCAAGCCTTCCATTTCTGCACATAAGACCGATGAAGAAGGAAAATCCGTTGCTTTTAATGGAGATCTTTCAAACATCATGTCTCTCAGCTTTGATGTCATTTCGCAGTTCGGTTACAACTTCGCGGCATCATTGAATGCACAGATTTCAGAGAACAGAGCCAAAGTATTCACAGATACAACTTTGACCGCAATTACTGGTCAGGAAATCAAATTCCAGAATACGGACACCTACAGATATATTGAATATGAATATGATAAAAATTCAGGGAATACTACAGCCGGAACCACACAGCAGATTACGTCAGGTCTGATTGTTTCACTTAATGGATGGATAAGTGGAGACAATATGATAACGATGAACATCAACGCAACAATCTCAAAGCAAAATGGTGATACGGCATCATCAAGAGAAGGAAATCTGCTGACTGCCCTTCCTTCGACTTCGGAAAGAATTGTCACGACACAGGTCAGGACAAAATCGGGAAAACCTGTAGTAATAAGTGGACTTATAAAGGAAGAGGAAAACAATGGGAACACAAGGATTTCATTACTGTCAAAGATTCCATTAATTGGAAAAGTTTTTACACAGGATTCTTCTTCCAGAGAAAAAAGTGAGATCGTCGTCTACATTGTTCCTCATCTTATAAGAGATCCAGATGACAAATTTCATGAGAACTATGAAAAAGTCTACGCATTGGTCATGGAGAATAAATAATTGATAGAAAGCTTTAAGAACATACCAGTTGCTGATATGCAATACCCTTTTGAATTCATTGAGAGTTCAAGGGCTCTCATACTGGAGCAGGATGAACATTCTGTAACAATCGGATATACGGATAATACTGAAAAAAAAGCAATAGAAACAATTGAAAACTACCATCAGAAAAAAACAACCTTCATAAAACTGCCGGAAATAGAACTGACAGCGTGGATTTCAAAGACTTTCAGTTCAAATGAAGAAATCAATGAATCAAAATCAATTGATAAACTTGAAGACAACGCAACCATCGTCAATTTTGTGAATTCAATTCTTCTTGAAGGTATAAAAAAGAAGGCATCTGACATCCATATTGAAGCCAACGATGGGTTTTATACCGTGAGATTCAGGATAGACGGCTATTTAAAAATCTACTCGAAATACTACGACAATAGATTTGATGAGATAAGCGCACGAATTAAAATCATGGCGAATTTAAATGTCATGGAAAAACGAAAACCACAGGACGGCAGGATTACAGTTTCATTGGAACAAAAGAAAATCGACCTTAGAATTTCCGTAGTTCCAACCACAAATGGAGAATCCATAGTATTGAGAATACTGCTATGCGATGAAGAAGCAGAAAATTCTTTCAAGAAGCTTGAGAACCTTGGGTTTTCAAAAAATGACATGAACAATATACGACGGATGCTTAAAGTTCAGCATGGACTGATATTGGTCACAGGTCCGACAGGAAGCGGTAAAACAACGACAATGACAGCCATGTTGAGGGAAATACTGAATTCTGAAATCAAAATAATAACGATAGAAGATCCAGTCGAAATAAGTCTGCCTGGAGTAAATCAGATTCAGGTAAATGATCAGATTGACCTTACATTTGAATCAGTTTTACGAAGAGTTCTGCGTCAGGATCCGGATGTAATCATGGTAGGAGAAATACGTGATGAAAGGACAGCAAGACTTTGTGTACGCTCCGCATTGACAGGTCATCTTGTTTTATCAACATTGCATACCAATGATTCCGTCGGAACCATAACAAGACTGATCAACATGGGAATTGAACCATATATCGTCGGGACGGTTCTGAAAGGTGCTATAGCACAAAGACTTGTGAAAAAAAACGATGGTCATGGCAGAACTGTAATTGGCGAGAGTTTTGTGATGTCCAAGCAGCTGGAGGAAGCAATTTCAAGCAATTGTCCAGAAAGCATAATTCGTAAAACAATTGAAAACTGCGGATTTAAATCGATGAAAGAAGATGCAGAATCTAAAATCAAAAAACATCTTACATCCATCGAATATGTCGAGAAAGAATTATTGATCTCATAATCAGGAGAAGAAAATTGAATCATAAATATAAGCAGACCCTGGAGTTCACCAGCTTGATGGATCAGCTGACATCATCAGGACTATCTCTGAACGAATCATTGAACATCATCAACTCATCTATTACCGGTTCAAAAAAAAATTCCATAGCGTCCATGATAAACAATCAGATCAGAAAAGGTAAATCTTTTTCTGATGCTGTACTGCAGTTAAGGGAATACTTTCCCGAATATTACAGCACAATGATCAGAATATGTTCTGCGACAGGAAACGTTGAAAAAATATTCTCAAGACTTTTTCACTACCTGGACAACAAAAACAAACTTGTATCAAGAATAAAATCTGCAATGATCTACCCGGCAGCGGTTCTGGTTATTTCAACAATCATGCTTGTACTCTCATCAATTTATCTAATTCCAAAACTCAAGGACCTGTTCCACCAGATTGGTGGGAAGTCGGAAATTACACTATGCAATACCATCGATCATTTGCAGCAGAATATTTACATTACCCTCGTATTTTTTCTTTTACTTGCATTCTTGATTTGTTTATTGAAGAAAACAATAAAAAAATCTCAAAAAATTTCTTTTTCCTTTAACAAAATGATTTTGTCTATACCATTCGCTGGTAAGACCATACTTGATTTTGAACTGTTGAATTACTGTTCAATGATGGAAATACTATCAGAATCAGGGCTTCCTTTAGACTATTCAATGAAAGAAAGTTTAAAAATCATTAAAAATTCATTTCTTCTGAAGGAATTTTCCGAAATAAACAAGGAAACTTTCAAAGGCTGTAGCTTAAGCAATTCATTAAAAAGGCACAGTGTGATTCCATCTGCAATGATACAATGGATCTATATCGGGGAAAAATCTGGAAAAACTTCAGAGACTTTCAAGCAGTTAAGGATGTACTATTCTGAAAGAACAAGCAAAACAATATCAACTATCACCGCACTGATGGAGCCGTTGATTACAGCATTTCTTGGATTACTCATTCTGCTTATTGTTTTGAAGTTTATTGTTCCATTTTTTGAAATTTACGGTAGTATGGAGATTTAATATCAAAGAACGTCTGAAATTGAACAACAGGAAAACAACTTGAACACATCAAACAAGACCAATATCCTGCTCAAAATCAACCCAAAGAACATGAAAGGACAAAAAGGTATCTTCTTGCTTTTTGTTGTCATCATATATATGGCCGCAAAAAATGCTGCAAGAAACAATCCTATATTGATTCCGACTATACCACCAAAGATTCCACAGAAGAAACTATAATGAATGTCTCCATTTCCAATTCCCCCTGGGCAAATGATTTTTACAATCATAAAAACCACCAGGGGAAAAATAATGGAGAACAGTATTTTAAATATACTTTCATCCGTAAAGAATAAATATGCACACAGGAAAACCAAGCCGGCATAGCTGAACAAAACAGGAATTTTCATTGTTTTGATGTCATAAATTACAACAGGTAATGAAAATAACGAAAACAGACATAACCTGATCAATTCATGTTGCATAATTCCGCCAACCTGTCTGAAATATCATCATCAAAAAATTCTTTTGATTTTGCCTTGAGCATGACCACAGCTTTCTCTTTCTGCGAAGTCCTTTCATATGCATCAGCCAACAGCAGAATACAATACTTGTTTGCTTTTTCCCCATTTGATATTTTTTCCAGTATATCTATTGCCGGATAATAATTCCTGCTGCATATTAAAATCGTTGATTCAAGATAATCAATATAGACTGAGTTTTTAATATTTTTCGCTTTATGACACAATTCCAGGCCTTTACCAAATTCTCCATCAGAAATAGACTGTTCTATCTCATTTAATATTTGTCTGTAATTTCTCATGACCACATACAGCATTTTCACAGATGAAAAAGGATCGATTTTCATGGTAATTGCCTCATATTCTTCTTTACTAAATTCAACCTGATGATTTTCACTCAATTCATTTACAGGAACATAGAAATGGCCATACAGATCACTTTGAGCAATAAGTTTGCCTTCAACGAAAATTTTTACACCGGAAACACACTCCCCTTCATTGTCGTATATCATTCCGGTTATCGTATCTGTATTTGTCTCAGTTGTTTTACATGAAAACACAAACATTGAAAATATTGATAAAACGACGAACAATCTGATTTTCATAACTGTTTTCTCCTTTTGCTAAAAAAATAATTATCGTGTTTTCGTATAATCAGACAGGTTCCATTAAATGGATTTTACTCATACCACTATTGCCATCAGCTGGAATGATATATCTTCGTCCATTTTCCATAGTCAACCTTCCTACCACAGACACAATTTCATCTTTTCCAGACACTTTAAGATAAAATGATTTATGTTCATCATCACCGATTTCACCTATCAAAACTGCATCACATTCTGCGACAGGTAGACTATGTGTGAACATCTCTTTTTTTTCTGGATAGGATTTTTTTGTTAAAGCCTGGTTTCTGCTTTTATTACCGTCAAACAATAAATATAGATGATCAAATTTTGCATTCTCAAAAGCGCGTCCATCACGTTTTGCATTCATCACGGAAACTGAAATTTTTCCCTTTATTTCTCCATCTCTGGAATTCAAGGAAAGAGAATTGATTTTAAAATTTTCCATATTTAAGATATTCATAAAATAATTCTTTACATTATATGAAGAAAACATAAAATCCATTTCTGCATTCGTATTGTCTTTGATCATTATTTTGCTGATTTTAATTCCTCCACGTTCTGCGACAGTTAAATAGTCATCAACAACAGTGGAAATATCTTTTTTTACAGCCTTAGTTTTCTTATTAGTTTTTTGTTCGAGACAGATCCTGTTTGTTTCATCTCTTAATTGCCTGATTGATTTAATGGTTGAAACTATTGAAACAGAAATCGTTACAACGCATACAATCAATGCAATAGTAAAAATTAGAACTTTGTGGAAACTATTCATTGAAACCTCCATTTATGTGCATTTCCTTAAATCCATCCTTATTGATTGATATGCCGTCAAGGGAAACAGTAGAAAACCTGCCATTCCTGAATTTTTTCATCAGATCGATTCCTGATTTCGATGTGACTACAATACTGAACTTTTTCCCATCAATTGAAATTTTACTGATAGAATCTATTTCAGGGCATTCATTCAAAATGTCAAAAAGAAGCACTAAATTATCCCTGCTATGGTCCAAAAGCTGTATAGTGGAATTTTCCCTGATATTATTCTGAGTTATGCTTTCGAGATTTTCCTTCAACATAATGTTTTTATGGCAAAGAAATGTCCTGAAAGAAAACATTACAAGTAGAATACATAAATACATAAACAGCAATCTTTTGTAGTCTGCAATTTTTTTAGCAGACAGATTATAAATTCCAAATCGATACATGAAACGCATCCGTTTTTCAGGACCAACAATATCTTCTTTTATTTCGTGTACATAATATTTCGAGCCGATCTGTATGAATTCAAAAATTGAATCAAAACAATATTTCCTTGAAAAATACAACAATTTATCTTTGCAATCGAAATAGAAAAAACCATGGTCAGAAACAAGTTTATTTTCTTTAATCATATACACGGCAAAATTTTCAAAGACAAGCAGTGCCTTTGAAGCACTCTTCATCAATCCATCAAGAATCAGATAGGGAGAAACCAGAATGCATCCTTGATGATCTGCAATAATATTGTTTCTCGAAATATGGACCAATGTCTGCCCTTTCTTTTTTCTGAATTCCATGACATCATTGTTCTCATTATACGGATAATGGCTCTTTATTCGTTTCACCAGCCCCAACTGATTCTCTCCCCTGATTTCATCAAGAACAATGCAATCTGCTTCTTTAGGTTCTAAAATTCTTATTTCCAATAAACACCTCCTGAACATATATAGCCATCTCCTTCATCAACGAAAACTATTTCTGCATGATTACACCGGCCATTCATTTTAATTCTGAAAGACTGAGGCTTTACTGCAAAAACACATTTCATGAATTCAATATTCTTATTATCAAAAATCAATTCAAAATCTATATCTGACAATTCTTTATTCATCCTCATCAGCATTATTTTTTTTATGGTTTCTGAAACACGAGATATTCCGAGATACTCAAATACAGCTTTTAATATTTTCTCATCTGCAAGGTTTATATTTATGGTTGGTTTGTAAGTTATAAAATCTTTAACATTTTCATAATAGATTCCAAATAGAATTCTGAACTCATATTCATTTTTTATTCCTTTTTTGCTTTTTTTCATCCTAAACAATTCAGCAATGATTGAACTGCATTTGTTCTCTGGAATTCCAAGTTCAACCAAAGCATTGGAAAATTTTTCATAATCTGTAAAATTGCAATTAACTTTATTTCCAAGATAAAAAAAATCATTCAGCTTTTCAGCCGGACAAACATCCGAAAGAACATCAATCGAAGATACCAAAGGGATGGATTTCCACAAAGATATGAACCTATCATAATCAATATCAGAAAAAAGATTACAGAATTCATTTCCTGTCAAAACACCTTCAGGAATAAAGTTAATATCAAGTTTCCCAGAATCAGAAATATAATCAAAAGTAAAATCATATTTTTCATTCAGTTGTTTTAAAATTTCATCAATATTACAAACACAGGAAGAATCATTAAATGAATCCGGAATATGTTCCTTAATTTCGAAGTCAATGATTCTTTCCATTATCTTCCTTTCATTCCATTTTCTGGAAACACCATATATGGTCTTCTGGTTATAAGAGATCAACATCAGTAATGACGAAGACAACAAGATTATGGAAAGACTTATGACAAATGGCGATATTGAAAGAAATCCATCTTCCTTAATTTTTTCGACCTCCAATTGATACCCGGGATTCATACGTTTTTTCTGCGATTGTATAGACAATGCAAACTTCAATTAAAGCATCATTTTCAACTGTTTTATTTACTTCAAGAAAATTCAATTCATCAATTGAATTTTTTATTCTTCCGATAACTCCATATTTACCTATGATTTGAACGTTATTCCCAGTAATTAATATTTCAGGATTTCTGTCCCACCATGGCAACTCCAAAGATTCAAAGACTTTTCTGATCTTTTCATCTGCCATCACATAATTTCGTTCGGTTGTAAGGCGCATTTTCAGTGATGTATGAAATTTGAAACTCATGTACAGAACATTTAATATACTCCCCATTGAAAAAGATAGTATAATCATTGCCCAAATCGATTCCATCGCTGTAAACCCGTAAAAATTGTTTCTATTCTTCATTTTTTTCTGTCATAACATCATCAAGCACAATTTTATTTCTAAGCATCTGTCTTGATATATCTGTCATATTTTTTATTCCTGCCAATGCAAAAATTGATACAACAACAATTGAAATCAAAGAATTCAGTATTGTATATCCGTTAAGATGATGTGATATCTGAATCATATCCGGCTCCTCCTTCCTTACCATCTTTGCCCAATGACATGATTTTCCAGGCAAGACCATTTTCTCCGGGAACAGTATAGACATAATCATTCCCCCACGGATCTTTTGGCAATGGCTTGGAAATATAAGGTCCATTCCAGTTTTCATATGAGGAAAAACTACATTCCCAAAGAACAGAAAGACCTTCATCCTCAGATGGATATTCTCCAGTGTCCATATAAAAAGTTTCAAGGGCAACTGAAAACAGTTCAATCTGAGTTTTTGCAGTCACAACTTTTGCCTTGTCCAGCTGTTTTATAGAACTGAATCCAACAGAGGCCGTAAGTACCAGCACAATGGCCATTACAACCATGGTTTCAACAAAAGTCCAACCATCAAGTAAAAATTTCTTTTTTTTGTTTCTCATACTTCTCCATCCATATCAGAAAATTCAAATTTATAGATATTGTTTTCCAAATATATTGCTATCCCATCATCAAACTGTTTCATGGATCTGCAGGGTTGATTTATTCCAATAATATGGACATCAATTAAATTGCTTTTATCCATCACCATAAGATTCTTGCCGTTAACAAATGCAAGTTTTTTTCCAATACTGGAACATACATAATCTTTGATGTCGATTTCCTTAAAAAACAGTATTTCAAGGTCCTCTGACAGTTTGAATACACCATTTTCTGTAAATGCATAGATATATTCGTTATCAGTGATGCAGGAATGGATTTTCCCGGATAAAGTTAACTTCTTGCATGCTCCATTTCCAAGCCGCCTGAGCTGCCTGTCATCCCAGAAATACATAACATTTCCCTTCCAAATGATATCCTTGGAAATAAATCCACCATACTCGACTTCTTTTTCAATCAATTCACAGCTTTTTGAATAATACTTACTTACCTGTCCTCCCTGTGACACCAGCAGGAAATCAGTATTTGATGAATAGAAATCCACATTTTCCCATTTTCTCAATATAACTCCGTTACAGATATTCATAGAATATAGAATATTTTCCGATGACAGTGCGAACACTCTGTCTCCTGAAACACGTATTTCTAGCAGCTGAGTTCCAAATGATTTTTCCCATATCTTTTTTCCTTGAGGACTAAAAACTGATAAACCGGAATCAAATACTTCAACAATACAGTTGCATGTATCAAGCAAATATATTGACTCCTTATTCATTTTTTCATCCATGAAAGGATTCGCATGACCAGATTCCCACATGGAACCATAAATCCTATTTGAATTTCCTGGATCACAATATTTTGTCAAATATTCCTTTTCATAAATCTGTATTCTGATAATTTCAATGGCAATAGCTTTCTCACCGACTGAACATTCTATCTGGAAAACAAAAATTCCTGGAATTTCAGGAGTTCCGTAAATAAGTCCATCATCAGAAAGTTTAAGACCATAGGGCAGTTTTCCATCAATGCATTTGAACAGAGGTCTTACATCTGTCTCTTCGGTTTTCAACCTGGCAAAATAAGATTCATTGACAACGCCGGAATATATGCCGCTGCAATCAATGATTGGAGAATCATTTATTTCAACTGTAAACTCTCTGCTCGTGATACAATTTTCATTTCTTGCATACAAACCGATCTTCCAGTTGCCGTTGGAGGCAATCTCATCAGCTTTCAGTTCAAGAACATAAAGTCCTTTTTCATCGTTTATCAATTTTATCTTGCCTTCTACAGGAACATCACGATCTTCAAAGATGCTAACTTCAACTTTTCCGGACGACCTTATCTCAAAAGGTATTTTCACTTCCTTGCCCCTACTGATATTTATTAATGAAACATCAGAAAAAATTTCAAGGTAATCATGTCTGAAATGAAGAATTTCTGAATTTGATATATCTTCATTATTTTTTACCGCCACGGTTCCGATTGAAAACTCTCTATTAACCTTAAATGAAACCAAATTCTCTGATTTATATTCAGGAACAACAACTTCACCATCAAATAATACAATGCTGTCTGATTTAAAATTATTTCCATAGATCATTATTTCATCACCAAGTCTGCATAGTTTTGGCTCAACTGCCAAAATCTCAGGCACAAGGACTTCTTTTCTGACTACATTTACTTTTATCTCAAACTTCTGCCCATGATTACCTTCCAAGATCAAAACACTGCTTCCCGGAATTGAATTTTTAGATGCATATAGGCATAAAAGACACCTTGAAGTATTTCCGGTTTCAATGACAGAAACCGATATGAAATTATCATATTGGGACTTCTTTAATTTAATTTTGTCATTACAGTCAAACAGTCTCAAAACATCAACAGGAATATAGGCATTCTCTCCCTGACGAATATCAACTTCAGTCTTTAGAGGAAAAATCGTCAGTTCAGGATGTCCAAGTTGAATTTCTTTTTTAGCAAAATCTCCGGATGGACTTACTATCATCAACTCCCTGTCACCACTCAAATCATTTTTTGGAATATAAAGTTTCTTTCCTCTAAGATTTTGACTGTCATCGTCAGCAACAACACATAGCTCCATGTCTTCAAGAAAGTATCTGCAATTCTCGTAGAACCCTGTTCCAGTGACAAATATGTAGTTATCCTTTGAACAATTGATTTCCGATGGAATCACACTTTCTATACTGATTCCTGGATTTTCAACATGAACCACAAAAGTTATTGATTCAGCTAAATCAAGGTTTCCCTCATTTGCTACCAGGGCCTCGATGTTATAGTCACCGAAACTGCAGTAATCGTGAATATGACAGAACCATCTTAACTTTCCGAAACCATCTTTCCACTTGGATTCTTTATCAAAGCTAATGTTAATTTCTGGATTATCTGTAATTACTTTTCCGACGAAATAATCATATGCGGTATTTGTCTTGGAATATCCATCTGACGAAATATTAACTATGCTTTCCAGATATTCTCCTGGTTTTGCATATACATGAATAATGCGTTCTGCAATATGGGGAGCATTAATGTTTTTTTTCTGCTGGCCAACATTGACATGAAGTTTCTCAGACCATTTGCCAGGTTTCTTTTCCTTATCATAGCAGCACACTCTGATTTCATATTCTTCTCCAATATTACCCTCAACCAGATGATATTGATTTATGAAACCGGCATCTATGACGAATACTCTATCCTTTTTTGTATTGTATAATTCGATGTAGTATCCATAAGTCAATGCCCCATTAGGATTATCATATTTTATGTACAGATCTTTTCTTTCATCTTCCGAGATTCTTATATTTTCAGGCTCTTTTAGATTTTTTCTTTTATGCTCGACTTTGATGACATCATCAGAATAAGAATTATTGTATACCAATCCATGAACATCCGTCGTTTTTGCCTTAACATAATACTCTCCATCAAAGATATTTATTGCATCTAATGATGCTTTAAACAGTCCTTTTTCATCGGTTCTTATCCCAGCAAGTTCATATAACTCGATCTTATTTTCGTCGGAAAGGCATATTTCAATATCTGTATTTTTTTCAGACAAACCTTCTATATAAATTTTTTCATCAGCATAACTTGCCTTAGTTATAGATATTCCAGGCTTTTTATCCAACGAAAATAACGAAATGTCATATAACCCATCAATACCGTTTTCAATCTTATATTTCCATTTACCCTGGGATGGATTATTGATTGAAAAAACATAGAAATCATCGAAATAAATTATATCTACATTTTCATCTCCTTTTTCTATAACTCGACCATCAGGATCAATGAGGGAAATTTCCGGTATGCAATCTACATAGGCACATACAAAGCTTAAACGTGACATATTTTCACCGACAGAAAATTGATCCGAATTGATATTGAGCATAGAAGAATCAAAACCATCATTATATTCTTCATCAGGCAGACTTCGAGTCAGATAATCTTTACTGTCATAAAGTCTATAACTGTTCAAATTGCCGGCTTTCAAACTTCCCCAGGATGCAGCAAGACCTAGATCATAACCAAAGACAGACACATATGCCGTAACACCTGTAAATCCATTTTTAAAATTTCCAAAATCAGAACCAATGCTGAACAGTTTGATTTTTGAAGGCGGAATTCGAATTGTGATTTTTTTGAAAAACAGCTTTATTTTTTTCTCAAAAATGAATCCTGCAGGGATGATGAAATCAACCTTTGCATGACCTGAAACTTTCACACCACTTTCAGTATCGAATACAGCAAATGAAACTTTCCCACAACAGACTTTCAGGTCGAATTTCAATTCGGCTGAAAATCCTGCTCTTTTAAGAATGGCTGATATATCCCCCTTGATGTTCAATGTTCCGCTCAATATGGTGATTGCACCATAACATCCCCATGTAAGATTTTTTGTATCAATCCAGGAATCTGGAGTCATCCTCACAATATTTCCACCAGAAACATCTGAAACTGAAATTCCAAGCTGAATTCTTATTCCGTCATTTTCAAAATAATTTCTTATAGATGCATGCACTTCCCCAGGAATTCCATATGCCAATCCCCCACGTACTCCAGTAAGATAGAGGCCGGAATTTCCAAGAGGAATCCCTTTTGAAAATCCAGAGACTTCAAAACTGAAAAAAGCACGTTTTAATCCAATTGGATAATCAGGACTCCTGTTTGTGAAAGATAATTCCGCACCGATTTCGCCCGCATTTGGAATACTGACTTTTCCACCTGCAGAAATGAAAAAACTGTCTCCCTCAATTAAGAACTCTGCCTTAACATCCCTAAAGCCTATGCCATTGCCTAATTTAAAATCAGGCAGATCAAAATGAATTCCATGCAGATTGATTCCTGATGATGAATTTATACTGACTCCATAGATCCTGAGTTCTGCATTTTTAAGCAACGATGGACATTTCAAATAAACGGATGAAAACTCCATTTTTGCATTTTCCACATTCAGCACAGGCTTCAACATTTCCAGAGTAAAATCGCAGAAAGACAATGTCAGTTTTTCACAGCCAATATCACCATATAGCCTTCCATTTTTGAAACATGCATTATTGAAATCCACACTTTGATTTCCACAATTTGCAGGAAGAACCAGTTTCATCTGGCTCATTCTTATAGAAAACCCATCTGTGCAGCTATCATCCTTCTCAAAATAAAGATCCCTTATTGAACTCCTGAATCCGGCAAAATGAAACTCAGTATAGTCGACTCCACACTTTATACGATTTATTTTACCATCCCAGCCTATACACATTTCCGACACATTGAACCCAAAATCATCAATAAAAGTATTTGAGGCAAACCATGCACGACATCCAAAACTCATTCCATTTTCAGAGATTTCCAGTTTCTGTACATTCAATCTAAGTCCACCAAGCACTGTCATATTCACATCATTTTCAAGAGACGCATAAAAACCGGTTATTCCTCTGGAAAAAGAAACTGTAAAACTATCAATTCTGAATTTTGCTGATTTGATTTCAGAAGGTATATGAGCACCAGTAAGCAAAAGCATTCCGTTTAATTTCAGACACAGGTCGTTTTTTTCGGCTGTGAAAAAATTGACAGAAGCATTTCGCAATGATAATGAATTGAAGAACTTTACTTCTGCAATATTGAAACCAGCATCAAAATCAATAATCTGTCCATTTGAAGCTACAGTCAAATTCCTGATCTCTGTTGTCAGCCCGTTGAATTCATCAGGCAGAATCGATGTCTTCCGGAACTTCAAAGTTCCTTTTATATTGAACTCAGGTATCCCAATGTCATTGAGATAAAACCCAAATTTTCCTTGATTCAATTCAATGACATTGAAAATCAACCTATCATCAAGAAATCCATCACATTTAAAATCAATAATCCTGTTTGGTGAAAATTTGAGCATTGCACGTCCGTTTAGATCTGATATTCCAGCTGGGAACTTTTCACGGGAAAGACTGATATTTGAATCAATTGCAATTACTGGAATCTTTGAAGACAGCTCAGCTTTCATATATGGTCTGTGAAGTATTATTCCGTCGAAACATAAAACATCACTATCATGCTGATATGCAAAATCAAAATTTCTGATTGCACCGGACCGGTCTATGACAAACCTGTTCAGACTGATTCTTTTACCACGTAAACCGTCTGGTAAACTGTCAGGAAACACAACAGATCCGGAAAGAAAAATTTCTTTTTCTGAGTCGCAGTTCCAGTCAATTCCGGCGGTAAAGTCTTCAATTCTGAAATCAAAGAAATTGACTTCATCAAGACTGAGGTCAGTTTTCAATGACAGTATCCTTTTTCCAGAAATATCATATTTGAATTCAGAAATATTGAAAATTATACTTTTGAAGCCGAGTGCAGCATCTCCTTCCAGACATAATTGACCAGATATGCCGGCTGCATATGCATCATCTTCCTTTATGACTTCCAAAGTTCCATCCAATAATTTTACACAGCATATGTCATTTTCAAGGAATCCGTTCAATCCAGAAACTTTGACATCCAGTTTACTGATCTGGCCATCTCTTCCAATTTCAAGATAAACATCTGATGCAACCCTATCTTTTATGAAATCAGGATAATCATCTCCAATGAAAGAAGCCCTTCCTCCAAATCCAAAAACTAAATCTTCAGAAATTGAAATTTCATTTAGTTCAAATAAAATTCCTGCTATGGAGACTTTTCCTTCAAGGATGCATTTTATTCTGTTGAACCTGAAATCACATTCCATCAATCCAATCGAAAAATTTTCAATTAATAGATAATCAACGATATATTCAGGCGGAAAAATCAACTTGCTTTCCGGAAAATAAATTTCAGGTAAAGATTCATCATCCAGCCGGATTCCACATGATGCAACTTCAACACTCCATTTATCAGACAGCGGAATTGATAGATTACACTGAACCAAAGAATCGATGGATTTGATTTTTCCATTACGGTCACATCTCAATTCATTGAATTCTATTTTCTTTCCGCCCAACAGACCTGGCATATCATCAGGAAGTTCAAGATCACCGCAGAATGAGAAACCTTCATCGTCAACAGTAAATGAATTGATTTTCATATACATTCCCATAAAATTCACTGGTGATGTATACAGATTCTCAAATTGAACAGTACCTGAAAGAAAAATTTTAGCGTCATAAACATCAAAACAAAATGACTCCTCGTCACTGCTGAAGTTATAGGAAACATTACCTATCGAAATGTAATCATCAACCAATTCTATGTCTTTAAGTTTTACATAGGAAAGCTCACTTTCGATTTCGTGGTATTCCATCCGATTTCTGCTTTTACACCTTCCATCAGGGAAAAACTCCACATCCTTGAAAAAAACATAATCAGATCCCAAATGATCAGGCAGTTTAACCATAACATCACATAGCAATTCGCCAGAATCAAATTCGGAATATTGTATGAAATAATCATTGTTGTTGATTTCGATAATTCTGTTTGAAAAATTCTTAACTGGCCTAAAATACCGGAAGTCACTTGAAAAACATATTTTTCCAAGTTCCAGGGAACAGCTCCCTATATTTACATTATTTGATTCCGCAGAAAAATTTTCATCAATTGAAATTTCAGAAGATTCTATCTTCCATCCTTTGTACTTCCAGCTGAAACCATCGATTTTTCTATAAGTTATGATTTTATGATTCTTATCAAGAATGTAATCATAGGATTCAGCTTTACGAAAACCTTCTATCTGAGGAACAGAAATATCACAGTCCAGAAGAATCCCCTTTTCGTCGATTTTAGTTCTGTCTGTGATTATTTTTATTCCATTTGAACTGGTAAACTCTGTATGGCATTCATACTCTTCACAATTGAATACTCCGTTGTCATAAATGCATATCCTACCGAACTGTAATTTTCCACATTCAGATGCAGAGCCAATACGCACAAAAGCATTCACAGATTTGATGCATGGTCCATATTTTTCATCATTCTCCAGATAATATTCCTTAAGTTCAATCTCATGACCATGAATCTTCAAACCATTTTCATTTGTTTCCTTTTTGCAATATGAAATACCAGATCTACATATTACGATTTCCGTAAAAAATAGATTCAGTGAATATTCAATATTTTGACTTGAAAATTTCTTATTGAATCCAGAACTAAATGTAATTCCCTTGTTTCCAAGATAGAAACCAAATCCTTCAAGATCATAACTGCCGAATTTGCAGATGAAATTCTCATATTGCCAGTTGCCTTCATGTATTGTCTCAGAATAATCGAATTCAATGTTTTCAAAAGCACATGTAAGGATTTTATCATTATGGAAATAAAAATTATTGCCGCCAAGATCGATACATCCTTTTTCAAACGTCAAAGTTTTTCCATTGAAAACAGATCGCTCAACAAAAACATCGACGTCATTGATTGAAAGCCGCAGCGGTTCATTGGAACTCCATCTCATCGATTCACTGGAAATCAAATCAACATGACTCATTGATATTTTATCATCAGAAAACGACATTGGAAGCTCAATATCACAGCTGACACTTTCTTTGCCGATGTAAAGATTTTTCAATTCAAGAACACAACCATAGCCGGTATTGAGTTTTCTACTGTATGAAATTTCACACTCTCTGACGACCCTATCTTTTTCCGACATGTCCAGAAGCAGATTGTTGAACTCAAATCTATTTTTACAGAAAGTAAAATAGCCTGATCCTACATTCAGATATAATCCTTCAATTCCAATTGAAAACTCATATTGAAGTGAACAGAATTCAACCCCGTGAAGAAGAAAATGCAGTTCCTCATTTTCAAGTTTTCCAAGATCAAGCCCCTTGTTATTGAGAACGGTATTTTTAATGTTGATCAAGCCATAAACACTTTCATAATCAATAGTTGCATAAAAGCCACCTGATGATGAAAATTTCAATCCATCAACATTTACTTTCAGTCCGTAGAAATCAAAGAAAGATTTTATCTCTCCATTTGGATCACGAATTTCTTTTCTCAATGAATCTCCAAAAAAGACTCCGGAATCAATGTCGATATAGAAATCATAAAGTTTCAAAACAACCTGGGAATTATTGAATTCAACAGACAAATCAGCTTCGTTGATATACAATCTGTCGTTCTGAACAAAACTACTAACTATCGTTAGTTCAGTGTTATTTTCCGTCATGATGGAAAATACCCTCGAAGAACAGCAAAATGGACTCAAATCATTGAAATCTAACGAACATTCATTTGTTTCAAATTCGATTTTTGTTTCTTTACCAGGGACATTCACCACGCATGTAATAATTCCATTCATTTTCTTTCTATTATTCTCAAATGAAATAGCGGAAATCCCATTGAAGGCAACATTGCCCGTATCTATATCAATTTCATCAATAACCGTTTTGCTTCCATTAAGTTTAAGCCGTCCTGGAAATCCTGCGTTGATTTCCTCAAATTCTATGTCAATGGTACCTGAGTCGTGTTTTTGAACATAAGATACTCTGTTTAAAGTAATCCCCCGCTCACAATCAACGGAAATGCTTTCACAAGTGAATTCAAGATTCCACAATTTGATCAAAAAAGTTCCGCCTTCTTTGGCCTTGCAGACACAGGATGGAAATCTTTCATCTTCGAAAAAACAATTTTCCGGTAAAACCGTCAGATATTCCAGATTCTCATATCCATCCCAGATCTGAATTTCTTTTCCGATGTAGACCATTCCGTTTTCTTTCAGCCTGCTGCTTCCATCAGCACAACTGATCTCAATATCACCCTGGAATACAAGAGATTTGAATTCCTTCTCTATGCTTTCTCCCAATGATCGGACATTTTCATTTCCTTTACCTGGTACAATAAGCTTATGGATCTTTTCATTTCCAGCATTATCAATGGCAGTGAATTCAACTGAATAATTATGATCGGAATCAATGTTTCTTACAGTCCAGGTCGTGAGAGATGGATCAACATAGAAAAATCTGTCTCTGGCAGTGATTTCCTTGTCCAGACATTTTACCTTGATCTTCAAACAGTCAGGACCCGAGTCAAGATCTATGAATTGAGGAAAAACAAGAGTCAAAACATCATTGGATTTTCCTTTTACAGAATCTCCCCATTCAGCGGAAAAAAGTTCTTCTGTAAATTCCGGGAGGTTGGTATCAATTTTATAGCATAGATTTTTCTCATCATAATTTCCGACAAGATCGCAGCATTTCAAGGATATGATTCCAGGTCCACAATCCTTGACCCACAACATGTTTTCCGACAGGTCTTCAACAATATTCCAGTTGGAATCATTCATTTTGTATTCCAGCCTTCCGATTCCAGTTCTGTCCTTCCCCTGAATCCATTTAACAATTACATCAGAGTCGTTATACCATCTGTTCTCGTCTCTCTGATACAGCAGACAGGCATCGAAAGATTCAGGAGCTGATGTATCAATTCTAAAGACATATTTGCATTCATCACTCTTCAACCCATTAAGACCTACGGAACTGACTGCAAGGCAATAAAATTCTCCGGCTTCATTATCATCGAGTGAATTGATATGTATTTTTACCTCAGGACAAGATTCTTCACAGATACCACTGAATTCCTCCATCGGTAAAGCATCCTCCAATCTTCCAGGATTACCATCAATCATCCTGCACTTTCTTATCGACCAGATATTTTTTTCAGTTTCGTTATCATTCAGATATACATTACGGATGGTGAAATCACATTCATTGGAATTAACCGTATCATTGATGGAATATGCTTCCTTATGGGTACTGCTTGAAACCCGTGGTTTAGTCGGATGGTTGGAATTCCTGATGAATGATACACATTTCTTTTCACTTTCATTCCCAGCCATATCCACTGCAAAAAAAGTAAGATTGTTCTGTCCTTCGATGAACTCATCAATTTTAAAGCAGGCTGATCCAGATGTTTTATAAACGGAATTATTCACGGAATATTTATAAAGAGAGATTTTTCCAGTCTCCTTTCCAGCCTGATCATGTGCATCAACTGCAACATCAATCGAAAAATCAAGTTTTCCATCGGAATCTTCAACGCACTTTAAATAAAATCCATCATCTATTTTGATTCCCTGCGACTCATAATTTATTTCATCTATGACAGGAATTGTCTTATCAATGGTAAAAGTTTTTTCAACATGACTCATGTTTCCATGGCCATCTTCCCCATACATGTTCAGGATATGTTTTCCTTCGGCAAGCATGAAAATCGGTATTTCCAATGTGGACTTTCCTGCAAAATCCAGATTTTCATTTTCCCTGCCATCAAAATTATATTGGACGGAAAGTTGTGAGAATAATTCATCTGTACAGGAAAAATCATTCAGCTGAAGGTTTCTTGAATTGACATATTCATCGATTTCAAAACAAAGCTCAGGCGGCGTATGATCGATTATCATATTCTCCGTCTTTGTCGTATTGTTTCCGGCATAATCCTCCGCGTAAAATGATATGCAGAACCTTCCTTCCGGCAGTTCAGCAACAGGGGACTGAATCCAGTTTTTTCTATCAATGCTCCATTTGACAGATGTTTTATTGAGATTCAAATCCGTTATTTCAGGTTCTATTAAATTGCTCTTTGTAATCAGATCCTTGAATTTAATTTCTGGCTTTGTGAAATCACAAGTAAAGCCGAATGAACATGTAGTACTATAGCCGACATTGTCAGTCACACAGAACTGGACATAGTGTTCCCCTTCAGAAAGACCATCAACATACCTTCCTTTTCCATGACTTCCATGATCCAGTACATATTCCCATGAACTGTCATTTATTCCGGAATATTTATCGTCGCCTCTCGCTTCGATATATCTGCTTGATGTGAATCTGTCGCTGTTTACATTGAGAATGGTAATTTCCGGGAAAGATTTATCAATCATGATTTTTACAGGATCAGAGATGATTTCATTTCCAACGTTATCAACAGCCTTGAACTGAAGATGAGAGATGCCCTCAGTGTTGAAAACAAGCCTCCTGTTTTCCATCCAGAACCATGTAAAATTTTCATTGTTCTGAAGCCTGTATCCACCTTTATATTTATCAATTCCCGACAGTGTATCGTCTATCTGAAGATCCACAGAAACACCTTCTCTGGTCCATTCATCAACAGTGCTTACATCGATGGAACTGAAAACAGGAGGAGTCATATCAACGCAAAGAGAATACCTGATGTAATAGTCATTCCCAATAAGATCCTCACATTCAAGTTCAATGGTATGCATTCCTTCTTCTTCGACTGTAAATGAATAGCTGTTGCTTTTTCTTTTAATCGGGAATTTATGTTCCTTTCCATCAACCGTGACAGACTGGACTTTATAGCCGGATCCTTCAGCATCCCTTATTGCACAGGTTTCATCAGGAAAAATACATTCTATTGCAACTGGTCTGGAAGACAGAACCGTATCCCTGTTTGAATGCCGTTCAACACCGTCACATATTATAAAAGGGATCGGTACACAGTTATCCCTCATGACACAGGCAAACTCACTGAAAGTTTCCTTTGTATGATCACTCAATGTGACTTCAGCGGAACACTTCCACAACGGAACTCCTTTTTCATTAAGAATACGCATTGGCTTTGAATTTGATTGACTGCTGATCTGAGAACTGCATTTGAAATCTGTGTATATATTTGGATTTTCAGAACGAGTCCAAAAAACATTTTCCCGTCTCACAACCTTATCATCATAAACAGAAATGGAAAGAACATAATCATGCTTGGAAACGTCATACTGCTTAAAGTTGGAGGAATAGAGCCTGAGAGAAACAAAAGCCATCATCGCGGCAAATAAAATTTTCTTATTCATATTTTTTCTCCAGAGATACCACATTGAGACTGCCATTTTCAACAAAGGAAATGAATTTGACACCATTGACGGTTTCTGTAAAAGAAGTCAAGGAGCCGGCAGAATGGACATTCCATTTTTCACCGTCGTATAGAAAAAGATTCTTCCCGTCATTCAAGGCAACTGACATTCCAAATGCATGGAAGTCAAGAACGCCAGGTTCCATGGCAAAACCATCAACAATGGTTTTAAATGAACGATCAACAATCTTAAGGGAATGATCACTTATCTTTTTTACCTGCAGATAAGGCAGCAAGGAATTTGAATCATGGACAAGTTCAAAATCTGCATAGGTTCCAGCATGATTCAATCTGTCTGACCCCGACATGAGTTCATATTCTTCAATAGAGCCATTCCTGCTGAACAAGAAAAAACATTTATCCTGGCATATTGCAATTTTGACGAATTCAGCCGGTTCAGATTCATAAACAACATTCTGTCTGTCGTAAAGGCTGATTTTTTTTCCACTGGACTGCATGGTTTCTTTTACGATAAAAAGATTTTCTCCACAGTTTTTTACGGAGCAAATCAAATCAATCATGCCTCCATGTAAAAATTCAACTTCTTTGGAAACCTGATTTCCATTGCAGAAATAAATCCAGTTGCCGCAGTAGAAATGGAAACCGTCTTTTTCAATTCCATCAACAAAGCCCATAGGAACTATGTACGAAGATTCAGATTCAAAAATCTTTCTGATTCCATCCTTTGAACAGGCAAGCAGCAGATAAAGGGTGACATCATCTTTTTTCGTGCGGACAATTACATAGGAAACATCATCAATAGTCCTGAAATCCATGAACCTGTATTCGCCCAGATACGTTTCTGAATTTTCAGTAGATTCAAGATTTTCTGAAATCGAAAGCAACGCAGCGTAAATTGTTCCGGCTGAGAAATAAGTGACCATTATTTCATTGGAAGTAAAAAATGAAACATTGACTGCATCGACTGGACATTCAGTTCCGCTTTGGATTTTTTTAAGGACAAGAGGCCCCATAGGATTGCAGAAAAGCAGATAGAAATAACAGCTGGATGTATAAAGGACAAAAAGGGAGTTTCCATACTTTTCATGGGGAACAACATCCGTGATTTCATCGCTGCCAAGATCAAAGTCTTCCTCAAGGCAGATCACCTCATTGCAGCCGTCCATGGATTTTACAAGACAATTCTGTCCTCTGCCTTCACTGCCGGTTCCAGAGACAATCGTAAAGCAGGTCTTTCCGTTTCCGTTGACGCTTTTGATTCCGGTGATTTTTGAGAACATGCCTTCGCAAAGAAGCGGCTGGCAGAATGCAAGGCAGCCAAGAAAAAAACAGATGGCAGATGCGATTATTTGTCTGTTCATAGAGTTCATTCCTCCACAGGAAGGTATCAAAACCCCCTATAGATTTAATAATCGAACACAGACAAAAAAGTGCAGCTTAAGAGAAAAAAAAAAGAGCTTCGTACATTTCAAGTACAAAAGCCCTTTTCAAGTATTTATGATTTTTACAGATTATTTTTTTCTAAGGAATGCATCCTTGAATCCAAATGCCTTGAACTTCTTGAGAACTGAAGCATATTCATCTTCATTGAGCGGACCAACGATGACTCTGTATGCACCCTTTCCGTTTGGAACAAGATTCAAAGGATATTTTGAATACTTGCTGACAGTCTTTTCGATGTTCTCGACATTTCCATAGCTTGCAATCTGAACATACCATCTGTTCTTTGGAAGCAGGCTTTCTGATTCAACGATGTATTTTTCAAAAGATGTCTTTGGAGATGCAGTTCTGGTTTCTGCAACTTCAATTTTGTTTTCTGCAGCACTTTCTGCTACCGGAACAACTGAAACTGCAGTTTCTTCTCTTGAAGACATTGTAGATTCAATTTCAACAGTCTCTGCAGGAGTTGTTTCAGGTACAACTTTTTCCGTCGGAACAAGAACGATCGGCGCATATTCCTCATCTTCTGCAACAATTTCTTCTTCAACTGGCTTTGTCTCAACTTCAGCGAGAACTGATTCCTCAACAACAGGAGCAGTTTTTTCTTCAGCCGGAACTTCTTCCGCAATGATTTCTTCA
>JAEDDW010000096.1 GCA_016293645.1 Treponema sp. | reverse complement strand
GTTGCACCGACAACATCACCATCAGAGAAGAGGATTGCGGCAGGACCATCCCAAGGCTCCATCATTGTTGCCCAGTAGTGGTAGAAATCCTTCTTGCGTGGATCCATGCTGTCGTCATGTTTCCATGGTTCCGGAATACAGATCATGACAGCAAGTGGAAGTGGCATTCCGTTCATTACGAGGAATTCAAGAGTATTGTCCAGCATTGCAGAGTCGGAACCCGTTGTATCTACGGCAGGAAGAATCTCATGGATTTTTTCGTCGCTGAATACAGGGGAAGCAATTGTTTCTTCGCGGGCAAGCATTCTGTCTGCGTTACCGCGGATTGTATTGATTTCACCATTGTGGGCGATGAATCTGTTTGGATGTGCGCGCTTCCATGATGGCTGTGTATTTGTAGAAAAGCGTGAGTGAACAAGAGCAAGTGAAGAAACATACTCTTCGCTCTGAAGATCATTGTAGAAGGTCCTCAACTGCTGAACAAGGAACATACCCTTGTAGACAATTGTACGGCTGCTCATGGAGCAGACATAAGTATCAAAGCTTGAATGCTCAAACTGACGGCGTACAACATAGAGCTTGCGGTCAAAGGCAAGACCCTTTTCGCAATCAGCAGGGCGTTCAATGAAACACTGCCAGATGGCAGGCATGCAGTCACGTGCAGTCTTACCAAGGACAGTCTCACGAACTGGAACTTCACGCCAGCCAAGAAATTTGAGTCCTTCCTTTTCACAAAGAGTCTCAAGCATCTTCATGGCCTGGGCCCTTACAAATTTATCCTGTGGGAAGAAGAACATACCGATACCGTAGTCTCTTTCTTCCCCAAGTGTTATACCGATTTTTTCTGCTTCTTTCTTGAAGAACTTGTGGGCAATCTGCACAAGGATTCCGACACCGTCACCGGTTTCTCCGGTCGCATCTTTACCTGCACGGTGCTCAAGTTTTTCAACAATGCAAAGAGCATTGTCTACGATCTTGTGTGTTTGCTTTCCATCAATATTGACTACTGCACCGATTCCGCATGCATCATGTTCAAATTGTGGTTCGTAAAGTGTTTTTGTCATAGCGTAACCCCTGATAAAAATAAAAAAAGACGTCTTACACACCGACAGAAATTTTCTGCTGGTGCATAAAACGTCTTTGTTTGGAGAATATACTATTGAATTAAGGAATATTATCATTGTAAAAAACGGAACTTTTTTGACATATCAGTAAAGAAAAATAACAATGATGAAATAAAAAAGGGGATGACCAAATGGAATCTAATGCTAGCATATAGTAACCCCCAGAAATAAAAAAGAGGTCACAGAATACCCACGGTAATCCATGACCTCTTCGTCAGATGCTGTTATTTATAATTCTAATGGGAAAACTAGTCAATAAAAATCATAGACTTAAAGATTTCCGAAATTTTCAACAAAACAGATCAATACAGTTCGATTCCGACAAGTTCCGTAACCGGACATACAAAGCCGATATCTCCATTTACGAAAGTATAGCTTTCATACTTCTGTCCATAAGAATGCTTGCTGCGGTTGAAACGTGTATATATATGATCAACACGATAGTTCCAGTCCAGGGCATCAAAAGCTTTTTTCACAGCTTCAAGCACATCAGGCCGTCCATTGATCGTCCTGTCGTCTGAAACATGGAGAGTTTCGCCGGAAAGGTATATTTCATCAAATGAGTCAGGAAGGTAGAACTGCAATCCAAGCTTGTCAATCTGACCAAAGGCACTGTCAAAGGTCAGCATCTGCTCAAAGAAATTTATTCCATTGTCTATTCGAAGTACAAAGTCAGGATAGTCATCAGGATTATTTTCTATATTTTCATGAATGATCTTTCTAAGTTCAATCAGATTGTTCCTGTCTTCAAGGATTTCAATTCCATCAGCAACAAAATTCAAAATGGATTCTTCAGAATGAACAAGATGCTTGAATTTGAAAAGAACATCATTTGCCGCGCAGATTGAATTTCCGACAATGCTGATTATGTCATTATCACGGCAATAGACAACTCCCAGAGGCTTATAGATGTCTGCAAAAGACTTGAACGAAATGCTGTTCTGTCTTGTCTTATTGTATTCCTCAACAGTCATGAACAGAGCTTTTCTTTCTCCGTCATTCGGATTATAGAAAACGATATCGCCGACATCAGCCTTTGCAGTAATAAAGAACGAACTCTGAACATCACTGATGTAGCCATATTCATTTACAGTCTGAACACCAAGGGAATATGAAGTATTGCGTTTCAATCCATCGATCTCAAAGCCTCTGCTTCCTTTCTTATTCGAAAAATTCATCAGAGTCCTGTCGTTTCCGCCTGGGAAAAACCTTATTTCCTGAACACCGGAATTTACATTCGTAACTCTGATGAAGACATCCTGTTTTTTCTTTAACCCAAAGAAAGATGATGAATTTCCAGAAGCGACAACATTGCATCCAGTGGCAGTGATATTTTCAATTGAAACGGAATTTACATCAACGACATTTCTTTTTATTTTTCCACACACGGTGACAGGAATAGACTTTGAATCAGTCTTGTCAAAAGCATAGATGTCCCACTGATGGAATCCGCCTTTTTTTACATCGGTCTTTATCTTAAGCTTATATTTTCCGTCTGTCTCCTGGTAGAATTCAGGAGATGAAGTTCCGCTGCTGCCACCATTGACAGCCCTGCATGAGTAATAATTGTACTTGAAGAATTTTCCAGTGATGAATTCGTCATTGACAAACATCATCTTTCCATTTTCCGGAACAAAGTAGAAACTGTCGCTGCTTTCATCCTCATACCTGACAGCCATGGAACCTGAAAGCTTCATGCACCTTTCGACAACAACAAATTTCGAAACTGCTTTGTCGGATCCAATGGTGACTGTAAAACTTCCCGATGGATCCAGCTGTGGAACAAGGTTTTCATCACAGGTAGCAAATGTTCCGCCAGCAACAACATCATCCTTTTCAACAAGATAAATTGAAGGCGGGATGTTTTTTGTCGTCACGGAGTAAAGGAATTTTTTTCCATTTCCCAAGGTAGATCCGCTTACGGTTCTTACGGAACCATCCACAAAAATCACAATCTCAGTACCGAGAGGGAAAGACTGTTCAGCATCAACTGTAACTGTATTGTCCTTTACGACAGGAGCTGAGAACATAGAGGAACATTCAACTGATTTTGCTCCGTCTGAAAGCCGTTTTCTGAATGAAAGTTTTCCGGCAATCGACTTTGAAGTCTCATCAAGATTCTCTGAGAAGGTAAGCACAAAAGACTGTTTCTGTTTTACAGTTCCGTCTGAATTGAGGACAGTGGAATCAGAAACAACAGGACGTTCCTTTATGACAGGTTCAATACAATAACCGTCAACATCTGCAGAATTTATTTTTACATCCAGACTTGCCGTCAACTGGAATTCATCGTACTGAACATTCGTGAAAATAAACGCAGGAGTCTCATCAGTGTTTTCAACGTCAGGGAACACTATCTTCGTAAGGTCTTCTCCATCAGAAGCATAGGCCTTTACGTTTGATACGATCTTTTTTGAATTCAGATACGGAACATAGACACGGATTCCCGTAATTGCATAATCTTCTTCGACAGAAGCATTGATTGTAAAGGTTTCCTTAGCATTTTTATCAATCTTTCCTGCGGGAACAACCTGACCTACCTGGAAACTTTCAGATTCCTTTTTAACGGAAGGAGAAATAAACCACACAAAAGGTTCAGGCTTGATTTCAGGGAAAATAGCAATGTCATCTCGGGCCTGCTTGAAAGCAACCTGTGCGGAGATGCTTGAAAAATCAGAGTCGACAAAGGAAACAATGCTGTTGTCATCATCAGCAATTTCCGTCATCGTGGCAGTCTTCGTCTGCGGATCATAAGAGTAATCCTTGAACACATGCCAGCGTACGAATGTTCCGTAGTTTTTATTTTCAGTAAAAGAAATCGCAACAGGAACATTGAGCCTTGCAGTCGTGGTATCTGATTCAGTATAACCTTCAATCGGATTTTCAACGCCGATCACAAACGATGCCGCAAGAGTTTTCTGGCATTCAGCAACAACACAGACCTTCGAAAATTTTTTCATCACAATGAATTCAGTGATGATGGAATCTCCGGTGTATTTTTCTTTTCCGATTTTATAGTCGGTGTTTTCAACAAGAAGAGCCTGATCTTTCTGTCCGTAATTCTGGTAGACTTTCCAGCCTGAAAAAGTTCCGTAGTTGGGATTCAAATTGAACAGGACAACAAATGGAAATGAAAGCTTTACGCTGGACTTGCCTTCAATAGTTCCGGCCTGGGAATCCGAAACGCGGTAGGTTACATCAAGGGACTGGGCGCTGGCATATGCAATTTCATCCTCCGCACGACCCCCTACGTCCTTATCACCGAAAAAGGCGTTGTCGCACGAGGCAAGAGAAATGAGAAATGCCGATATAAATATGAAAAGCCTAAGCTTGTTCATAGCCGCTCCAGAAGATTAAAATTTTCTAATTTTTGCATTTTTTTTAAATAAAATCAAGGGTCTGGACTCTACGGAACCATTGAAAAACAGATTCCACAGGTTTTGCCAGACCCTTATTTAATTAGAAAACTTTAACCGCAAAAAACGGCTGGACTATTCCTCAATCTCCCATTTTTCAAAAAGATCATCCTCACCGATGAGGCCAAGACCTGCGTCTACATCAGAAAGGAGATACTGAACCCTGTCCTTTGCATCTTTTTTTACGGCAAGAATCATTCCCGTCTTGCAGAATTCCTTTGAGTGAACAACCTTGCCCACAAGTTTTTCATAGTCAAACGAAGTTACCTTTTCTTCGCTTCCACTTTCATTTCCATTCTTTTTTCCACTGCCAGGAAAAGAAAAAATATTTGCCATATAAATCTCCTGTCTATTTGTTGTTGAATCTCTTGAGGAACTGGATCGTCCTTTCTTCCTTTGGGTTGTTTATGAGCTCAACCGGATTGCCCTGCTCTACGATCACGCCTCCATCCATGAAGATAAGGTGGTCGCTTGTATCGCGGGCAAAGGACATCTCATGGGTTACAATCACCATTGTCATTTTCTCTGCGGCAAGCTCACGGATTACAGCAAGGATTTCTCCTGTAAGTTCCGGGTCCAATGCGGACGTAGGCTCATCAAAGAAAAGAACCTGCGGCTTGAGGGCAAGTGCACGTGCAATTGAGACTCGCTGCTGCTGGCCGCCTGAAAGTTCGCAAGGATAACTGCCTGCCTTTGATTCAAGCCCCATCTTTTTCAGAAGTTCCATGGCGACGGTTTCTGACTCTTCCTTTGACATTCCAAGAACGATGCACTGTGCTTCCGTAATGTTTCGTAATACAGAAAAATGTGGAAACAGATTGAAGTTCTGGAAAACAAGGCCGATGTCAAGGCCTATTGCCCTCTGGGTATTTTTGTCCGTGTAGATTCCGTTTTCGACAAGGTTTCTTCCAGAGATGTTTATTGTTCCGCCTGTAACAGTCTCAAGCTGGCAGATACACCTTAACAATGTAGACTTTCCGCTTCCGCTTGGGCCGATGATTCCAAGGACTTCACCCTGATGAAGAGAAAAAGAAATGTCCTTAAGTACTTGAAAGTCGCCGAAGGATTTTTTAAGGTGTTCAACCTTGATGATTTCATTATTTGTAGTAGTCAAGTTTTTTCTCCGTGTAATCAAAGGCCTTTGAAACCGCCCAGTTCATGATGAAATAGAATACGCCTGCAATGAAAAGCGGCATTACGCTTACAAGGGCGCCGCTCTGTGTTTTTGCGACGTGGAAAAGTTCTGCAACACCAAGGACCTGTATCAATGCCGTATCCTTGACCAGAGTTATGACTTCGTTTCCCATAGGGGGAATTATTTTCTTTACAACCTGAGGCATCACTATGCGCATGAAAGTCTGGTTTCTTGTAAAGCCAAGGACTTTACCTGCCTCATACTGTCCCTGCGGAATGGACTGGATTCCGCCGCGATAAATTTCTGCAAAATATGCCGCATAATTGATTACCATTGCAACGATTCCGGCCGTAAAACGGTCAAAGCCGATCTGAAAAATCATCTGCGGTGCAAAGTAAACAAAAATGAGCTGGAGCATCAATGGTGTTCCGCGAATGACAAGAAGGAAAAATTTTGTGACTTCCGAGATTACTTTGATGCGGGACATGCGGCCAAAGCAGATCAGCAGTGCAAGTGGAACTGAAAACAACAAGACAAGAACAAACACCTCGATTGTGATTCCAGTGCTTTTGAGCATGGCAGGTATGAGTTTGTTCAA
>JAEDDW010000095.1 GCA_016293645.1 Treponema sp. | reverse complement strand
GGTTTCGACTAAGCTCAACCACCCTGAAATTACTTTTGGGACAGCCCCCTTTTATTCACAACTTCCTGATTTAATTTACAACAAGCAGTGATGCAACTTTTCCGTCGTTTGTATAGCAGCGTTCCGGATTCCCCTTGTCAGGAAAGGATGTGATTCCAGTATAGAAAGCGTATTCATATTTTCCAGGAGGTAATGGCAGTGCAAATTCATAAAGTCCTGGAGAAACTTCCGTCATCTTGTAGATCCAGCTGTCCCAGTTTGTAAAGCTTCCGCCTACACGGACCTGCTGCCCTCGTTTACCCCTGTACACAAAATGTACCAGGCCATCCGCATTTTTTTCCGTTACCGGAGGAATGTATCTGGTTGCGTCCACATGGGACAGAGTCAGGTTTGCCTCGCTGTTGTAGACAGTTTCCGGGTTGTATGGATCCGCCGTCCACAGTCCGTCTATGACAAGTCTGTAGTCAAGGGCAAGCACATTCTTTGGCAGCTTCATGATGAAAAAGCAGATGGAACCTGATTCCTTGTATTCCATGTCCATGAATTTCTTTATCTGGAAGGAATGAATCGTCTTGTATTCCTCAAAGTCAAAGGCAATTCCGATATGACGCCATTTGTGCTCGGCCGTGAAAACCACATAGTCACCTTTGAGATATGGGGCACCGACACCCTCGATGGAATTTACAATTTCCGCATAATCAAGCTGGTCGTCAGTGAGATGGGTTTTTGCCTGTGCGGAAAGAGCCATCCCTGCCATGAAAAAGACCGCAAGAAAAATTAAAAACCTTTTCATATATATAATGTCGGCGTTTGCTGGAAGTCACTTTAGCAATTTCACATTTTCTTCCAATTGGTTTTCAAGAGGCATAAAAACCTAAACTCGCATTTGTTTAAAGCCGATATAATCTTGAAACCATGTTTGTTTGAGGAGTATAATTTACCCATGCCAGGACTTAAACAGCTGCAGCAATTCAATTCAGATATAATGACTCTCGGTGACGAAGCAAAAATCCGTGCTGCACGCGGAGAAAAACCTGTTTTTGTAAGCATTCCAAAAAATGTACAGGATATAGACGACTCAGACGAATTCCTCGACGGACTTCCAATGCTTTCGGAAGAAGAACAGGCCCAGGCCGATGCCGCCGCAAAAGAAAGGGAACGTGAAGCAAACGATTTCTCTGACTTCATGGATGGCGAAGAAGAAGAAAACAGCGAAGAAAAACAGAAGACAGCTCCAAAACAGAAATCAGTTCCTGACATGTCGGATCTTTTGCCATCAGACGGCGGAATGGATTTCGGCGACTTTGACTTAAGTGAATTTGAAGACAAGACTCCAGAACCGGAACCAGAGCCGGAACCGGAAGAAGTTGCCATTGAGGACATGGATCTTGATTCGCTCCTTGCTTTGAGTGAACAGCCAAAAAAAGAAGAGCCGGGAGAAGAAAACGATCTCTTTGGTTCAGACCAGCAGAATACAGAATCTGAAATTCCGACGGTTGATGTATCTGATGACATTTTCTCAACTCCGTCCATGGGCATGGCTCAGACAGAACCTGAACCGCAGCCGGCAGAAGAGTCGGACAGTCTTTTTGGAGATTCCACACCTTCAGCACCAGGCCCTGACATCACCGCATTCGACGAGTCTCTTTTTGACATGCCTCAGGAAACTCCTGCAGAAGAGGAGCAGCTTCCGGAACTTGATGAAAAATCCCTTGCAAGCACCCTTGGTTCAGTCGGCGAATTCAGCGACATTCCTCAGACGGAAACTGCACAGGAAGAAACGACAGAAACCATTGAAGGCCTTGAAGATCTTTCTGACATTCCGACTATGGGTTCCGATGACTTCAGTTTTGAAGCCCCTGCAGATACTCCTGCCTTTGAAGATGCTGCTGAAGATTCCGCTGTCTATGAAACTCCGGAAACAGCCGATGATGGCATGAACGACTTCAGCACCGATGACATGGATCAGGGTGTGCAGGATCTTTCCACTGATAACTTTGACTTCAGCACTGACGGTGAGTCTTCTACTGACTTTGGTTCATTCGATGCCGGCAATTTTGATTTTTCTACAGACGGAACTCCGCCTGAAGCCTCGGATTTTGACCTTGGTCTTGGAGCGCAGACAGAAGCACCCGTGGCCGATGATTTGCCAGACCCGAACTCTGACTTTGAAACTTCTGAAAGCGTAAGCCTCAACGATGACCTGCCGACGGAATTCAATGAAATTCCAGACATAAAGAACATTCCTCAGGATGACGCATCAACGCAGACAGCAGACGATGGGCTTGGACTTGACCTTCCGGACTTTGACAATCCTTCACAGGATTCTGACAGCTCGTTTGAGAATGTGGACATCGATTCGATTCCGTCTGAAAATACTGAATCTGCGGATTTGAGCACAGATGACTTCAATGCCGGTAACGATGTCGACGTGACAGCTGACTTTGATTCAACAGATTTCGGAACAACTGATTTCGGCACATCTGATGACTTCTCTACAGATTCATTGGATGGAAACGGATTTGACGATGCTGGAACTCTTGAATCACTTTCACCTGAAGAATCAGTTCCAGAAGATGATTTCGGAACATCAGAGACATTCGATACAAGCGACATAAACAACCTGGACTTCAGCGGTGAAACGGATTCCGATTTTTCTCTGGGGCCGGTTGATGGCACTGAAGGCGATGATGACTTCAATATTCCGGGATTCTCGGATACAGTCACAGCCAACTTTGACAAGCAGAAACCTGTGTCGACTCCAGACTTCTCCGGCGCTGCTGAAGCAAAGGATGACGACAAACCAAAGAATACTTTCACTGACAATGAATACAAAAGGTTCCTCAAGAATCTTGCTACATATCCTCTCAATGTGCGCATTGCCCTCGAGGACTTTGTCGTAAAAAATGAATTTACAGACGATGCGATTTTCTCCGTTCTTGAAAAAGTACTGCGCAAGGTGCCTGCACGCCAGGTCGCCTCGGAACTTGAAAAACTTCTGGACATTTCACTTGAAGTTCCGCGCGACTATGAAAAACGCTCTGCTGCGGAATATGAAGCCTACAAGAAGTCAATAGAATATCAGCTCAAGAACAAGATCATTCCGGGCGCAATCATGACAGCCGCCGCCGCAATCCTTGTGTTCTGTATTTTCACTTTGACCAACACGTTCATCTTAAAACCTGTACGCGCATCAAATCTCTACAACCAGGGATACGCACTTCTGCAGGATGGACAGTATCCTCAGTCTCAGGACAAATTCAACAAGGCTTTGACGTTCCGTCCTATAAAAAAATGGTTCTATACGTATGCTGAAGGATATCGAGATCACAAGCAGTATGACCGCAGCCGTCTCATGTACAGATCTATCCTCCAGAGATATAACCATGAAAAAAAGGCAGGCCTTGATTGGGCAAGAATGGAATCGGAGGACCTGTACAATTATGAGGAAAGCGAAAGAATCCTCAAGAGGGAAGTCCTTGATTACCATATCAATGATCCTGAAGGAATTCTTGCCCTTGGAGACCTGTATCTCGACTGGGCGACTGACGCAGATTCCTCAAAGTATCCGTCAGCAAAACAGAATTACGATCTTCTTGTTGAAAAATATGGGTCAAGCAACCTCTACATGTCCCGCCAGATGAGGTACTACATCCGCACGGACAATCTTCGCCAGGTACTCATGTACAAGGAAATTTTCATGGGCCAGAAGAAGGCTCTTGTTCCTCAGGATGAAATCGAGCTTTCAGGCTATATGCTGGACAAAAGATATGGAAAACTCCGTCCGTCGGAAGAGAACCTGCGTTCCCAGATTGAGGATGTCAGAAAACTTCTGGAACGTGCATTGAAGTCCGCTCCTGAAGATGCTGTTGCCCTCTACAACATGGCACGTTATTTTGTCGAGACAAGCAGCGGAAAGAATGCGGCAAAACTTCTTCAGGCATCGATAGATTCTTTTGAGAAGCAGACAAAGCGCAACAAGCGCGACACGTACAAGTACATCAATGCATACCGTCTCCTTGGCGAGGAAAAACGCAATGAGCGCGAATACCTTACTGCTGAAACTCTCTACGGCCGTGGAATTGAAGTTTTCGAATATGAGAACGGCTCAAGCGGATTTGAAAGCGATGAAAATGTGGGACGCCTTTATGCCGACCTTGCGGATCTTGATTACTTCATTGCGGCAGACAATGAGGCGGCCCTCATGCACTATGAGAATGCGGTAAACAACAAGCACGATACCTCATCAATTCGCTACAGGATCGGATACATCCAGTACCAGAACCAGAACTATCCTGCAGCCCTTGGGTCATTCATCAGGAGCCAGGATACAAGCGGAAATGATATCCATCTGCTTCTTGCCCTTGCGAATACCCTTGTGCTCAGCAGTGACAACTATGTTGCCCGCGGATATTACGAGCGGCTCATCTCATTGCTTGATGGAGAAAGACAGAAGCACGGAATTCTTTTCCCACAGATCCGCGAAGATCAGGGCGACATTGTGGATACATACATGAAAGCTTCCAACAATCTTGGCGTTACTCTTTCAAGAATTGCGTCAAATACCGGAAACAGCACCCTCAACGCAAAGGCCATCGTAAATCTTCAGGAAAGCCTCCGTGCGTGGGATGCCCTTACAAGAAACCAGCAGACAATGATCCGTCTTGAAGGATCAAATCTTGCGGAACAGAATGTGCGCTATATTACTCATCCGATGTCTGATTACGATCCTGAAATCTACACGGAGATTCCGCGCATGCTTTACGGAGAAGAGGGACTTGAATAATGTTTGATGCGTCCAGATTTTCCAAGAGAAGAAGCGGGATTGTATTACGGCAGAGACTGCGTGTCCTTTCAAAGGAAGTGTTCAGAAAGTCCATCCATCTCTGCAGTGCCTTCATTCCGTTTTTCCTTTCAAAGGCTTATGTTCCCGTAATGATTCTTCTGGGTGCAGCGATGGTGCTTTATTCTGTTTCCGAATTTGTTCGTCTTTCCGGCAAGGAAGTTTTCTTGATCTCCGCGATTACTGAAGCCGCCGCAAGAAAACGGGACGAAAACAGATTCGTCCTTGGACCTGTTACCCTTACAGCCGGAATCATGACAGCATCCTTGCTTTGGCAGCCTCTGCCGGCTGCAATCGGAATATATGCCCTTGCCTTTGGTGATGGACTTGCGAGCCTGTCAGGAAAACTTTTTGGCCGCGTTCAGATTCCGTGTACAGAAGGAAAAACTGCCGCCGGCAGCCTCACATGTTTCGGTGCGATCTTTACAGCCACATACCTTGCGCTCTGCTTTTCTCCTGCCGCTTCAGGATGTCCTGACATTGCCCTGGTGGCATTGAAGATTGCGACTGCAGGAATGCTTATCGAAGTGCTTCCGTTGCGTGACCTTGACAATATAGTAATTCCTGTCGTTCTTGGTGGTCTTGCTCAGCTCCAGTTGTTTGCCATGTAGTGCATGACCTTAAGATAGAGCACGACTCCAATCAGAAAAATAAAAATTCCAGTCACTAAAAAAACAGCATTGTCGCAAAAATAGAGGAAAAAACTTCCGGCTGCAATGAGAAGTATGCCTAGGGCCTTCAGATAGGCGATCTTTACACCTCTTTCGTAAGCATCTGATGAAATGGTGATTATCGAAGTAAAAAGAAGCAGAAGCCTCATTACCCCAAACAGACTTTTCATTCCGTAAAGAACTGTGCAGTTGGAAGAAATTTCATTCGAGTTGATGGGATAGAAAAACCCGATGGCACAGGATGTTGCAAAGAGAAAGAAGAGATTGCGTTCGGCATATTCAAGCTGGTCGCTGGAAGAAAAAAGAGATGCAAAAAGAAGACTGAGGGGCCCGAGAATTCTTCCGACTACCACAATGCGCCCGATGAAAACCACCAGAGATGATGAACTTTTCCATAGATGGAGGACCGGCAGAAGTATTCTAGCTTCTTCAAGGGCACAGCTGATTATGAATCCTGTAAAAAATAGAATTTCCAGGGAGGAAGTTTTTTCAAAACATCTGTAGACGATAAAAGCCATTGACGGTGCCATGATTCCAAAAAAAAGAATGGAAGAAACCACAGACGCAAAACTGTAGCTGAGGCCACCTTTGAAAAATGGCGGCCTTATTACTGCCGTTTCAGGCGGAACCATTGAACCTGTCAAGGCGGACAGAACCACCATCGCAGAATTCACAGCCAGCATTGCCGCTCCTATGAAAAAAAGAAAAAGAAGAAACCTGTTGCGTGCCTTTATAGTCATGTAAAAAGCATACAACAAAAAAAAATCCACCGCAACGGTGGATAATGAGCAAACTTAAACA
>JAEDDW010000024.1 GCA_016293645.1 Treponema sp. | reverse complement strand
AATTTAATCCGTAACCTCCTGCAGGTTGCGGATTTTTTTTTGCTTTTTCATTATACTTGAGTCATGAAAATAGAACTAAACGAAATGCCATGTTTTGGCGTAGCCGGAAATTTTACAGGACACCTTGAACAGGCCGGTGAAGCTGTAGATTTTGCGAATGTTGTGACAAAAGAAGCAAATGCTCCTAAAGCCATGTTTCCGACATATATTCCAGGCAACTCAGCAGAAGTTCCTGAATTCCTTCATACATTCCCTTTTGAATGCGGAAAAATCATTTTCCCCGCAAATGAACAAAAACTCCAGATAGAGCCGGAATGCGCCATCATCTGCTGCCTTGAATGGAACGGTGAAAACGTTGTTTCAGTGAAGCCTGTTGTCTTCGGAGCATCCAATGACTGTTCAATCAGAAAGGAAGGTGCAAAAAAAATCAGCCTCAAGAAGAACTGGGGCAAAGCAAGCAAAGGACTTTCAGAAAATCTTATTGCCATAGACAGATTTACAGAAGGCGGAATTCTTGACAGCTACAGAATCGCAAGTTTTCTTGTGCGTGACGGTAATGCTAATGTATATGGTGAAGACAGTCCTGTTAAAGGCTACAGCTACATTTACGAAAAACTCATTGAATGGTGCCTTGAAAAATTCAACGGACAAAAAAATGAAGGACCTGCAGAAGACATCCACACATATCTTATCGAATGTGGAAGACCGGAAAACGCAATGATTTCCATAGGAGCTACCCGTTATACGGATTATGGAGAACACAATTTTCTGGCCGACGGAGACGAAGCTGTTGTTGTCGTATATCCTGACAATTATTCAGCAGAAGAAATAAAAAAAATGGTCGAAAGAAACGAATTTAACGACGATATGATTTCCGTATTAAGGCAGAGGATAATTCATAATTCATAATTCATAATTCATAATGAATATAAATATTAAGGCCTCCTAGTCGAACTAATATCATCAGTCCGGCCGGAGGCCTTATTTGTAATTTCTAATTATGAATTATTAATTACTTAGTTAGCGTAAGTTGCGATGAAAACACCGGCAGCAATTGCTGTTCCGATAACACCTGAAACGTTTGGTCCCATAGCGTTCATCAAAAGGAAGTTTGAAGGATCGTATTCAAGACCTACCTTGTTTGCAACACGGGCTGCCATTGGAACTGCAGAAACACCTGCTGAACCGATGAGCGGATTGATCTTCTTCTTGAGGAAGAGGTTCATGATCTTAGCCATGATAAGTCCACCTGCTGTAGCAACAGCAAATGCTACAAGACCAAGAATGATGATTCCGATAGATTCCTTCTTCATGATCTTTTCTGGTGTCATCTGTGAACCAACACCGAGGGAAAGAAGGATTGAAACGATATTCATCAATTCATTTTCCATTGTCTTAGAAAGACGATCTGCTGCACCACTCTGCTTTACGAAGTTACCGAAAGCAAGCATACCGATGAGTGGACATGCTGGTGGCAAAAGAAGGATTGCAAGAACGAGAAGAAGCATTGGGAACAATACCTTTTCTGTCTTTGAAACGTAGCGGAGCTGTTCCATTTTGATGCAGCGTTCCTTCTTTGTTGTAAGAGCCTTCATGATTGGAGGCTGAATCATTGGAACGAGGGCCATGTAAGAATATGCGGCAACTGCGATTACAGCCATCATTTCCGGAGCAAGCTTACCAGAAACATAAATCGATGTCGGGCCGTCTGCACCACCGATGATGGAAATTGCTGAAGCCTGAAGAATCGTATAGTCTGTTCCAAGGAATGTGTTCATCAAAGCTACACCAAAGAGTGTGAAGAATACACCAAGCTGGGCAGCACCACCAAGAAGGGCCATCTTAGGGTTTGCAATGAGCGGACCAAAGTCTGTCATGGCACCGATACCCATGAAGATGAGCATCGGGAAGAATTCGTTTCCAACACCTGCGCTGTAGATGATGTGGAGCATTCCGTGTGGAGCCATACCCATGTTAGCACCTGGAATGTTTACAAGAACAGTACCAAATCCGATTGGAATCAAAAGAAGTGGTTCAAATCCCTTTCCTACAGCAAGGTAGATGATGAGGAATCCAATGGCAATCATGATGATCTGCTGCCAGCCTGGAGCCTTTTCATCTTCAAAAGGATTGTTTTCTTCTGCTGCAAGCTGAGCTGCCTTTTCTGCCTTTTCCTGAGCAATTTCTTCTGCAGTCTGCTTGTGGATCATCATATAGATACCGGTAGACTTACCGATATTTCCAAGGAACTTTGAAACGGAAATGTCGTGCTTGCCGTTCCAGTTTTCTGTTCCCTTGATTACACGGTTCATGCCTGTCTTTGGTTCAGCTGTATCCTGTGCAAGAGCTGGCTTTGTGAAAGACAAAACTGAAGCTACTGCCATGATTGCGAGCATGATGAAGGCAATCTTTGTATTTTTAACGTTAGTTCTGATTGGCATATTTTATCCCTAATATAAAGCTGTTGTCAAAAACATTTCCGCCAGAAAAAAACTGACGGAATCATTTTCAGCAGATTTCACAAACTGGCTGTCCGTTTGCAACCTGATCACCCTGGTTAGCAAGGAAGTGAACCTTACCGTCGCATGGTGCCTTTACTTCAAGTTCCATCTTCATAGATTCGAGGATTACAACATTGTCACCCTTCTTTACTGATGAACCTTCTGGAACTGCTGTGCGGAGGAATACGCCTGCAACCGGAGCATTTACCTTTGTTCCGTTTCCTGCAACTGGAGCTGGAGCCGGTGCTGCTGCTGGAGCTGGGGCTGGTGCAACTGGTGCAGGAGCTGCTGCTACTACGCCACCGATTGTTGCAAGAACCTGACCGTTCTGGATCTGTGTTCCTGGAGCAACAGTGTATGTAATTGTTCCGTCTGCTGTAGACTTAACTTCGAGTTCCATCTTCATAGATTCGATGATGATGACTGTCTGTCCCTTTGTAACCTTTGTTCCGTTTGTGAAGCACTGCTTGAACAATGTACCTGCAACTGGAGCTGTGATATCAACACCGCCTGTTGCAACCGGAGCAGCCGCTGTAGCCCCAGGAACTGCTGAAGCAGTTCCTGCAGCAACGCTTACATTGTAAGCGTTGCCATTGACTGTGATTGCACCTGCACCGTTAGAAGAAACAGCGTAAGCAGTTCCGTTAACTGTGATTGTATAGTTTCCGCCCTTAGATGCGTTTGCTGCTGGAGCTACTACTTCCTTCTTTGCAAATGTAGCAGCTGCATCAACTGGACCGTTTGCACGAGTCTTGAAGAACTTTTCTGCAACCTGTGGGAACATTGCGTATGTAAGAACATCTTCGTCTGTTCCGTTTCCGCCTGCTGCCTTTGCAGCTTCCACCATTTTGTCCCATTCTGGTTCAATCTTATCTGCTGGGCGGCATGTCATAACTGCGTCCATCTTGTTCTGGGCAAGTGCCTGCTTAACAACGTCTGCATTTGCATCTGTTGGAAGCTTACCGAACTTACCTGTCACAAGGTTTGCGAAGTCAGCCGTCATCTTTTCATAGCGTCCGAAGAGAACGTTGAATACAGCCTGTGTACCTACAATCTGTGATGTTGGTGTAACAAGAGGAACATAACCTGCATCCTTGTGAACGTTTGGAAGTTCAGCAAGAACAGCATCCATCTTGTCTGCAGCCCCCTGCTGCTTGAGCTGTGATTCAAGGTTAGAAAGCATTCCGCCTGGAACCTGAGAAAGAAGGATGCGAGTATCTGCACCGAGGAAGGCAGATTCAAGTGAAGAATAATGCTTGCGTACTTCACGGAAGTAAGCTGCGATTTCAAGAAGGAGCTTTGTATCAAGTCCTGTATCCCATTCTGTTCCCTTGAGCATTTCTACAACAGTTTCTGTTGGTGAGTGTGATGTACCCATAGACATAGAAGAAATTGCTGTGTCTACGATGTCTGCACCAGCTTCGATACCCTTGAGGAGGGAAGCAACAGAAAGACCTGTTGTTGCGTGCGAGTGGATTTCAACAGGAAGGTCACATGCCTTCTTGATCTTTGTTACGAGATCATAAGCTTCATAAGGCTTGAGGAGACCAGACATATCCTTGATACAGATTGAATCTGCACCGAATTCTGCATAAGTCTTTGCAAGTTCTGCATACTTTTCGTTTGTGTGGAATGGAGTAACGGCATAAGAAATAGCCATCTGAACATCTACACCAGACTTCTTTGCAGCCTTTGTAGCGCGTTCCATGTTGCGTGGGTCGTTACATGCATCGAAAATGCGGAAGCATCCGATACCGTTCTTTGCAGCTGTTTCAACAAACTTGTCTACAACATCATCTGCATAGTGCTTGTAACCAAGGAGGTTCTGAGCACGGAGAAGCATCATGATCTTGTTGTTTGGAAGAGCTGCGTGAAGCTTGCGGAGACGCTCCCATGGATCTTCGTTAAGGAAGCGGATACATGAGTCATATGTAGCTCCACCCCAACCTTCAATATATTTGTAACCTACTTTGTCAAGCTTGTCACAGATAGGGAGCATATCTGCAGTAGTCATACGAGTTGCGTGAAGCGACTGGTGTGCGTCACGGATAACAAGTTCTGAAATTCCAACTTTAGCCATAATTTTATCCTCTTAATTATTTAGTTTGATTCTTTTTCATGAACGGCAGCCGCAATAGCTGCGATAATTGCACCATTGTCCGCCGCAGGAGCTGCTGCAGGAGCCGAAGGAGCATCCTTCTTTTCTTCTTTGTCCCAGCCCAAAGCATGAATTACTGCATGAAGCCCTGTCATTGCAAAAATCATGATGATAAGGAAGCTGAAAACTACACCCATTCCCAGCAGAGTAAGAATTCCACTCTGGCTGAGCATTTCAGAGATTGTCATAAATCCTCCAGATAGATAGATATATATTTCCTAAAAAACGAATTTTTTCCGCATTTTATAGCGTAAATCACAATGAGTATATAAGAAAAAAAATTAATTTACAATTGGTTAGGTATAAAAGATATGTTAGATTTATATCATTTTTAAATATCAATCACTATTCAGTCATCATGATATCATCAAAGATGCCAGGAACATCGATTCCGTTGACCAGAACACCTTTTTTATAGCCTTTATAAAGGTTTTCCCGCCCTTTCTGAAGCTGAACGCTTGTAATTCCATGCTGAATGGAAAGATGTGCCTCAAGAAGAGCTGACAGATGGTCTGCCGCACGAACCAGTTTTCCGTCAACAGGACTGTATCTATCCTCATTGAATTTGGAATTCAGCTCATTGAATGAAATGGACAGAACACAATTGTCGAAAATTGCCCTGTTGGAAAATTCATCGCTTGTCCAGTAAAGGATTTCATCACGATAGAAAGGTTCCATAAGGGGAACGAGTTCTTTCTGAACGATCTGATCCTCTATGTGTTTCACGATCTCAGGAAGTCCGTCAGTGGCATTCTTTACAGGTGAAATTATGTCACGGGTAACGCTTTCCGGTAAATCGTGGAAAAGTCCCGAGAAAAAATTGTTGTAGACTCTACGTCCGCATAATTCAGTTCCGCATTCACGACCTAGAAGAAGAGTTATCACGGCAACAAAGAAACAATGGCCAAGCACGGAAGTTTTAGGCACGCGGGGAGTCTGATTCCATCTCGTCTGAAATCTCAACTGTTCAATCCGCATGAGGAAATCAAAAGGTTTCTGGCGGGTGATCAGCAACTGAAGTCCACGCAAATCAAGATATCCCTGCAAGTCCGCATTGAGTTCCTTCCGGATTCCTTCAAGACGCTGGGATTCATTTACCGGGGTAAGCATCTCTAGTTCACGCAAAGTGGAATATTTGTGGGCAGCCCTGAATATTTTTACTGTAAGCGCAATATCAGAATTTTCACCTTTGTACTGGCTGAGGTTATCAAGATACTTACGGAACTTTTCAAGAAGCTCCTGGTCATCAATAAGCTTTACGTAGCGCTCATATACCCATTCGTTAAGTTTTTTATATTCCTGTGGATATTCATTTTTTATCAAGGTCTGCACCGGAGCTTTTATATCACAAAGCTGGATTTTACGGAGCAGATCAAAAAGACTTGCATAAATAAGCCATTCCCAGTCGATTTTTGCGCCAAGACTTTCTTCATATTTGGCAATAATATATGCAACAACACATTTTTCAGCATGCTTGTCCATTTCGATGATCTCAAAAGGACGCACCAGATCGTTCCATCTTTCAATGGAAAAAGCTTCAAAGATCTTGAGAATGAATTTCTTTTTCATAGCCTATTTTGAAACACCCTTCTTGATATCGTCTTCCATCTTGGTTTTCCATGCAAGGGCTTTCTTACGGATATTTTCAGATTCGTTGCTGTCACTCATGACCATGGCGATTCGTCGCAATGCGATGAGAAGATTGACTGCCATGCGCATATCGTCAACACGGCGGCTGGCAAGTTCATAACGGTCTCGGTAATCTGTGGCACATTTTGAAAGAAGTTCGCGGATCAGGCGGATATAAAGAATAGTGTCTTCATATACTGGAGAATTGTGATTGAAATAATCCTTGACAGCCTGCTTCATATCCACAAAGTTCTTGGCTACTACAGCATGACGTCCGCGAAGTTCAACAAAGGATTCCTTCCACTTTGAGTTCTCTCCGAATGCATCGACAAGAAGATCTATTGCAAGACCAAGTTTTCTTATGATTTCAAGACGACGGGTAATTGAAAGGCTCTGAATCGGAACAAGTTTGGATTCAATATCTGAATACGGACAATCGACTGTATTTGAGACAACATCCTCAAGATAGATGATTGCCTTGTAAAGGGATTTTCTGGCATCGTTGAGAATATCATTATTCTTGACTTCAAGCATCTCAACGGAAATGGCATTGATCGACATCTGGACAGTCGCAAGATAGATCATCTGTTCAGCAAGGATGATCTTCTTAAGCTCCACACCTTCCTTGATATTGCGAAGGGCAAAAGAATCATCCTTATCTTTCTTTACAAGACCATTGATCTGCTCTTTTATTGGACGTATTCTCTCATTGAATTCCTTGCGGGCTTCTTCTGAAACTGGCATCATTTACCTCCGGAAACATCAACCCTGATATTGTTTCAGCATTGACGCAGCATGCTCAAGAGATGCCTGGGAAACACTGTCACCGGAAAGCATTCGTGCGATTTCACTAATTCTATCCTGACCTTCAATAGGGAACACATTTGTTGACGTTGTATTTCCTTCAACACCTTTTTGTATCTTAATCTGATTATCGGCATAAACGGCGATACTGGCAAGATGTGTAATGCAAAGAATCTGTTTTTTTGCAGAAAGTTTTTTCATGTGCTCACCTACAGCAACAGCGACTTCACCGCCAATTCCAGTGTCAATTTCATCAAAGACAAGGGTTCCGGCAAGGTCAGCGGCACTGAGTATTGTCTTCAAGGCAAGCATCACTCGGCTCAATTCACCACCAGAAGCAATTTTTGCCAAAGGAAGCAAAGGTGAACCTGGATTTGCGCTGATGAGGAATTCAATGTTGTCCATTCCATATGGGCCGCATTTCTGTTCAACTCCGTTACCCTCTTTTTCTGTCAGGTTTACACGGAATCTGGTATCCTTCATGCCAAGCTTTGAAAGGATTTCCTCGACTGCCACAGACATTTTTTCAGATGCCCTCTTTCTCTTTTCAGAAAGCTGTTTTGCAGCCGCATAGACTTTCTTCTCAAGGTCGGATATTTCCTTTTCAATAGCAGATTTGTCTGCACCGCTTCCTGTCAGTTCTTCAAGCTGCTTCTGGGCTTTATCAAGATATGCCATGATGTCAGCGACAGTTCCGTTTACACCACCTGCATATTTTTTCTTGAGCCTGTAAATGACATCGAGACGTTCCTGGACCTGAACCAGCCGATCCGGATCAAAGACAAGGGAATTCCTGTACCTGCGGAATTCAGAGGCGATGTCATCCATTTCATAGAAAGCAGACTGAAGACGGTTTTCAAGTTCAGTCAAATTTCTGTCCAGTTCAACTGCCCTGGATGAAGTACCGGTCATTCTTTTCAGTGCAGGAATGATTCCGCCGGAATTGTCATCACCCTCAAAAGATGCTGTGATTTCTTCTATTTCAGAATAAAGTTTTTCAAAGGAAGTAAGTTTTGATTCTTCCGCCTCCAGTTCCTCATCTTCGCTTGCCTTGAGTTTTGCTTCTGTAATTTCATTTACGGCAAAAGAAAGCATGTCGATTTTTTCAGCACGTTCCGCCTCATTGCTGTTTAGGGAATCAAGGACACGGCGCCTTTCGACAAGCCGGTTGTAAAGACCGGTAAATGCATTCACCTCATCAACAACATCGGCATAAATATCAAGATAGCGTCTATGATCAGCAACCTTCATGAGGGACTGCTGTTCATGCTGACCGTGGATATCCACAAGGAAATCAGCAAAAGATGCAAGATCAGTACGGGTCACAGGAACACCGCAGATCCATGCAGAAGATTTTCCGGTATCACGTATGAGACGCCGGAGAAGAACCCTTCCATCCTCAGCTTCCATACCATGTTCCTCAAGCCAGGCAAAAGCTTCCTCAGAATCAATTAAAAAGGAACCTGAAATCTGAGCCTCATGCATGCCAGTACGAATCTGATCAGGACTAGCCTTTCCTCCAAGAAGAAACGCAAGGCTGCCTATGAGTATGGACTTACCCGCACCTGTTTCACCGCTGAGAACAGTAAAGCCTTTATTGAAATCAACATGAGATGAATCAATGAGAGCAAAATTCTTTATATCCAGTTCTTCAAGCACGTGGGCCTCCTGACCAGTTTAATTTGCTTTGCAATGCCGCATAGAATTTTTCCTGGGTTGAGCCGACAAGTTTTGCCGTACACTCAGGAATACCAAGTATGATCACATCGTCTTTTTCAAGGCGGAACCCTTTCTGTCCGTCGCAGTCAAGGGCCACCTCAGCCCGGGATTCAAGGACAGTGATGACAATTTCTCCGTTCCGGCCAAAAACAAGAGGACGGGCAGAAAGGCTGAAAGAACTTACAGGAGTAAGAACCAGAGCCGGAGTTGAAGGTTCAACAATAGGACCACCCGCAGCGGCTGAATAGGCTGTCGAGCCTGTAGGTGTTGAAACTATGATTCCGTTTGTCTTGAACGGACCAAGCAAGGCATGGTTGTAGGCAACATTGAGGTTTACAAGTCTTGTAGATGGAGATGATGAAATGACACAGTCATTCATGCTGATGCATTCAAACACAGTTTCTCCATTTCTTATGACCTCGCAGTCAACAAGGCTTCTTTCACTGATGAAGCTTTTTCCATCGAGGAAATTTTCCATTTCAGTTTTCCAGCTGTCCTTTGAAACAGAGGCTAGAAAACCAAATTCACCGAGATTTATCGGAAAAACAGGAATCCCCAAAATAGAACAGCCTCTGCAGGCAAAGAGAACAGTTCCGTCGCCACCCAAAGTCACGACAAAATCATTTCCTGAAAAATCGAGATTGGGCGTATTGTCCACGGCATCCTTGCCATTATAGGAATAAATGGAAACATGAATTCCCCTGGCTTCAAGGAAATCCCATATTTCCTTTCCAAGATATTCCGCGTCAGATTTGAATGAATTAGAAACAATAAGGCACTTTTTCATTTATCAAAGCAATGTTGAAAGTACTTTTACAATCTGAGCCGCATCCTTCTGTCCCAGACGAGGATAGAGAGGGAATGCCGCACATCTGAGCAAAAGGGAATTGGCACAGATGCACCTCTTTGCAATTTCTTCCTGTCTTAAGGCAATGATTGAATTCTCGTAAGCCTGCCTGATTTCAATATTCTTTTTCTGAGCATAGGCTTTGGCATCCTTGAAGCCTGAATTCAACACAAGCGGGAATGAGTAGATGGTTGAAAGCCCATTCTCGCCTCTTGTAAATGTCTTGTGTCTGCCTGACATTACGGCTCTAGAATAAAGGGCAAAAAGCTCACGTCGTGTTTTTTCGTTGCGGGCAAATTCCTTGAGCTCAACATAGGCAAGAGCTGCATTCATATCTGTCATGGAATCAGTGAAAGGAGCTTCTTCCGCAATGTGCTTCAATACGGTCCATTCCTTTCTGCATGGTGCAATCAGAAGGGCTCCACCGCCCGCAGTCACAATGTCATGTTCTTCCATACCAAGGATGGTATAGACACCATACAAGCCGGCCTTCTTTCCGAGAACCTCTTCTTCTTCCGTTTGAGTCTGAGCGACTGCTGCGTCCTGACTTTTCTTCTGGGCTTCTGCTTTTTTAGTTTCCTCATTTTCTTCAAGGGGATAACTTGCAAGGGCAGACTGGGAAATATCTTCCACAACAGGAATTCCAAGTTCAAGGAATGCCTTGATGTCAGGAAGGATACCCATTGATTCGGTAAACACAAGAAGACGTCCGCCTTCCTTGATGCAGTCCTGGACAGATTCCAGAGTCACAAGACCTGTATCTTCAGATACATCGGCAAAAAGAACTTTATAACCAAGCTTTTCTACAGTAAGAACCTGATAGGCTGGTGCAAGGGCACTGAAAATGACAGCCCCGTCTTTTGGAAAATCAAGTGCCTTGAATATATATTCAAACGCGATGGCAGGGCTTCTTAGAGCAACAGCACCATCAAAACCCATAAGTTCCTTGGCGGTCTGAATAAGTTTTGTGTTCATGTCGCCTGGTCCGATTTTCTCATCAACCATGCATGTAAGGACGGCTTCCATTTCCTTTCGCCGAATTGTAGGACTGTAAGTATGAATCATTTTTTTTATATTCCCTGAACCGATCACATAGCAGCGAAGGTTCCGTTTTTTTTATAATAATGGTAAATCCCTGAAATTTTAAATTCCAATGAATTTCTGAAGATTTCTTTATAACGCATCCTTTAAACAACGGAACCCCGGCAAAACCGGGATTACGCAGCAAGGAAACTATTCTGCATCAGGTTCAAGAATCTTCTGCAACTCTTTTGCACTGAAGAGTTTGCGTGTATCAAGAATAATCAGATAGTTGTTTTCCTGACGGACAACACCCTGGATATATTCTGTTCCGATACCGCTGAGCATCTGTGGCGGCGGCTTTATGTCTCCCCTATCGACAGGAATAACGCGGGCAATCCTGTCAATGATGATACCAATTTTATTTCCTTCGATATCAAGGATGATGAATCCACCCTCATCTTCCGTAAGTGAATCTGTCTCAACAGCCATCTTTTTGAGATAGAAACGCTTGTGAAGATTGATGATAGGGATAACTTCACTTCTGAGATTGATGATACCTTCAACATAGAAAGGTGCATTTGGGATCGGTCGTACATTCTGAGTCTTGACGATTTCCTTAACATCCATGATGTCTACACCGTAAAGTTCATCACCAAGCTGAAATGTTACAAGCTGAAAGGATGTATCTTCTTCTGCCATCTTATACTCCTATAAAAAGTCTAGCGGTATATACTGACAATGTAATTTTAATCCATAAAAAGAGTCTAGTCCACTACAAAAATAGTCAAAACCTTAACTTTTGATATCCCGACAGATTTAAGTTCCGCGGCACAACTTTCTACAGTTATTCCTGTAGTCATTACATCATCTATCAGTATAACACATTCTGGAATATTTTCACGTTTCAGGGCCAATCCTTTTTTTGAAAGAACATATCGTTTTGATTCAGAATGAAGCCTGTGGTCACGGTCAAGTTTTTTCTGCTGAACTGAATTCGTCCTTTCAAGAAGCCTCATCACCCTATGGCCATATTTGTGCTCAAGAATCCTGCACAATTCGTCAACCTGATCCCAGCCTTTTTTCCTTATTTTCCCAGGTCTTGGCGGAACAGGAACAATAACAGATGGTTCATCAGCAAAAAAGGAAGAAAGCGCCCTGTGGCATAGCTTTGCAAAAATCCATGACAAGCCCCTGTGTCCATTGGCTTTCCATTGGAACATGACTGTCTTTGCCCATAGCCGGTAAGAAAGAATCGGAAAGACAAAGTCACAGGAATTTATGACCTTATGCTCCCGGCAGTCCATGCACAAATTATCTTCGCTCAGAAGTCTTTTTCCACAGACGGAACAACGCCTTCCTTCAGTTTCTACCCTGCAGCGGGAATAGAGATATTTTTCCCTGCAAGCAAAACAAATGTCCCCGGCTACAGTCTCTCTGCTGCATATCATGCACTTACCGCCACCATAACACCAGTTAAGCAACACGCGGAGCACGACGCAGAGAAAAAACTTGAGCTTCAGAAAAATTGAAATGATACTTGCCGCAACCATCAATAAATTATTGCGGAAGATATGAAAATTTCAGCAGTCCTTCACAGATAAAATTATGTTATCATACAAAATCTGATTCAGTTACCTGATAATGAATTCTTCCACCTTGACAGCAGCTGCAAGGCAGCCATTGGAGTCATGTTGTCGACATCGGAAGAAAGAATTTCATTTATGACCATTTCTTCCTCACTGAAAAGTCCACCGGAATAAGTAAGGGGCTTTTTTTGTTCCGTCTTGACAGTCTCAATCGTACTGCCCATATCACCGGTATCAATCTGGATTTTCTCAAGAATCTGCTGGGCTCGTTCTATGACCTGTGAAGGAATTCCAGCAAGACGTGCTACATGTATACCGTAACTGTTTTCACTCGCACCGTCGATTACTTTTCTGAGGAAAACAATGTCGCTGACATTTTCACTGACAGCCATGCAAAGCCGTTTTATGTTGTCATGCTCCAGGCGGGTAAGTTCATGGTAATGAGTGGCAAAAAGTGTCTTGCATTTCAAGACATTAAGAAGATGTTCACTAACAGCCCATGCAATGGAAAGACCATCTTCGGTGCTTGTTCCGCGGCCAACTTCATCCATGATCACCAGAGAACGTTCTGTGGCACTTCTAAGTATTCTGGCGGTTTCAGTCATCTCAACAAGGAACGTGGATTCTCCTTTCGCAAGATTGTCACTGGCCCCGACACGGCAGAAAATTCTGTCGACGATGCCTATACGAGCTTTTTTTGCAGGAACAAAACATCCCGTCTGGGCAAGCAGGGCGATGAGGGCATTCTGTCTGAGAAATGTACTTTTACCAGCCATGTTCGGACCGGTGATAAGAGCGAAACTTTTGCACGACTTTTCACCATACAAGTCAAGGCTGTTTGGAACAAATTCTCCGCGTGGAAGATGCTGCTCAACTACAGGATGCCTGCCTTCCTCGATGACAAATTCAAGAGTTCCGTCTGAAATCTCAGGCCTGACCCAGTTATGTGAAACCGAAGCCTCGGCAAAGGAACTCGTAACATCTGTATAAGCAACTTCCCTTGCGCACTGCTGAAGATAAAGAATGTATTTCTTAAGCTCATTTCTGACCTCAATGAAAAGATCATGCTCAAGCTGGATTATTTTCGTTCCGGATTCGTTGAGGCTTTCTTCAAGCTGCTGAAGACGTTCAGTTGTATAGCGGTCTGCATTCACGAGGGTTCTCTTCATTATGAAATGAGGCGGAACCTTATCCAGCTTGCCTCTGGACACTTCAATAAAATACCCAAGGTTTCCGGTGTTCTTGATCTTAAGATTCTGAATGCCGGTGGCTCCTCTTTCCTCTTCTGCATATTCTTCAAGAACTTCATTGAAATTCCGCTGGATTTTTTTCCAGTGATCAAGTTCTTCAGACCAGCCTTCCTTTATGATTCTGCCTTCAGTAAAAACAGTCGCAGGATCATCATCGATGGAATTTTCAATGAGATCGATTATTTTTTTTGCGTCACTGCCATCGGAAAAAGCAAAACCTTTTTCTTCAAGGGATGAGCGGGCATTCATCCATAGAGTGAGGGAATTTTTTAAAGCCTGCAGATCTTTTGCATGAGCACGATCCATGGCAATCCTCGAAGCAAGGCGTTCGATATCGAGAATTCCGTCGAGCTGTTCCCTTGTTTTTCTGAGGACCGATCCATTATCGACAAAAAACTGTACATGATCCTGTCTCGAAACGATCGTTTTTTCATCTGTCAGCGGAAAAGAAAGCCAGTTGCGGATAAGTCGGCTGCCCATGGCTGTTTTTGCACAGTTCACACACTCAAGCAGAGTGTACTGAACTGAACCATCCCGTAGATTGGAAGTTATTTCCAGGTTCCGTCTTGAGGAATCATCCATCACAACAAACTGGTTATCTTTATAGACATTGATGGTTGAGATATGGGATGAAGATGAATTTGTAGTTTTTTCTATATAGTCCAGAAGAAATCCTGCCGCCGGAACTTCAGGGCTGCTTTCAGAAAGTGAAAAGGAATTAAGGTTTGCGACCTTGAACTGCCTTACAATCCTTTCATAGCACTGCTTAGGATTGAAGTGCCAGTCCGGATACCATGACAATGATGCAATCCCGAGATTTTCAAGAACGGAAAGAACGTCATTGTTGTTTTTCAATGATTCAGGAAGAAGCAGTTCCCTGGGAGAACAGCGCCCCAATTCCTTGGCAAGATTTTCGCGAAGTGTCTTCTCAGAAAAACTTGTGGCGCGAAAATCGCCGGTTGTGACGTCAACATAGGAAAGACCACATTCCTTGGACGTGATGCACATGCAGGCAAGAAAGTTGTTCGCACCACCATCAAGATACTCGGATTCTGTAGCAGTTCCAGGAGTAATGACTTCCACAACTTTACGTTCGGTCAGGCCCTTTTTGGCAGGCTCCCCTATCTGCTCGGCAATCGCGATCCTGCGGCCCATCCTGAGAAGTCTGGCAATATATATCTTTGACGCATGATACGGAATTCCACACATGGGATTTTCTGCACGATGGGTCAAAGTAAGATTTAAAAGACGGGAAACTTCGACGGCATCTTCATTGAACATTTCATAGAAGTCGCCAAGTCTGAAAAAAAGCACGTCGTTGGGATACTGTGCCTTTATTCCACGATACTGTGTGATGATGGGTGTTTCGTCTGCCATTTACAATCCAAGCTGTGAAATGACCTGATCAGTAATGTCGACAGATGGACTGTACCACAAAACTGAATTTGCTTCCTGAAGATTGAGGATTGCGCTGTAGCCACCGCTTTCAGCAACTCTTGCAAGAGTGTCATAAAGCTGCTTGTAAAAAATATTGTTTTCCTTGAGGGATCTTTTCAGCGACTCAAGTTCAGTATTTTTTGCAGCGGTGAATTCATTGATGAAATCAGTTTTCTTTGTGATCTGGGATTCAACCTTCATTGCCTCAGAGTCATTACCCTTGCGCTGGTACTCAATTTTCTGATCGTTGAGACGCTGAAGTTCTGCGACCTGTTTGTCCAGTTCTTTCTGGAATTCCTCTTTCTTGGTCTCATAGTTTCTTACTGGAGCAGAATTCCTGAAATAGGCCTGGTAAACCTTGTTTGTATCGACCACAGCAAATTTTGTGATCTGCTGGGCAAAAGAGGCAGTCGTAAAAAAAAGCGCAGCCAATGCAATGGACAATAAATTTTTCTTCATAATATCTCCCGGACTATCTGTTGGTCATGTTGAACGAAAGAACGAAATGCCAGTTGCTTTTCCAGTTGAAATCGCCGTCTCCGTTCTGATTTGTGAAAACGAATGCTCCGTCCCTGTATTTGCATGTATTTGCAAAAAGGAGTCTGAGCGGGAACTGCTGAATACAGAATCTGAAGCTTGGACCAAAACTGAAGAACCAGTCTTCTTTTCCAAGGGAACTGAAGAAATCAGACTGGTCTTTCTTGATTGCGACAGCATCTCCCCAGAGATCGAAGGAAAGGATACCCTGAAGGAGCGGATATCTGAGTTCAACAGTATTGCTCCACAATGCACGTCCACGACCAAGACTTTTGTTGTATACAGTCCAGCCACGTCCAGTAAACATACCGTCGATGTAGAGCTGGTTTGATCTCTTGATGTTGGTTCCTGGAGCAGGAATCTGGAATGACAACGATGAATATCCCATGAGGACAAGTTTTACAGCAAATTTGTCAGCAAAGTAGTGATCAAAAATCGTCAGATATTTTTCAAGCTTAGTATCTGTCCTGAGATAAAATTCTGTTTCTCCCCAATCAGGAGCAAAACTAAGGACACCCTTCTTGATGAGACCGTTCCATGAAAGTCTCTGGCTTGCAAACCATCCGGAAGAAGGATCGTAGGCGATGTTTCTTCCATCAACGGAGAAAGAAGTCCAGATTGAATTCATAGGTTCCCAGTTGTCGTTGTAAAGGCTGACTGATGCATCATACGGAACAAAAAGATCTTCATCGTAGATGTTGTTGATGATGCTGTTTGTCATACCGCCAGACAAAGTAAGGATGGCAAAGTCAGGAGTCCATCTTTTGCCAAGTGATGCGCTGAAGTCGAATTTGTTCTGCATGTATTTCATGTAGTAGTAGTCGTCATTGACATCTCCACTAGGCATGATCTTGTTTCTCAAGGCATAGTTGGTTGAATGGGAATATGAAATCGAAGCATTGGCGCTTACAGGAAGGTCAAAAATCCAGTTCTGTCCATAACCAAGGGAAACAGACTGTTCACTTGTGGAAAGGTTTGTACCTACTGAAGCGGAACGACCTTCTCCGAAAAGGTTTGTATCCTGAAGCTTTGCATAAAGTGATACAGGGAAATCATTAGGATCAGAAACACCGGAGAATGTAAATCCAAGGTCAAGGGATGTAGTACTCTGCTCTTCAACAGTAAAGACAACATCAACAAGATTGTCCTCAGATCCCTGAACGACTTCCGGTGCTACAGCAGAAAAGTACTGAAGGTTGTAAAGGTTTCTCATTCCGTTTGAAATCTTTGCATTTGAGAAAATATCGCCATCATCAATTGGAATTTCGCGGCGTATTACAAAATCCTTTGTCTTTTCATTTCCCTTGATGATGATGTTTTCTATATGGCTTCTTGGTTTTTCCTGGATGTGCATCACATAGGAAATGATACGGGTTTCGGCATCTTTCTGAGCCTCAGGATAGAAGGAATTGGCTGTATATCCATTCTCATAATATTTATTCTGAATATTTGCACGTGATTCCTGAAATTTTGTCTCATTGTAAATTGAACCGCTTTTGAGGGTCACAAGTTTTGAAAGTTCATCAGTGGTGAAAACAGAGTTGCCGGAGAACGTAAGTCCGCCGAAAGTATACTGTGCTCCTTCCTGGAGTTCATAAGTGATTGTAAGCTCCTCGCGGAGTTTCTTTTCATTGAAGGCTGAATCCATGGAAACATTGAGGATTTTTGCATCAGTATATCCGCGGTTCTGATAGTAGGCGATGATTGCCCTCGAATCAGCAGAAACGGAAGATTCCTGATAGGCACCTTTGTTGAAAAGGCTGACTTCCTTCATGGAAAGCTTTCCCTTGAGGGTCTTGGAAGAAACAATCTTGTTGCCGACAAAGTTTATCGACTTGACGACTGACTGCTTGCCTTCCCTGATCTTGAATGTAACGTAGACGCCATCATCCTTCTCTTCTGAAGATGCCGATACGGAAGCCTTTGTGTAACCTTTTTCTATATAAAAGTTGCGGACAGCGCGTTCGTCAACAAGGAGCTTGCTGTCATTGAACACATCGCCCTGTTTTGTGGTTATCTTGGCCTTTAAATCCGATGTGTGGAGGGCACGATTACCGCTGAAAACAAGTTTTGCGACGACAGGTTTTTCCACAACCTCAACAAGAAGTGTAACTGTCTTTCCGTTGTCACTGTTTTTTGCAGCCTTGACCTCAACATCATCAAAGTAATCAAGGGAAAAAAGTCTGTCATAAAGAGTAGTTATAAGATTGTCATTGAAAGGCTTGCTTATGAAACTACTGATGACGCCATCCAGATCACCGCTTTTAACGGTCTTGAGATTCTGAAAATGGATGTTCCTTACAGGCTTGTCATAATACCATCCGTCAGGCAGAGAATCCTGAGAAAAAACTGAAACGGAAATTGTCAGCAAAAGTGCAATAATAGAAAAAAGAAAACGCCTGCTGCGTAAAAACATATACATAATCCCCAATTTTGAACTTATCAGAATGCAAGACGCCAAGACAGTGTAATGGATGTAGATTTTGCCCATGATTCCTGGAAATCGCTCAGATCAGGAGCAAAGTTCCAGCGGATATTTGCAAAAGGAGCATTGAATTCGAGGCCTATTTCAGGCTGGAACACAAGGCCCTCACCCACAGCTTCACCAGATCCCGCAATTTTCTTGTCATAAGTCCAGTGCAGCAGAGCATCGGCATAAACATCGCTTCCGAAGTACTTTCCAATGTAAACAGTCGAATTGTCAAATAGGTTACCGATTACGGAATTATTTTCCGCACGATTCCCCATATCAAGTCCCTGCATGATCGTATTCTGAAGCGCCGTCGTTCTGATTGAAAATATATCAAAATTACATAAATCACGCAATGCATTCTCAAATTTGCGAAGGAGGGTCACCTGGACACCATAGTCCATACCAGCTACAAGAAGGTTTCCGACAGAAGTGGAATCTCCGGCAACTATCTGTCCAAGAAGAGCCATGATTTCATTTTCCGATCTGGCAGGAACGGAAGAGAGAACCGCATTGAAATTTGATATGTTCTGAGAAATAGCAGACAAAATAATAGTAACATTCTCACCGCTTGAATCACGTTCACGGGTTTCCGCACGGACAGTAATGTTAGGATCAAAATTATCCTGGGTTTCATTGAGAAGCAGCCTACCCTGTTTCAAATAGAAGTTTCTGTTCAAATATGAAATTTCTCCACCTCTGAGGACGATGTCACCCTTCAGGCTCCAGAGTCCGGCAGCAGTATCGGCTGCAACGTAGATTGGTGTGGAAGGCGCAATAAGGCTTCTGAGGAACGGATTTACATAAACCTGAACCCTCTGTCCGATGAGAAGCTCAAGGTTAACGTTGAAATCAAGGGACGGAGTATAGCCTGTAGCCTTGTCATCAGTCGGCTTCTTTACTTTCTGCGGCTTTTTTGTCAGCTTACCTTTTATCTTGTCTTTTTCTTTGATGATCTTGTTGAACTCAAAGCTCTGTTCAGCAGTACCCATGGAAACTGAAAGAACGGAATTCCTGAGTCCTACGGAACCATTAAGGGACAGGGAACGGTCCTCAAGAACAAGGTTTGCATCAAGAGACGTATATCCTTTTATTCCAAAGTGGGAGACATGGGCATCGATTGGAATTTCGCTGTCTTCTATCGTACGGATGTTTACCGACATGTTATCCAAAGAAAGTCTATCCAGAGAAATGACACCGTTGGCAGCAACAAGTCCACCACTTACATTGAGCATTGTTTCAAGAAGAGTAATCTCCTCTTCCTCAAAGGCAACCTTGATTTCTTCCGCTGTGAAATGTTCCGGAATGAACTGAGGCGAATTGAAATCTGTGTTGAGAAGTGACAAAGTTCCTTCGAATTCAGGATCGGTAATATAACCGCTTGCACGAAGGTTTCCAGTAAGTATGCCTGAATAAAGTGAGAAAATGTCGGAATTGAAGGCATAGGAAATTTTTGAAAGATCCCAGTAAATAGAGTTCAGGTTGAGGTCAATCTCCTGAGCGTGATAGGTTCCGTCCATGGAAAAATGAAGAGGCTTGTCATCAGCAACAGTAAAAGCAATGAAGCCGTCATCCGTAATTTCGCCATAGGCACCAAGGTTTTCATCGGTGACAATATCAAAGCGTCCAGGAGAACGGATGAGGGACAGATGGAACGGAGTAAAACTTTCGACAAAATTACTTTCAAGGGAAACACAATCCGCATCAATTGAGAATGCTTCAGGTACACCCTTGATGTCAGGATCGGACAGATTTGTAAGCACAAAATCAAAACCGGCATCCAGCTGTTTGTCTACGCCAAGCATTTTTGCATGGACAAGGGCATTACCGTTGTAGGTCTTAAGGTCGATGTTTGCGACAGCCTCATCCAGCTTGAAACCACGCCATGCAATATCAATGTAAGAAATGTCGAAGATATTATCTATGTATGTGGAATTCAATCTGCACGTAAGATTTGAACCACCGATAAGGATTGAGGAATCGATGATGTTAAGGGAGAACAATGGATTTTCCATGGTTCCGCTTGCATTGAGCTCAAGGGAAACAGTATTGCCGGTTCCCTGCCCTATGAGGAAACGGCTCACAGGAAAGTTGTTGATTCCTGAATGAACGTTGAAGTAAAGTTCTTCCCTGAACCTGCTGAAAGAAAAATCCTCGGGCGAAAGACTTTTTGCTTCCGCATTGAAATTTATGTTCTCTGATGAAACAGGACTTGCAAGGTCAAGATTGATGACGGCATTTTCAAAATTTCCATTCATCATGTTCCAGATGACATAACCTGTTCCGTCAAGCGAAGAAATATTGTCTGAGTAGGAAATGTTTGACGCGATGAATCCGTTCTGATTGATTTCACCGGCAAAGGAAACTTTCGGTCTGGATCTGTAATTCTCAGAAAGTTCCGCAATCTCACATTTGTCAATTAAAACATCCCAGTCACCGGATTCAGAATATGAGAAACTGGAATCAAGCAAAAGTGAAACAGTATAGTTTTCATATGACAAAGGCATGTTCATGAAGCGCAGGGAACCACGTGTTCTTGTTCCAAAATTTACGGACGCTTCCATTCCGTAGTTTCCCGTAACATTGAGCCAGTCCCCGAATGTATAATTGCCGTTAAGTGTATATGGCAATGAATTGAGAGTCATGTTCGTGAAAAAGGAAAGCTGATCATTATGGGTATCAATATCCAGAGAGCCTGAAGCCAGAAGTGAGTTGTTTCCGTACATAAGGTCAACACGGCTGAACTGGATCGAAGTTCCGCTACCATCAAAAGAAACAAAGAGAACCTGCCTGTCCTCTTCTGTATTGGCGCAGATCGTAACAGGTGAGTTGTAGGTGAAATCATCAAAGTCGGTGGCAAAATAAACTTCAACCTGGGTAATATATTTCTTTGAATCTTCGACAAGATGACCGACATAATCTCCACCATTGCAGTCGGTAAAGAAAGCCGCCGTGCTCAACCCCGTATCAAGGAAGAAGTTGTCCAGCTTGACCGATGCCTGAAGATACATGTTGTCTCCGAGCTGCAAGGCTCCGTTGATGGCTACATGACCAGGAGTTCCATATTCTCCGTGGGATTCATCATCAGCATCAAGAACGAGAATTATATTTTTTCCAAGGGATGAATAACCACGGACATTCGTATACCGGCTCCAGTCTCCAAAACGGACTTCATCCATGTACATGTCAAAGCCCTCGTTTCTTCTTGGCCTGAAATGGCACACGGTCGATATCCTGCTGTTTTCGGCAAAGGCATAATGCTCCAGGTTCAAGGTACCTTCTGGCTGGAGACGCGGAATGTTGAAGGATCCTTTGAAGTCCCCCTGGAACACGCCGCCAGTCGCCGCAAGCCGTTCAATTGTTATGTCCGTATTGTTTCCTGAACATTTTGCAAAAAGATTCTGACCATGCCTTGTGAAGGTCTTTCCCTTTGGCATGTTGAATTCTGAATCAGTGGCCCAGGAATATCTATTCTTATCAAAATCCATCGCAAAATGGGAATCAGTCGTGACAAGAGTTCCCTTGAAGGTATCGATGAGCCGCATGTAGTCTTTTGCCCGGAACAAGTCAAGGGGATTCAGTTTTTCAGATTTAACGGTGCAGTCAAGATTGAAACTATCCAGATTTAAAAGTGCCCTCACATTCAACGGGTAAAATTTTCTCGTGGATCTTATGACCAGATTGTGTTCCCTGTAATTGAGAAGGAATTCAAGATGCCTGAGGGAATATTCAACGCGCCTGTTGTCGTCAACCCTGATCCTGAAGGAACTTCCAGAAATTGAATCCAGCAGATAACCGTCAACCCTGTAGTTGAATCCGGCGGTTTTATAGTCAAACATTTCAATGGCAGAACTTACATTTCCATCAAGCTTCAGATATACGGAACTCTTTCCAGTCTCTTTTTTTACCAGACATTCACGCAGGACAACCGAATAATTTTTCCTGCCAGACGAATATGAAAAATTAACTTTCTTAATCTGCAGGTCAACCGGCAATGAAAATGCAACCTTTCTTACAAGTTCCTCAATTCGTGCAATCGTATATTTTTCAGATTCATCTTTCTCTTTCTCACCGGGGAAAAGCCTTGCAAGTTCTTCGTCGGTTAAATTCAGATTCATGTCTCTTACTGTGACTATTGTGAAGGCATGCTCGTAGTCACCCTTGAGAAGATTTGAAAGCCTGTAGGAAACAAAAGTTTTTTTTGCAGAAAGAATTTCCTCCCCGGAACCAGAATCCCTGAGGACAATACCCTTGATGTTGAGTCCAGAAAGAATGGAAGGAGAAAGAGATTTGTATGAAATATTAAGGCCAGTTTTTTTCTCAAGCGCAGAGACAAACTGCCTTTCCGCATTTCTGACGGCATTGTCAATCTGTCTGTAGATCGGATGCATGACAATGATGACAGTGGCAATTATGCTGAGAAAAATCAAAATACCTATGCCGGTCTTTAATACCCTGGAATTCATGACAAAAATATATCCGATTTATTTTATCAGATTTATTCAAATTAATGAACACGTCCGCAACGGGCTAAATTTTCATTTAAGCCGGCAAAGTCCTCAAGCATCACCTTTTTTTTCCCGATAATGATGATGTGAAGAACCCTATTAAAAATGCAGTCAGAATCTTCTTCTTTTGCGCCTTTCTTTCCATTGCAGGAATGCAGAATGCAAATTCCTATATGTGCAAATATAAGGAAGATTTCTACAAGCTTTATCACGTTCATCACCAGCAGCTCCCTGACGACATAATCGAAAACATATGGTGGCTGGAGCAGGCTGTGAAATCCGATTTCTGCAATCCACTTTACGCCTATACAAAAATCGAGAACGAACAGGAATGGGAAAAATACAGATACCTCTTCCAGATGCACCTGAACCTTAAGCTTGTTGAACAGCATTTGAGACTTGGACGCATATACGACAAGAAAGTCGCATATTTTTATGACGCCCCATGGAAAGATGAATATCTAAGAAACCTTGAGAAGGCAAAATCCTGTTACGAAATATGCTACACATACTGGCAGGAAGCCTCACTGTGGGCAGAAAAAGCAAATACAGGAAAATTCAAATTCCTTTTCATAACAGGGTTGCAGAACTGGGAAGACGAAAGGGAACGGGTAAATTCCGGAAAACTTGATTACAGGAAAACTTTGGACCGTGAACTTTCAAGGCTGAACCAGGTAATCGCAGATCTTGAGGAAATGAACAAGACGGAAGGATGGAAAACAGTTCAGCTGCCGGAATAGGATTTGGCGGTGACAACATCATCCACCATTATCTCTTCCTGCCTGACGGCTTCTTTCTTCCATGCGGCAAAATGCTTTTCCCGCAGTTTTTCCAGTGACTTCGTCTTTTTCATGCATTCAAGGACGACGGCGCGTTTTTCATCAGCAACCATCTGTGCCTGAACCATCTCCTTAAGGTATTCTTCTTTTTTCAAATCAAGCATGGTAAAAAACTGCTGTATCTGGTTGACGACAGAAAAATCTGTTTCCGTGTCATAGTTCTTTATTGTAGAAACTCTTTTTCGGGCGATGGAATCAAGCTCACGCTGAATACGGGCAACCTCGGCGTTGGCTTTTCCAAGTTCCGCCTCTGCCTGCTGCTGCTCAAAGTGCCGTAAATCGAGAATTTTCTGCATCTTGAACTGAAACTTCTTCATGATTGAAAACTAGGTTCCCGCTGCCTTAGCTGTTTGGATTTTCGACAAACTCTTCCTGGGAAATTTCTATGCCGCTTACTTCCGAAAGCTTTGTCAAAGTATCTTCGATTGAAAGGTGGGCATTCTGTTCCTGACAAAGGAATTCCTCCACCGCCTGATGATGATCGATGGCCTCATCAGTTTCAAGATTGTTGCCCTTCTGATAGACACCAGCGGTAATATAGTCTTCCTGTTCCGCGTAGGTTGAAATCCATCTTCTCACACGCTGGACAGCCTTTTTTGTATTTTCTCCGGAAACACGTCCTGAAAGACGGCTGATGCTTGTAAGCATATCGATGGCAGGATAATGCTGCTTTGCCGCAAGTTCACGGCTAAGGACGATATGACCATCCAATGTACCACGTACTTTGTCCGCGATAGGTTCATCCATGTCTCCGCCATCAACAAGAACTGTATAGAAAGCAGTGATTGAACCTTTGTCGTTTGTACCGGTACGCTCAAGGAGTTTAGGAAGCATGTCGAAAACACTTGGCGGATAACCGCGCTGAGCTGGAGGCTCTCCATTTGCAAGACCGATTTCACGCTGAGCATGTGCAAAACGTGTAACGCTGTCAAAAAGAAGCATCACATCCTTGGACTGGTCACGGAAATATTCCGCGATGGCAGTAGCGACATAGGCTGCACGCAGACGGCAGATTGAAGGAGTATCGGAAGTGGCAACGATGACAACGGAACGCTTGAGGCCTTCCTCTCCAAGATCACGCTCTATGAAGTCAAGAACTTCACGGCCACGTTCACCGATGAGGGCAATGACATTTATGTCTGCACTTGTGTTTCTTGCGATTGTGGAAAGCAATGTGGATTTTCCAACTCCGGATCCGGCAAAAATACCCAGACGCTGTCCCTTGCCGGCTGCAAGAAGTCCGTCAATGGCACGGACACCGGTAACAATACGGCGGTCAATAGGCTTTCGTTTCATAGGATTTGGAGGAGAAGCAATTGCAGGATAATATTCCTGAGCCGCAATATCCCCCTTGCCGTCAAGAGCCTTTCCTGTGGCATCAATTACACGCCCAAGAAGATGGTCTCCAACAGGAACTTCAAGAACATGACCTGATGCAACGACAACACAGCCACATTCAATTCCCTTGGTATCACCGTAAGGAGTAAGTTTTACAGTCTTTCCTTCAAATCCGACAACTTCAGCAAGTATCGATGTATTCTGGCTTGGAATATGAATTGAACAGATTTCGCCGATAACGGAACGGGGTCCGTTGGATTCAATAAGAAGTCCCTTTACACCGGTAACGGAACCAGTGTATTTGATAGGTTCAATGCGGTTTACAGTATT
>JAEDDW010000094.1 GCA_016293645.1 Treponema sp. | reverse complement strand
CGATGACGAACGCTTTGCTCGCGATGACGAACACTTTGCTCGCGATGACATGCTATTTTATCTTGCTATAATAAAAACACCCCCGTCATTGCGAGGAGGACAACCGTCCGACGAAGCAATCCACATTTGAATAAAAATCACCTGCAACTAAAACAAAATTCCCATAACGGTAATTTATGATTTTTAAACTGAATCTTTATTGACTTAAAATATTTCTATTGGTAGAACGGAATCACAAGAGGATATTTATGTCAGGAACAAAACAAATCGACGTAACAAACACATCTCTCATCAAAATCGCATATCCAATCGTAATAGAAAACCTTCTCTTTCTAGCCTTCTCCAGCGTGGACATCTTCATGCTTTCGGGATACTCCGACAGTGCAGTAGCGGCTGTAGGACTCATGACACAGTACACCTGGTTCCTCATAACATTCATGCAGGTCATTCCAAGCGGAGCTACAATTTCCCTTACAAACCTTCTTGGCGGAAAACAGTTCGAACGTGCAAAAGCCCTTTCACGCACATGCCTCCAGATGATCATATTTTTTGCAATCATCATCGGTACCGCATTCGCAACGGCAGTTCCGCAGATACTGAAACACTACACTCTTGATGAAGAAGTCCGCCAGTATGCAACGGAATACATCATCATATATTCCGCATTCTGCTTCTTTTGCGGAATTTCCATGATTCAGTCCACAATCCTAAGAAGCTACGGCCACACAAGAACAGCCATGATCGTAAACGCATGCGCAAATTTCATAAACATCCTTGGAAATGCAATCGCACTCTACGGATGGTTCGGACTGCCGGTTTATGGAGTAAAGGGAGTTGCTGTATCTACAGTAGCAGCACAGGCCGTCGGCGCCATTGTTCTTTCTGCAAAAGTTTTCTCATTGAGCGACACAAAGTATTCAATCGCAAAACCTTTCAAGATAGTAAAAACGGAATGGAAGCAGATCCTCAAGATCGGAATTCCGACTGCAGGAGAAAGCATTTCATGGAACCTGGCACAGATGGCGGTAATGGTTCTGATCACCTTCTACGGAACAGCATCCATTGCGGCCTTCACATATTTTGGAACAATCCTCCGCTTCATCTACATGATAGCAATCTCCATTGGCAGCGCGGCACAGATCAAGACTGGTCATTACTGCGGAGCCGGCCTTCACGACATTGCTTATAAGAAGCTGTGGGAATATGCAGCGATCGGAACTGCATTCAGTCTGAGTCTTGCACTTTTTACTTTCATAACACGCCGCCAGATAATTGGAATTTTCACGACCGACTATGAGGTCAAATACATCCTGATTTCAATAATGCCAATCTCATTTTTCCTTGAAACGGGACGAGCCATAAATGTCGCATTCATTCCATCGCTTATGGCAGCAGGTGACATTCACTTTCCTGTCAAAGCCGGAATCTTTTCCAACTGGGTAATTTCCTTTGGACTTGCCTTTGTATTCAGCAGGATTCTCCACATGGGATTTTTTGGAATCGTTGTGGCCATGGCATGCGACGAATGTTTCCGTTCCGTGCTCATGATTCTTAGATGGAAGTCAAAAATATGGATGACAAAGTCAGCGATTTGAAATAGAATTGCAGTCAACAAATGGGGGAGCTGGAACTATCCGGCTGAGAGTAGGTTGTCAACCTTGACCCTTTGAACCTGTCTGGACAATACCAGCGTAGGGAGAACATCATGAACAAAAACACCCTTCTTGCGGAAGTGAATTCCGCATTGGACGCGGTGCGCAAAGGCAATCCCCTTGCACCGTCAATCACAAACACAGTTACAATCAATTTCGTAGCAAACGCACAGCTTGCCTGCGGAGGTTCTGCAGCCATGGTCTATCTTGCCGACGAAGGTGAGATGATGGCAAAAGTCAGCAAGTCAATGTACATCAACATGGGAACACAGTTCACCTGCTATCCGGAAACACTTCCACGCACTGCAAAGGCCTGTGTTGAATGCGGCAACAACTGGGTTCTTGATCCCGTTGGAATCGGAATCGGCGAGCAGCGCGAAAACATTCTCAAGCAGTTCAAGGAATGCAAGCCAAAGATCATCCGTGCAAATGCCAGCGAAGTGATCGCCCTTGCTTCCCTTTGGGAACTCATTGAAAAAAGGGAAAGCTCAGTCCGCGGAGTAGACAGTACTGACGAAGTAATGTCGGCAAAAGATGCAGCAGTCGCCATTGCAAATTTCACAGGCGGCGCAGTTGCAGTCAGCGGAAAAGTCGATCTTGTCACAGACGGAACTACCTCAGTCCTCTGCCACGGAGGTTCTGCATTCCTTCCGATGATCACGGGCGCAGGTTGCTCTCTTGGCGGAGTGTGTGCTGTCTACGGAAATGTAACGACACCTTTCATCGCTGCCCTCACCGCAACAATTCTTTACAATGAAGCTTCCATTAAGGCAGAAAAGAAATCAAAGGGCCCTGGAACTTTCCAGACAAAATTCCTTGACCAGCTCTACCTTGTTTCCTCAAGGGGAATCAAAAACTCAGACATTGAGATCATATAACCGGAGTTAGACATGAACACATTGATAGCAGTTGCAATCGCACCATTCGGTGTTGGAGACGAACTGAGCGCCCACGTAGCCGAGGCATGCAAAGTAATCGCAGATTCAGGGCTCAAATATAAAACCTGTTCCATGTTCACGGAGATCGAAGGTGAATGGGATGAAGTAATGAAGTGCGTAAAGGATGCCACGATGGTTCTTGCGGAGAAAGGAATACGCACAGAAGTAATTCTAAAGGCGGACATCCGTCCTGGCTACACGAACACCATGGAAGGAAAAATCGAAAGGCTCAACGAACAGCTGGGGAAATAAGATGAAGAAAGAAGATTTGCTTTTATATGGAATCACAGACCGCTACTGGCTTGACGGACGCAACCTTGCAGACGATGTTGAACTTGCTCTCAAAGGCGGAACAACAATGCTCCAGCTTCGTGAGAAAGATCTCGATGAAGAAAACTTCTATAAAGAAGCTGTGGAAATAAAATCACTTTGTGAAAGATACAAGATACCGTTCATCATCAACGACAACGTGCAGCTGGCTGTGAAAGTCGGCGCCGACGGTGTACACGTTGGTCAGAACGACATGGTAGCCCAGGACGTGCGCGCCTTGATCGGCCCCGACAAGATCCTTGGGGTTTCCACGCAGACCGTTGAGGAAGCGATCCTTGCGGAGAAAATGGGGGCCGACTATCTTGGGGTTGGCGCCGTGTTCCCGACAGGATCAAAGGACGACTGCTGGGTACTCCCACACGAACTATGCCGCGACATCTGTTCAGCAGTAAAAATACCCGTTGTCGCAATCGGCGGAATCACAAAGGACAACATAAAGATGCTTAAAGGGCTTGGATTTGCCGGCATCAGCGTGATCAGCGCAATCTTCGCACAGAAAAACATTGAGGAAGCATGCAGGACTCTTCATGCGGAAACTTCGGCAATGTTGGACTCATGACATTGACTTTGAATCATAAGCTATGAACTGCGAATCACGAATCACAGATTGCACATTGATGAAGGCCGCGATTTTTGATGTGGACGGAACAATCCTTGACACAATGAACATGTGGGCCCATCTTGCAAAAAACTACCTTGCAACCCTCGGGATCCATACCCAGGAAGACATCGACAGAAAATTTCTTTCCGCAACAATCGACGTGGTGGCATCCTACATGAAAGAAAAATATTTCCTGGGCCTGAGTGAGACAGAGATAAAACAGGGCGTCATAGATTGCGCCGCAGACTTTTATTTCACAAAAGCTCAGGTCAAGGAAGGCATGATGGACTACATCATGAAGCTGAAAGAAAAAAACATTCCCATGGTCATTGCTTCCAGCGGAGAACAGAAACTGATAAAAGGTGCCTTTGAACGGCTTGACCTCATGAAATATTTTTCCGGAATCTATACAGGCGATAAAAACACCCCGGATCTTTTCAACCAATGTCTGGAAAAACTTGGAACAAAACCTCATGAAACTTTCGTATTCGAAGACGGAATTCACGCCATAGAAACTGCAAAAAAAATGGGACTTAAAACTGTCGTCGTAAGGGACATTCAGGAAAATTTTTCAGAGATAGAAAAAATAGCTGACTACAGCTGGGAGGCAATCAGATGAAGAGCGTTCTGACCATCGCAGGAAGTGATTCCATCGGAGGCGCTGGAATTCAGGCTGACATAAAATCCATCACATGCAACGGTTGCTACGCCATGACCGCAATCACGGCAATGACTGCACAGAACACCCTTGGAGTAAAATCAATACAGGAAAGCTCACCGGAATTTCTTGAAGATCAGATAGATGCAATATTCGCCGACATAGTTCCGGATGCGGTAAAAATCGGAATGGTATCAAACAGGAAACTCATTGAGATCATCTCACGAAAACTTAAGGAGTATGGCGCAAAAAACATTGTACTCGATCCGGTGATGGTTGCCACAAGCGGAGCAAAACTCATAAGCGAAGATGCCATTGAAATCCTCAAGGAAAATCTCATTCCCCTTGCGACACTGATAACGCCAAATATTCCGGAATCAGAAATTCTAAGCGGAATGAAAATCGAAACCGAAGAGCAGATGGTATATGCTGCAAAACACATCAGTGAAAAGTTCAAAACTGCCGTTCTTGTAAAAGGCGGACACAGCATCAACGATGCAAACGACGTCCTCTATACTGACGGAAAATTTCTTTGGTTTCCACAGGAACGCATAGAAAATTCCAATACACACGGAACCGGCTGCACACTCTCAAGCGCAATCGCAAGTCATCTTGCAAAAGGCGAACCCATTGAATGCGCCATAAACTCGGCAAAAAAATATCTTACAGAATGTCTGAAAGCAGGACTTGATCTTGGGAAAGGTTCAGGCCCACTGATGCACAACTACAAATTTTCAGAGGAATAGAATGGAACAGTACACAACACAGATGGACGCTGCAAAACGCGGCATTGTCACAGAACAGATAAAAATCGTAGCGGCAAAAGAAAAGATGAGCGTTGAGGAACTCATGCCTCTGGTTGCCTCAGGAAAAGTTGCAATCTGTGCAAACAAGCACCACAAGTGTCTTGATCCTGAAGGAGTCGGTTCAATGCTCAGGACAAAGATCAACGTGAACCTTGGAATCAGCCGCGACTGCAAGGACTATGATGTTGAGATGGCAAAAGTAAACGCAGCCGTTGAAATGGGAGCGGAAGCCATCATGGATCTTTCAAGCCACGGAGACACAATCCCATTCCGCAGAAAGCTAACAAGCGAATGCAAGGCTATGATCGGAACTGTTCCTGTATATGACAGCGTGATCCATTACAAGCGCGACCTTGCGACTTTGACGGCAAAGGACTTCATCGATGTTGTACGCCTCCACGCAGAAGACGGCGTTGACTTTGTTACACTCCACTGCGGAATCACAAGACACACAATCGACCAGATAAAGAAACACAAGCGCAAGATGAACATCGTAAGCCGTGGCGGTTCCCTTGTCTTTGCATGGATGACAATGACAGGAAATGAAAATCCATTCTACGAATATTATGATGAAATTCTCGACATCTGCCGTAAACACGATGTGACAATTTCTCTGGGTGATGCTTGCCGTCCAGGCTGTCTTGCTGATGCTTCCGACGTCTGCCAGATTGAAGAACTTGTGCGCCTTGGAGAACTTACAAAACGAGCATGGGCAAAAGATGTTCAGGTAATGGTCGAAGGACCGGGACACATGCCGATGGACCAGATTGCAGCCAACATGAAGATCCAGCAGACAATCTGCATGGGAGCGCCATTCTATGTTCTCGGCCCTCTTGTTACGGACATAGCACCAGGATACGACCACATCACTTCAGCAATCGGTGGAGCAATCGCAGCACAGAACGGAGCCGCATTCCTCTGTTATGTGACTCCGGCAGAACACCTTGCACTTCCAAACGTAGATGATGTAAAGCAGGGAATCATCGCAAGCAAAATCGCAGCCCATGCAGCAGACATTGCAAAGGGCGTCCGTGGTGCAATGGACATGGACAACAAAATGGCGGATGCAAGACGAAAACTTGACTGGGAGGCTCAGTGGGAATGTGCGCTGGATCCAGAAACTGCAAAAGCAATCCGAGACAGCCGTGCACCGGAACACGACGACACCTGCTCGATGTGCGGAAAGTTCTGCGCAGTACGCAGCATGAACAAAGCCCTCGCCGGCGAGCACGTAGATATCCTGTAATCCATAGCGTTCAAGAATCCCCCAACGTAATTAGGGTCCCTGAGCCCAGTCGAAGGGCCCTGAGCGCAGTCGAAGGATCCCTGAGCCCAGTCGAAGGGCCCATAGACTATCGACGGTTCGACAGGCTCACCGATCCTAATCGCCCA
>JAEDDW010000023.1 GCA_016293645.1 Treponema sp. | reverse complement strand
TGGTACTTTGTTGTTACATCAGACTGTTCTGCCAAACCACCCTTTGCGGCACCTGCATCAAGAGACTTTGAAGCTTCCTTGTGCTTGCGTTCTGCTTCCTTGAACCCTTCTGTATCAACAGTGAATCCGTTTTCTGCAGCAAGTTCCATTGTAAGCTCAAGAGGGAAGCCGAATGTATCAAAAAGGCGGAATGCAACCTTGCCGCTTACTTCCTTCTTTGGATTCTTCATGAGGTTTGGAAGCATCTTCTGGAATTCCTTTTCACCGTTCTTGAGTGCATCGCGGAACTTTGCTTCTTCCTGTGTAAGTTCGCTCTTAACCTTCTGGGCATTCTGTTCAAGTTCAGGGTATGCGCACTTGAAGTTTGCAATTACGGCTTCTGCAATTTCTGCAAGGAAAGCCTTGTCAATTCCAAGTTTCATTCCTTCGCGGACTGCACGGCGGATAAGGCGACGGAGAACGTACCCTGCTCCGATATTTGAAGGAGCAACACCCTTCTGGTCGCCGAGGATGAATACAGAAGAACGGCTGTGGTCTGCAATGATGCGAACCGAACGGTCCTTTGCTTCATCTGTTCCGTACTTATAGTTTGCGAGTTTTTCGATAACTGCAATGATTGGCTGGAAAACTTCAGTAAGGTAAACCGAAGTCTTTCCCTGAAGGATACAGTTTGTGCGTTCAAGCCCCATACCTGTATCTACGTTCTGCTTTGGAAGAGGAACGAGGGTCTTTTCGTCCTTGCGTTCAAACTGCATGAAAACGTTGTTCCAGATTTCCATCCAGTTGGCGCTGTCTGTTCCCTTGTTTGAACCCTGTGGCGGGAGGCCTTCTCCAACCCAGTAGAAGATTTCTGTGTCAGGACCACAAGGACCTGTTGGACCTGCTGCCCACCAGTTGTCGCTTGCAGGAAGGTATGCAATCTTGTCTTCCGGCATACCAACTTCCTTCCAGTAAGAAGCTGCTTCTTCATCACGAGGAGCATTTTCATCCCCTGCGAAAACTGTTACTGAAATCTTTCTTGGATCAAGTGCAAGCCAGTCTTTGCTTGTAAGGAATTCATAAGAGAATGCAATTGATTCTTTCTTGAAATAGTCGCCGAGGGACCAGTTTCCAAGCATTTCAAAACATGTAAGATGGCTTGGATCACCTACTTCGTCGATGTCGCCTGTACGAACGCACTTCTGATAGTCTGTAAGACGTGTTCCCGCAGGGTGCTTTTCACCGAGCAGATAAGGAACAAGCGGATGCATTCCGGCTGTTGTAAATAAAACTGATGGATCATTTTCAGGAATAAGAGACTGTCCTGAAATCTCTGCATGATTCTTTGATTTAAAAAACTCAATGTACTTAGAGCGTAATTCGTTAGCGGTCATAATCGCATATTATAGAAAAAACACTGAAAATATTCAATAAATTTAAAATCCTCAAAGCCACAAGATGAAAACACTACCAGTCAGTCTAAGTCTGTCAAAACCGCTCCATATGTCGCTACACGTGCAGGTCGGCAAGGAAACTATCGGTTCCGACCTGCAAGTGTTTTTGCCATCCTCTGCCTTCCTTCCCGTATTTTCATCCTGTAAATAAGGCTTTCAATTTATTGTTTTTTTTAATTCCATAATATGCGATTAGAACTAGGCCCATAACCTGGATAAAACCATGTAGAGGACGGTGCTGCCTATGATGCTTGCCATGCTGTTGCGGAACAGGATATGTATAATTCCCGAGACAGCGACACAGACAAAATACGGAACATAGAATCCTGCAGATGAATAATCAACATCCTTGAAGCAGTAAACCAGAAGTACCATCATAATGAGAGGCGGCGCATATTTTTCGATGAAACGGATGAAAAGAGACGGGTTCTTTTTTGCAAAGACTGCAAATGGAAGAACTCTTGTCGCAAGAACAACAGCACCAGAAGCAAGTACCGCAACCAGGGCGGAAGCAAGGGAAAGTTTCGTTGTTCCGGCTGAAAGAAGATTGTGAGGTCTGCTGAACAGAATAAAGAGAACAACAAAAGCTGCCATAGAAGCAACTGCGGCGGCGGTTCCGGCTTTTGAAATCTCGTCTTTTTTTTCAGACGGAACTATATCACCATTTTCCATGCGGCTGTTTTTATAGAAAGATTTTCCACGAAGAAGAAAAAGAATCGCAAGACCAAAGCAAATGGATACCCAGATGATTCCGGACGAATCGAACCTGCCAGCCTTAAAAAGCCAGACCGTAAAACCGCAGATCAATGCGCCCACAACAGGTCCGGCAACATCATGGCGGGAAAGAATCTGTTCAACGGCGAGAACCACAAACAAGGCAGTAAGGGCAAAGTCAATGCCTGCAAGATACTGGGTCAAATTGTATGCCTCAAGGATTTCATAAGCCCCGGCACCGATGGTACAGCCGATTACCCAATAGCTTTGGTCAAGGAAAGAAACGAGGTTGTAAAATTTTCCCGCATCAACACCGGCAGGAACATCAACAGTGGTTACCAGTGCAAAAGTTTCATCAGTAATTGAATACATGAGGTACGGACGGCGGCGAATATGGTTTTTATACCTTTCGATAAGTGAAAGTCCATAGAAAATATGGCGTATGCTCAGGAGAAATTCCGCAAGCACGATTACCGAGAGAACCGTCCCCGTTGAAAAAAGTGCAATGGCAAAAAACTGACCGGCACCAGTAAACATGGCAATTCCCATGAGAGGAGAAAGCCACCAGGGGTATCCTGCGTTTACTACAAGAAGTCCAAAAGGGATTCCGATGGAAATATAACCGAAAAAAACAGGCATTGTTACTTTCAAGGCCTGTGCAAGCATATTTTTATTCATGCAGAAAATTGTATTGAATTCATGAGCGAATTTCTATAAAATATATGAACTATTATATCCCTCACCGCGGCAAAATAATTTGGTGAGAAAATCACCATGGTGAACAGGAGTTAATATTATGGCAACAAGAAGAAACCCACGTTTCAAGGAATGCAGAAGACTTGGTGTAAACGTATGTGGACATCCAAAGGCAATGAACAGAGCTAACGATCCAGCTTTCAAGAAGACAAAGAAAACTTCTGAATACGGAAAGCAGCTTTGTGAAAAGCAGAAGGTAAAGGCTTACTATGGTATCATGGAACGCCAGCTTCGCCGCTACTACGACATCGCTTCCCGCAAGGAAGGCAAGACAGGTGAAAACCTCATCGTAGGATTGGAAACACGTCTCGACAACCTGGTATACCGCATCGGATTCGCAAACTCAATCCGCATGGCACGCCAGCTTGTTTCACACGGTCACATTCGCGTTGATGGAAAGAAGGTAAACATTCCTTCACTCCAGGTTAAGGTTGGTCAGGTTGTTTCTCTCCGTGAAAAGTCACAGAAGAACGAACAGATCAAGGCATCTTTCCTTAACGGAAACCGCCGTCCATTGGACTACATTGAAGTTACAGAGGAATCTTTCTCTGGAAAGCTTACAATGATGCCAAAGCGCGCAGAATGTCCAGTAGAAATCAACGAACAGCTTATCGTTGAATTCTACTCAAAGTAATGACTGCATAAAGCTTATTGCTAAAAAAGAAGGCTGCCTTACGGGCAGTCTTTTTTTATTGCTCATTACCTGCAAACTGAATATAATCACATCATGTTCAATTACATATGGCCGCTGGCAATCATAGTCTTTTCAAATATTCTCATCAGATATGTGCAAAAGGTATTCCACAGCACATGAATACTTATGCATCCATGACCGTCACCTATGCCGTATCTACCATATTTTCAGCCCTTATGTTTTTCATCACAAACAAGGGAGAAAACATTCTGGAAGAATTCAAACTTTCAAATTGGGCAACAATCATTCTTGGAATAGTAATCACTGATCTTGAAGTCGGTTTTATCTATGCCTACAAGGCAGGATGGAAAGTAAGCATACTGGCAACAGTAACAAATGCATTTCTTGCCATAGGACTCCTTCTGCTTGGTTACTTCATGTACCACGAAGTAATCGGATGGAGCAAGATTCTTGGAGTTGCAATCTGTCTGGCCGGCCTCTGGTTTATCAACAGATAATCCTGAATCAATTAAGGGCAGGCAACATCTTTATTGGATCAATCAGCTCCACCTTTCAGCGGATTGACTTTACAGCTGAAAGTTCTGGCAACGATTAGGGAAAGTCGCCATCAGAAAGTCCGATTCTCATGACTTCGCACCGATCAACAATTTCCGTAATGGTTTTAAAGTCCGTAACTTCCCTGTCTTTTCTTCTCATTCAATCTACCCCGTTATATTTTAGATTTCCTGTTCGTATCTTGCAGGAAACAGACCATTTTTCACTACGATGGAGTAGATACACAATGACATTGTAGTTTCGTCCATGGCAGGGTTTTCCCTGATGGAAACATCCGTAGCTGAAAGCAGAGCAAGAATTGAAGATGTGGCTCCGGAATTCCATATTCTTGATGCCCGTGCATACTGTTCCTGTTTTTTTTTGCCGCTGAACCCTGCACTCTTGAGCTGAACATCCGTCGGATTAACGGCACCTGAATGAAGCGTATGCCATGTACGCAGCTGACGGAAGCAGTATGCAAGTCCTGCGATCAAAGAAATAAGATAGCCGGATTTTGAAGCGGCTTTGATCTTCTCAAGAATTTCCACAGAAGATTCAAAACGCTGTGAAGGATTTTTTGAGTTGTCCGACATTGCATCAAAAAGAGTAAAGGCATTTTCTTCCCTGTTGTGGGAAAGAATTTTATCCACGTCACCGGAAGTCACTGTGTGGCCTTTTTCAAAGCAGTAGAAGAATCTTGAGCATTCCGACTTGAGGGCATCCGTATTGTTTTCGATCATCTCCAGTATCTGTTCAACTGCATCTGAAGTCACGGAAAAACCGTTCTTGCGGAAGAAAGACTCAACCCACTGGGACTTTCTGTTCTCAAACATTTCCCAGAAAACTTTTTTATGATCGCCGGCACAGGCTGTCTCAAGTTTTTTGTCAATACCATTTTCTTCTGAAATCAATATAAGGGTATTGGAACTTTCAGTTGATGATTTAGCCCAGTTTACGATAAGCTCAATGTCGCTCTTTGTTTTGATTGTCTCAGCACTGCGCACTGTAATGAAAAGTGCAGGTTCAAAAAGACTTGCATTCTGCAATTGGGCAACAAGATCCGCAACACGGATATCAGAAGCATAGTAGCGATACTCTGCAATGTCGCCGTTTTTTTTCTTTGCCTGTTCGCGGATGTTTGCTATAGCATCATTTTTTTCACCAGCCTCAGGGCCAGTGAAAATATAGAATTCTTTTGAAGCCATGATGATCAGTAAGTTCTAACGAGTCCCACCATGATGCCGGCAATTTTTACATCTGAGGCATAGATTGGCTGGAAGTCAGGATTTTCCGGCTGAAGACGGATTCTGTCCTGTTCCTTGTAGAATCTTTTAAGAGTGATCGCATTGTCGACAACAGCAACCACAATCTGACCTTCGGCGGCCATTTCTGTCTGCTCAATGATTGCAAGATCACCTTCAAGGATGCCGGCATTCACCATGCTTGCACCACGCACATTAAGGGCAAAATAAGTTTTTCCAGGCTTGACGAAAGGTTCCGCGATGGTAACATAACCGTCCAGATTTTCTTCTGAAAGCAAAGGCTTACCGGCGGCAATTGTACCAAGCTTTGGAACTTTGGTTACAAAAGTCTTTGATTCTGAAAAGTTATCTCCCTTGATTACACGGAATGAGCGCGATCTCTTCTGACACTGAGAAAGATATCCTTTCTTCTGACATGCAGCGATATGATCCTGAACAGCACGGAGAGAAATTCCAAAATTTTCCCCGATTTCGCGGACAGTTGGAGGATAGCCATTTTCTTCGGAAAATCTTGCGATAAACTCAAGAACTTCCTTCTGGCGCTCTGTAAGAGTCTTCATTTATTCCTCCTCAAACTTCGATTCAAAGAGAGAGAAAATTGCTTCCGCAGCTTCCTTTTCGTCTGCACCTTCCGCCTTGAGTGTAATTGTAGTGTTATAGCCTGCAGCCATTGTAATCACACCCATGATGGATTTTGCATTTACAGAGGCTGTATCTTTTTCGAGGATAACTTCAGATGCAAATTTGTTTGCAGTCTGTGCAATGAGGGCAGCAGGTCTTGCATGGATTCCCGCGCGGTTTCTAACAGTCAAAATTTTTTCAATCACAGTGTCCTTCCTTAATGTGTTTGTTTACAAAATATATTCTATACGAAAGCTCCGGCAACCCCAGGTCTCCAAAGCATCCACTTTTTAGACTCAATACAAGTCGTCACTTCCATAATAGGCTTTCTGGGCTTCTCCGGATTCAATCCAGCGCAAAATGTTCTGGTTGAATTCTCTTGCGGAATAATAACCCATGGTCTTGAGACGTTCGTTCATGGCGGCGGCCTCAATGATGATTGGAAGGTTTCGTCCAGGCTTTACCGGAATTTCGATAAGCGGAATCTTTACCCCAAGCATGTCCATGAAATGTGTTTCAGTTCCGATTCTGTCATAGACCTTTGTCTGATCCCATGTTTCAAGTTTTATGACAATCTGAACTTCCTTCTGTTCGCGAATGGCACCAACACCATAAAGCTGTGCAATATTGATGATACCGAGACCGCGGATTTCCATATGGTGGCTGATGAGTTTGTTTGCACCCTGACCAAGAATAGAATTTCCATTTACACATCTGATGTCGACAATATCATCAGCAACAAGACGATGACCACGTTCAATGAGCTCCAGAGCGGTCTCGCTTTTACCTACACCGCTTTCACCCGTAAGAAGAATTCCGACACCATATACTTCAACAAAAACACCATGGAGGGTTTTTCTTGGTGCGAAAATATCAGAGAAAACTCGGATGACTCTCTGGGAGAATTCAGAAGACCCAAGATCAGACTGCAAGATCGGAACACCTGAACTTTCAGCCAAGGAAAGAATCGTCTCCGACGGCTGAAGATTCTGGCAGAATACAGCGCATGGAATTTCGTATGTAAAAAACTGCCTGATAGGTTCAATATTGTTTTCACTTTCAAGTTTCTTAAGGTAGGCGTATTCACCACGACCAAAAACCTGCACCCGTTCAAAAGCAAAAGACTCGTAGAATCCAGAAAGAGCAAGTCCAGGTCTGTTGATGTCAGACGCCTTGATCTCACGGGAAAGTCCGCTTCTACCGGCGAGGCAGCGAATATTGAGAGAATTATGTCCTTTCAAGTCCATGTCCAGAAGGTTCAGGACGGTAATAGTCTTATCCGACATATTTATACTATACAATTATATCAGATTAAACACAATAGGATTTTCAAAGGAACATCTGCCAACACAAATGCATAATTAAAGGAACGAAGAAAACCGATAATGTCATGGACAGCATTGAGAACACTTCCTGGGAAAAAACTTGTTGGAGAACACCAATGATAGTTATTCATTCCGCAGAATCAGTGCAGCTTATGTCGTGCAACACAAAGATTTTGTTTGACCTATTTAAAATGTTTGAACTCAATTCATTTCAAAGCAGGTACCACGAAAGGACAGTCGTACTTTCAAAAAACGGAACTTCAGTATTTCTTTCTGAAAGCACAGAGCTTGCAGCAAGTGGATGACATGTCTGTCTACCGGAGATAAAAATGTCAAAAGAAAAAGAATGGTTTGAAAACGAAGATTTCTGGCTCAACTACGGTCCCATAATGTTTGATGAACAGCAGTGGGCTCAGGCACACGGAATTGCCGAAAAATGCATCGAACTTGCAGGCCTTGAGAAAGGCAGCCGTGTACTTGATGTATGCTGTGCAGTCGGCCGCATAAGCGTTGAACTGGCCCTTTGCGGAATGAATGTAACCGGAGTGGACATCACCCAGCCATTTCTGGATGCCGCAAAAGAAAGCGCGGAAGACGAAGGTGTGGAAATTGAACTCATAAACCATGACATGAGGACATTTTCCTCAAAGAAAAAATTTGATGCCGCAGTCAACATCTATAATTCCTTTGGTTACTGCGACAGTATTGAAGACGACATAAAAATTCTGAAGCGTGTCCATGCAAATCTCAGAAAAGGCGGAACCTTCATTCTTGAGTGCATAAGCCGCGAATCGGCAATAAAATATTTCACACCCGGGGAATGGTTTGAGCGCGCCGGAAAAACAGTGCTTACTGATTTTTCAGTTGCTGGAGACTGGGAAGGATTGCGTTCCCGGTGGATTCTTATCGACAAAGACGGAACTAAAACAGACCACACGTTCATCCAGAGACTGTACAGTGCGGCAGAACTACGCGACATACTTGTCAAGCAGTGCAAATTCAAAACCGCAAAAGTCTACGGCGGATTCAACATGGAACCTTACGATCAGAAACTGAAGACCATGGTGATTGTGGCAACCAAGTAAAGGGCGAAAGCACTTGCTTTTTTAGAAGCCGGCACCTTTCCTAACTTTCGCCCCACGAATCGCTCAGGAGCGATTCGTGATCACTCACTTGGATAGATGGGCGTAGTAAACAAAAACTAAAAAACTTAAACAACAGAAACCATGCCCATTTCGCCCCACGAATCTCACAAGGCAATTCGTGTATAGGCTATATAGAAGATGGAGCCAGCTTGACATGGTTCTCTGCGGGAGCTTCCCCAACGAAGCAAGCCAAAAGACTACAGCAACTAAAAAAACATGCGGAGTCAGGGTTCGAGTCAAACTACGACTTGCAAGCGAAGCGCGCACTGGAGTAGGATTGACTCGGTCCCTGACGTGAGCATGTTTTCTTTATTTTTTATTATATGTTCTTTTGACTTTCTGAGTTGTTGTCATTTCCAGGGCTTTATCAAGTATCGTCACCCTGCTGATTCTTGCGTAGGGCTGAAGACCTTTGTTTACTTTGGAAACAACATCGTTGACAGCATCAAAAATCTTTTCTGAGAGGGTATCGCATTCGCGTTTCAGGTTCAGTCGATTGAAAAGCTCGTCTGAAGGATAAACAAGAGCTTCAATTTTTTCGTTCTTCATCTCTTTATCCTCGACATACCCCTGCACTGTTATCTGGGCAATATCATTTTCCAGCTGGAAAGCGTTTTCGATTTCCTCAGGGTATACATTTTTTCCGCCATCAGTAACGATCATGTTCTTTGCACGACCACAGAGAATGAGATATCCTTCCTTATCGAGTTTTCCAAGGTCGCCTGTCTTGAAGAAACCATCCTTCGTAAAGACTTTGGTAGTCTCCTCATTCATCCTGTAGTAGCCGTTGAAAACCATTGGACCTTTTACAGCAACTTCACCGGCACCGTCTTCCGCAGGGTCGAGAATTTTCATTTCCATCCAAGGGAAGAAATACTGACCGACTGACTCAATCTTGAAATGATCCACAGGATTGAGTGCGATGATCGGACTTGTCTCAGTAAGTCCATAGCCCTGAACGAAATCAATACCCATCTCATTGTAGATTTTGAAAACGCTGGACGCCAAAGGACCACCGCCACAGATTGCAATGCGGATGGAATAAATATTTGCCTGCTGAAGCACAGACTTGAAAAGAACTTTTCCAGGATTTTTTCCGGTAAGCTTTTTTATGATGTATGAAAGTTCCAGAAGAATTTTTATCACGCCATAAACGACCGGACCTTTAGCTTTGATTCCCTTCATGATTCCGGCAAGCAGCTTGTTGAACAGCAGAGGCACTCCAAGAAGCATTGTTATCTGACCTTCCTTGAGTTCCTTCATGAGTCTTGTGACCGCCATTGATTTTCCGTAGACAATTTCCGCACCGACGGAAAGCGACTCGATGAAAACTGCCTGCATGGTATAAGCATGATGGATTGGAAGAAGTGCATAGAAGACATCTTTTTCATTCAGGTACATTCTTGTCTGTGCAATGTATGTATCAGATACAAGATTTTTATGGGTGAGCATTACTCCTTTAGGAGTGCCTGTAGTTCCGCTTGTAAAGAGAATGACTGCAAGATCATCCTCAACATTGACATGAAGGTCAACGCATGGTTCCGCCTGCAATCCATAGACATAGGTTTCAGGAATTTTTGGATTGAGGGAATAGACCTTGAAGTCATATGTTCCGCCTGAGAAGTGCTTATACTTTTCTTCATCTATAAAAAAGAATTTTGGCTTGGCGGTGGAAAGAAGATTTTCAAGTTCCTTTTCATGAAGTGCATAATCCATAGGACAGACAACAGCACCGGCAAAGAGACCCGCAAGGAAAACGGTTCCCCATTCAGGAGAATTTTTGCCGGAAACTGCGATACGGTCACCTTTCTCCACTCCATTCCTTTTCATCCATGAAGCAAGTGCAATCACCTTTTCATTTACCTGTCTGTAGGAAAGAGTCTGTTTGCTTCCATCCTTTCCCTCAAAGTCCGTAAAGCATGGTCGATCAGGAAATCTGGAAACAGTTATGGAAAACATCTCCGGAACTGTAGGCCACTCACCACTGAATTCTTTGCCGCGATATTCATCAAGAAAATCCCATGGTTTTCTAATTTCCTTTGTCATACTTTAACGTCTCCTCTTTATTTTTTTGAAGCAGATTCCTTATGCTTCTTTTTCTCTTCGTATTGTTCCACATCAGCAAGTCTGAGCAGTTTTGAAAGGTCAGATTTTTCCTCGCTGAACTCGACCGCACCAAGGCTTATCGACAGAGTAAACTGTTCATTTGAATTTCTGTTCCATTCCTTACAGAGATTATTCATACGGCTTTTGAGTTTTTCAAAAACCGGAACTGTAAGAGAGATTGAAAGAATGGCAAACTCATCTCCTCCGAGTCTTCCGATTGTATCCGCTTTTCTGAATGCCTTTTTAAGCAGTTCCACTTCTGCAAGGATAGCCCTGTCACCAGCATCATGACCATAGGTATCATTTATTTTTTTCAGGCCGTCAATATCACCGTATACAACGAGACCTTTTTTTCCGGCAGCAACGGCGGCGGACAATTCTTTTCTTGCAATTTTCATGAATCCGCGTCTGTTGAAAATTCCCGTGAGTTCATCTGTCAATGACAGTACTGAAAGGTCGCTGTTGGTTTTTGCAAGGCTCAAGTTTTCAGCCTGTCTTCTTGATACCTCAAAGGCGGAACAGATTGATTTTGCAATGACTGAACACAGCAATGTATAGATGAATGCCTCGTAGTCTCCAAGCCTTACGACAAGATATCCGTAAAGGAATTCTCCATGGTACAATGACATCACCGTATTGTTTCCGCTGAGGAAGTCGGTGAAATAATCCGGAAGAAGACTTTTTTCGCAATCAAAGAAAGCATCCGGATTGTAGTTCAATGTCTGTTCTTCTTCATTGAATGCAAAATAGACCCTGGCCTTTTTTGGTGGTATGCCCAGTTTTTTTGCTGTCTGTTTCATCGGATTGTCAAAAAGGCATATGGCCGCTTTCTTTATTCCAAGAGAAGAAAAATCATCCCGCAGGTTGAGAGTCAATTCATCCAGATTCAGATTTCCCTGAAGTCTGTTCACATGATACTGAACTTTCTGCACCTGTTCCTGCACTGCAAGGAATTTCAATGTTGGATCAAAATTCAAAACGGAATTTTCCTTTACAATATTATTTTTTTCATCTATATAGATATTGATTCCGCCTGTTTTCTTCACGCAGCCACAGGACTGCCGTCTGGTACAGAAAGTATCAACACCTGTAATAAGATCAACTTTCTTTCCAAGAATTCTATCACATAGAATTTTAGCGCACAGTTCCCCTTGCAGCGGAACATTCTGGTCAACGGAAGATAAAGTCGGATTTGAACTTCTGGTACTTGAAGTATTGTCAAAACCTGTGACCATGACATCTTCCGGAACAGACAGACCATTTTTACGCAATCCTGAAATCACACCGTATGCAAGTTCGTCCGTCACACAAACAACAGCGTCAAAGTCTTTTCCGTATTTTTCCATATATTCCGTTATGGCATTTTCCGCAGAATAAAAAGTATAGTCGCCATAAAGGATATCTTTCTTTTCCAGGACAAGGGAATGCTTTTTCATAACTTTCTTCATTATGTCCATGCGCTCCCTTATCTCGTTGCTTTTTGAACGCGTCGTAAGGAATAGAATTTTTTTAGCATCATGATCTTCAAGCAGATGGGTTATTAAGAATGAGAAACCTTTTTCTGCGCTTTCCAATATCGTGGGTATTCCCGGAACTTTTACATTCATGGAGACCATAGGCAATGGAAGAAAGGATCTTACGATTGATTGTATTTCAGAAAGAGAAACGTAATGACATATGGTTCCCGTCGCAAAAATTACACCATCAATGTTTTTTTCGTTGAGAAATCTGGTCAATGACCAGTCATGATATCCAAAATCATCAGGAAGCCAGTTTGGTGCTCCAGTAATGAATATAAGAACATCTATATTTCTGGAATTGCAGAATCTTTTGATTCCTCCAGCAAGCTGATAAAAATATTCGTTGCAACTTCCATAAAACACAAGGCCGATTCGCATACGTTAATTATAACTCATGTTTATTCTATAGACCACATAAAAAACAAGGCCCCCCGCCTTGCAGACGAGGAGCCTTGGAATTCAAGCAAAACTTCTTTTATCTATTAATACATTCCGCCCATATCTGGAGCAGGTGCTGCTGCAGGAGCCGGAGGTTCTGGAATGTCAGTGATTGCACATTCTGTTGTAAGGAGCATTCCTGCAACTGATGCGGCATTCTGAAGTGCACAGCGAGTAACCTTTGCAGGGTCGATGATACCGGCAGCCATCATGTCTACCCATTCACCGGAAGCGGCATTGTATCCAACACCAGTTTCTGCACTCTTTGCCTTATCTGCAATAACGGCACCGTCAACACCTGCGTTTTCTGCAATCTGGCGGATTGGTTCTTCAAGAGCACGCTTGATGATGTCGAATCCAACCTTTTCGTCTCCAACAAGATTTGCCTTTGACTCGTCGAGGGCCTTAACAGCCTGGATGAGGGCGATTCCACCACCGCATACGATACCTTCTTCAAGGGCAGCGCGTGTAGCGGCAAGAGTATCTTCAACGCGGAACTTCTTTTCCTTCATTTCTGTTTCTGTGATAGCACCGATTTCGATTACGGCTACACCGCCAGAAAGCTTTGCAAGGCGTTCCTTGAGCTTTTCCTTATCGTAATCAGAAGTAGACTTTTCTACCTGAGTCTTGATTTCGTTTACGCGGTCAGCAATGGCAGCCTTGTCTCCGTTTCCGTCAACGATTGTTGTATTGTCCTTGTCGATCTTTACAGACTTGGCTGTACCAAGGTCTTCAAGTTCTGTTGTCTCAAGCTTGAGTCCTACAGCCTTTGAGATTACCTTTCCGCCTGTAAGGATTGCGATATCCTGAAGCATTTCCTTACGTCTGTCACCAAAGCCTGGAGCCTTTACTGCACAGCACTTGAGGGCACCGCGGATTGAGTTTACAACCAAAGTTGTAAGAGCTTCACCGTCAACATCTTCTGCAATGATGATGATTGGGCGGCCAGTCTGAGCTACCTTTTCAAGAACTGGGAGAAGATCCTTCATTGTGCTGATCTTTTCATCATAGATGAGGATATATGGATTTTCATAAGAACATTCCATTCTTTCGCGGTCATTGATGAAGTAAGCGTTGATGTAACCACGATCAAACTGCATGCCTTCTACAGTCTTTACAGTTGTATCCATGTTCTTTGATTCTTCGACTGTGATTACACCGTCCTTGCCAACCTTTTCGATTGCCTCTGCAAGAATCTTACCGATTTCAGGATCGTTGTTTGCAGAGATTGTAGCAACATGAGTGATGTCGTCATTGCCCTTTACTGCACGTGAATTCTTCTTGATTTCTTCAACTGCCTGAGCTGTAGCCTTGTCGATACCGCGCTTGATTCCGATTGGAGTCATTCCGGCAGACACCTGCTTGAGTCCTTCGCGTACGATGGCATAGGCAAGCACTGTGGCTGTAGTAGTTCCGTCTCCTGCTACATCATTTGTCTTTGAAGAAACTTCACGTACAAGCTGAGCACCCATGTTCTCGAAAGGATCCTTGAGTTCAACTTCCTTAGCAACAGAAACACCGTCCTTTGTGATTGTCGGTGCACCATATTTCTTATCAAGCATTACAAGGCGGCCGCGTGGACCGAGAGTAACCTTGACAGCCTTTGCAATCTGCTCAACACCAGAGAGCATCTTCTTGCGTGCGTCTTCACCGTAAACTAACTGTTTAGCCATGTTTATCTCCCAAAAAAATAATTGTCGATCATTCCAAGCAAGAACATCATTGGATTGCAGAATATAAAAACACTTCCAGTCAGTCCGAGTCTGTCAAAACCGCTCCCTGTGTCGCTACACGTGCAAACCGGCAAGAAAACTATCGTTCCGGTCTGCAAGTGTTTTTGCCATCCTCTTCCTTCCTTCCCGTATTTTCACTTTACCATCTAAAAATGTTCACGAAGGAATAATCCCTTAAAAAATTTCTATATTTGTTTATAAAGATAATAAAAAAAAGGAAAATCGACAACAAGTTACCGGTTTTCTTTTATCACCTCCCGGTCACCATATAATTGACAGTTAAATTTTCTACTCTTATAATGGAAAGACACACACTTTTTGGAGTTCAATGATGGAAATCAATACAATTCGCAGCATGTATGGTCCTTATTTCAAGCAGCTTGCGGGAAATTCCGTTGCTGCGGCAAAAATCGACGCTTCAAACGTATATCAACCGGCAAACGAAAAGAACAGATTCCTTATCGACAAGCTGGTCTCTGACAATATCCTTCCAGAAAGCCACATCGGCGCAAAAGAAAACTTCTTAGACTTCTACAGACAGGTAAAGGAAGGAAAAAGCGGCCTTATTCTTATGGAACATTATGCGAACACCGATCTTCCGGCAATCATGTACATGCTTGCCCACGACGGAGATCCGGAGCTTGCAGAACTGTCAAAGAAAATAGTTGCCATCGCAGGAATGAAGCTCAACGAAGACGACTCCATTGTCCGGGCATTTGCAGAAAGCTTTACGCGCGTTGTCATCTATCCGACACGCAGCCTTGACAAGAACGCAAAGGATGTCTCTGAGGATGAAGCTAAAGAAGAAGAAATGAAGGCCCGCAAAATCAACCTTGCTGCCATGCATGCCATGGACGACTGCAAGCGCCGCGGTGAAGTAATCCTTGTATTCCCTTCTGGAACACGCTATAGACCAGGACACCCGGAAACAAAACGTGGCCTCAAGGAAATCGACAGCTACCTCCGCCTTTTTGACGTTGCGATTCTCGTAAGCATCAACGGATCCATACTTCAGATTCAGGAAGGCAAGGAAGACATGCTTTCCGACATCGTCGTCCAGGACAAAGTTGTGATCACCGCAAGTCCGGTAATCAACTGCAAGCAGTTCCGCAAAGATTATCTTGCGACACTTCCAGCAGATGAAGCTGATCCAAAGCAGAAGGTAATCGACCGCGTAATGCAGATCCTTGAGGAACAGCACGACAAGGTTGAAGAAACAAGACTTAAATAGAACTTGAAATACAAGGCACCTGATATTGGTTCAGGTGCTTTTTTTTAAGTTGAGAAAATATCTAAAAATAAAATGCTAACATCCGGCGGCTCATGTTCCGATAAGGAAGGTATAAAACTAGATTTAAATTCAGACGGACTGAGTATGGCAGAAAACGAATCATTCAACACAAAAATTATCATGGCAGCGGCAGACCGCGAACAGTGGTACGATGGAGTTCAGCTTCCTAAAATTCAGGATGACTACAGGCTTCATCTTTCATGCGTAAGAAATATTTTTGACGCTCTCGTTAAGCGCGGACTTATCGTTCCTGACCCATACAAGAAAGACAATAAAGTTACCTCGATTCAGTCGCCAGACACAACGCCGTTCAACGATAATGAAAGATCCCAGATACTCGGTATACGCCTGAGCAATTATGAAAGCATGGTCGACTATGTCTGCAACTACATGCGTTTTTCCGTTGAGATGCTGAACATCGAATCCATCAAGAAAATGCTTGAGCTGAACAACGCATTCTCATGGAACAACCTTTCGCAGAATTCAACCAGATGCAACACAAGAGCTCTTGCAATTTCATTGAATGAACTTAAGTCAAATGCCGATCAGCTTACAGTCAGCATGATCAAAGACAACACTCTGAAAACACAGAATGCTATGGAAGAAATCACCAAGGTTTTGAAAGATCTTGCTGAATTCCAGAGGGAACGCTATAAGCTTGAAATAAGGAAAACAATCCTTGAAAATTCCGCATTTGACAAAGGAAAGGCCTATGCATCGACAGCTGGAATGGTTGGAGAAATCAGGCGACTTTTCCCATCATGCATGCCACGCCGCCCGGTAAATGCTGAACTCATCAACGAACTTTCCCTTGAGGAAACCGCACCAAACAAGGAAGAACTGCAGGCAGCCCTCCTTGCCAAAATTCAGGTGAAGGTTGAATCAACTGAATCCAAGGTCCAGAAGGTCGATATCCATGCAATTCTCATGGAATCACTCCGTCTTGTCGGAACAACCTACGACTCATATAAAGTCGTACTGGACAAAGTTATCGCAAACCATGATGTTCTTCAGAGCGGAAAAAAATCATTCCAGGAAAAGCTCAAGAAACTTCTGAGAAATCTCTTTGGACTTGAAGAACCGTCTGTCGATTATGAAGTTGTCATCACAGACAAAAAAACTGAAACAAAGAAAAAGGAAACCGTACACTACAAGGAATTTACGGAGAACCTGATCAAGCGAATCAAAATCTACTCAGCATTTGCTGTAAAGGATAGTCCAGGATACACTAGAATTTCACAGCAAAAAGATGAAGCAATTCTTGATTATCTGAACAAGCAGCTTGTCGAGAACAATCATCTCTTTGCCCTCATCATCGCACTTGATGAATATTTCAAAAACACTGCAAACCCGGCTGACAGAACAAAAATCAAGGGATGCAGCATGGAACTTACAACAATTAAAAATATCATCGTGAAAGCAAACCAGCAGAGAAGCGACTACGTTGCCTATGCTGAGGAAGCGGAACAGATGAAAAAACTTGGATTATGATGGCCTTGCAGTCTGCTCAGGCATAGACCATATTTCCGGTTTATGGAGAACTGAATTGAAAAAAAGCATATTGGCTCAGGTGGTTCTTTTTTTGGCGGGAACCACTGTTTTTTTCGCTGAAAATCTTCCGGAACAGAGAGTAATCAACATCTCGGTTTCAAACCACGTGTACAACATGGATCCGATGACGGCCGCATATACAGCAGAGGCGGAACTCTTCACCGGCCTATACGAGGGTTTATTTTCCTATGATCCTGCAAACCTCAATCCTATACCGGCAATCTGCACATCCTATAAAATATCAAGAGACAAAAAAAGATGGACCTTCAATCTTAGGCAGAATGCGGCGTTCAGCGACGGAACACCGATAAAGGCGCAGGATGTAAAGGACTCATGGATTACCCTTCTCTCCACTAAAAACGCACCGTTCGCCTCGTTGATTGACAGCATCACAGGAGCACAGGAATTCCGTGAAGGCCGTCTTGCGGCAGACAAAGTCCGCATAGATGTAAGGGACGAACACACTTTGGTTGTTCACCTGAAGGAACCGATGGGGCATCTTGCAAAAATTCTCTGTCACCATGCATTCTCAATCATCAGTCCGAAGAAGGATGTTTACAGCGGTCCATTCGTTTTAAAGAAAGCTGACTCATCTGAGATAATGCTCGAAAAAAATTCAAATTACTGGGACCATGAAAACGTTAAAATTCCTGGAATCACTTTTCATATTGGAGATGATTACGCGGAAAATTCATTCAAATTCAATACGGGGAAATTTGACTGGGTATGCGGAAACGCTGATTTCTCAAAAATCATAAACAAGACAAAACTTCAGATGGGAGCTGAATTCGGCACGGTCTATCTCTTCTTCAAGATGCAGAACTATCCATGGACACAGAAAGAATTCAGAAACGCTCTCATAGAAGCAGTACCGTTTGATGAACTCAGAAAAAACTTCAGCATCCATGCAGAAACTTTCATCAACCCACTCCCGGGATATCCTTCCGTCACAGGAATTTCAGACTGGGATTTGAGCGATGCCAAGGAAATGATGTCAAAGGCTCGCAAACGATACGGGATCGGAGAAGATGAAAAACTGCAGATCGTTTTTGCCGTAATTTCCGGTGATGAACATCTGAAAGCCTGGGGAGAACTTCTTAAAGAAGCATGGGCACCTCTTGGCGTTGAACTCACAATGCAGAACACAACGGCAGACAGATACAATTCATCAATTCCAGCCTGGAACGCAGATCTCTTCTATTATTCATGGATCGGTGACTTTGCGGATCCGCTCGCATTTCTTGAACTTTTCAGGGGCAATTCATCTTTGAATGTCTCCCGTTGGATAAATGCGGAATACGACGATCTTCTTGTAAATGCAATGAGACTTGAGAACACAGAAGAACAGTATCGTCTTATGGCAAAGGCGGAACAGATAGTGCTTGATGACGGAGTGATCATTCCTGTTTCCCATCCAGTAAGCGGCCACCTTATAGACACAGAAATAATCGGCGGATGGAAAACCAACGCGCTTGATGTCCATCCACTTAAATATCTGTACATCAAGGAAACACCAAGAATGAAAATTCCAAATCTGGTGAAACTCTCATTCTAGATTCAATTCTTCGTTGATGTCTGAAGTATTGGTTTCAAATCAACGGTGATGAAACCTGCACGTCCTGTCTTGAAGAAAGAACTTTCCTCCCAGGCAACGTACAGGGTATTTCCGGAAATGGCCTCTTCTCCATATGAAAAGCCGGAAGGAAGCAAAGGCAGTCTGAAGGCTGCACACACCTTGTCTTCGTTTATCTTCTTGATGTATGTAGTTCCGTCTGAAAAAACAACTGCACATAGACCACTGGCTGCAGCAACGGCACCATGAGCATTGAGCATGAAATCTGAACTACCGGTCTGACAATAACTTACAGGTGAAGTTCCTGAATTATCCCTCCATAAAACATAAAAGGAAATTTCTTCCGGAATGGATGACAGAAGATTCTTTAAATCCACAGGTGCTTCTTTCCAGAGTTTTGGCATGTTGAGTTTTTTATATTCTTCTTCCGTCATTGAGTTGAACAAAAAAGTTTCCTCTCCCATGGCAGGATTCAGATCAGCAAGATCCACAAGAGGCTGCCAGTAGAAGTATGAAAACTCAACGCCAGAGGCTACACTCTTTTTTGCCGCACACGACCATGTTGTTCCGTTCCAGAAAAAACCTGAAATCTGATCATTGCCCCCCAGCTTGAGATTTTCATAGGACACCAGCGGATAGAAAACCTTTGACACAGGATTGAACTCAACAAGAAACGGTCTGGACTGATGAATCATTCCCTGAGATCTGGAATCGTCATTGAAGAAAGTACTTCTGAAAAGGTAGAAGACCGGCATTCCGTTGGAAAAAACCATTGAATCTGCCGTATCATCTGCAAAGATGGAATTTTCAGGATAAAAGTCGATTGAATCTTCTGAAAAAGCAAGCAGTCCTTTTTTATTCACTATGGCATATGCACCATATTTTGGCGCGCCTCCATTGGTTCCGTAGAAATAAGGACAGCTACCTGCACTGGAAATTCTGACGGCCTCAGTCCATGGCTTTTCCAGAACAATGTCGGCATTCTGAGGAAGACTGATTTTTTTATATCCGGTTTCTGTGAAACAATACCAGGTATGGCTTTTTACGGATTCCAGTTCCTGGAAACTGTTGTTGTTCTGCACATTCTTTTTTGAACATGAACAAATTATAAACGGAAGAATCATCAGGGCAGCAAATTTATTTTTCATGCCTTCATATTATATGAAAATCAGAAATTCCGCCACTACAGCAAAAACTTTATTCAGCATGTTCTTCCCCGGTCTTAGTTACTTCGGATTTTTTCTTTTCCGGTTTCAGATCGCTTTTCTTGAATATGCCTTTGGCAATTCTGTTCATGATGTTTTCCTTGTTCACTTTTGATATGTCATCGCCCAATGCAATACATTCATTTTCAAAACGCCGCCAGTTGAATGTTGAAAGACAGTAATTTTTTTCTCCACTGCTGCAGGTCGCTCCAAGCGATAGTGAATATAGAACATCGGAAGCAAAACAGTAATCCTTATCAAGATCATAGTTGTAAGGATATATGGCACCACATTTATTGCCTTCAGAATCCCAGGCTATGATGGCAAGGGAAATATTTTTATCAACAAGAATACTGAAGGAATCTCCCGTCACTTTAAAAGTTCTGCCGGAAGATGTCCTTGCAACCCAGACATCATTTTTAGGAAGAGTAAAGGAGACAAGCTCATCCTCATAAAAGTGATTGCATGCTGAAACAGACAGGCAAAAAGCAATTACACCAATGGATCCATATAGTATTTTCATACTTATTATATAATCCCAGAAAGAAAAAAAATGCATGAAACAATCTCAAGGATTGCATCATGCATGGAAAAAATTGAGACCTGCGTCCCATGGGTAAAACTACTTCTTGCTGAGAATATTGATGTCGTAATGTGTGTAAGGGATTTCGATTCCTTCCGCACGGCAAGTATTTACGATGGCTGTATACATTTCGTTCTTTGCCTGAATGAGATCACTACCGCCAAACCATACAGCGATCTTGATGACGATTGCATCTCCAAAACCGTCAAAATAAACACAAGGAGCAGGATCTTTGAGCAGACATGTACATTTTTCAGGAATTGACTTTGCAACAGCAAGAGCCTTTTCCATATCAGAATCATAGCTGATCGGCATTTCAAATACAAATCGGCGGATCGAATGATGGCTGTAATTGACAAGATTGCTGTTGATTACTGAACTGTTAGGAATGCGGACCATCTGGTTGTCCAGAGTATTGACGCGAACACTGAGCAGACCAACGCTGTCAACTGTACCAAAAACATCCCCAACCTGAATGAAATCTCCAATCTTCATTGCCTTTTCGCTTAGAACGAAAACACCGCTGATAAGATTGCTGACACTTGTCTGGGCGGCAAAACCGATTGCAAGTCCGGCTACTCCGGCTGCACCCCAAAGGGCCTTCAGATTGATTCCAAAAAGGCTTAGTATATACATCACGATGACGACATAGAAAACATAACTTACAAACTTGTTGACAAGCATGTAAGTATGCTGTTCCACTCTTGGAGCTGCCTGCTTCTTGATGACATGTTTTATGATTCTGTAAAGAACATAGAACACAAGAACCGAAATAACAGCAATGGCAACTTTCATAAGATTGCCCCAAGTAAGATATGCCATCAACTCGTCAAGATGAAGCATGGTCCTTGTCTGATCAGCCACCTGAGTAACTGACTCTACAACTGTCTCTTCCATAATATAAACCTCCGATGCTATGGACAGAACGCTGGAAAACCTTAGAACATACCGTTTTTAAAAGTTTTCCATATATATTTGTATTTCATTTTTTCAGAATATCAAGAATATGATCAAGAATACGGCCTGCTACCTCATTTTTTGAAAGAACCGGCAGTTCCGTCTCATTTTCTTTTGTAATCAATGTAACAACATTCGTGTCGATGCCAAAACCGGCACCTACAGTTTTAAGGTTGTTGGCACATATCATATCAAGATTCTTCTTTTCAAGTTTTGCCCTGGAATTCTCAAGCATGTTCTGAGTCTCCATGGAAAAACCGCAAAGAAACTGTTTTTCTTTTTTGTTTGCTCCAAGCCAGGCCAGGATGTCATCAGTCCTTTCAAGCTCGATTGAAAGTTCAACATCCTTTTTCTTGAGTTTCTCATCGCTGATATTTTTCGGTCTGTAGTCGGCAACAGCAGCGGCCTTTATGATTATGTCAGCATCATCGAAGTTTTTCTTGACTGCATCAAACATCTCTCTGGCAGACTGAACCTTCACCAGTTCAACACCGACAGGACAGTCTATGGAAACCGGACCGGAAACAAGAACGACTTTCGCACCACGACGGTGAGCGGTTCTTGCAATGGCGTACCCCATCTTTCCGCTTGAGTGGTTTGTGATGAACCGTACGGGATCAATGGACTCTACGGTAGGTCCAGCCGTAACAAGAATTCTTTTACCGGACAAATCTTTCTCAAACTGAATTTCATCAAGCACACATTCAAACAGATATTCTGGTTCCGGAAGTTTTCCTTTTCCTGTGTCACCGCAAGCAAGATAACCGGAAGCAGGTTCTATGATTTCATAACCGTAGTGCCTGCATTTCTCAAGATTGTCCTGAGTAACCGGATTTTCATACATGGCAGTGTTCATCGCGGGAGAAATCATCTTTGGACACTTTGCAGCAAGGAACGTTGTCGTAAGCATGTCATCAGCAAGTCCGTTCGCAATTTTAGCAATTACGTTTGCGGTAGCTGGAGCGACAATAAAAAGATCAGCGGACTGCGCAATGGAAACATGCGTCGCCTTGAATTCAAAATTTCTGTCAAAAGTATCCACAAGGCATTTGTTTCCAGTGAGAGTCTCAAATGCAATAGGGTTGATGATATTACATGCATTTGCAGTCATAAGAACATGTACATTGGCACCGTTTTTTACCAGCATGCTTACAAGGGAAGCAGCTTTGTATGCCGCAATGCTGCCCGAAACACCAACAAGTATATTTTTATTTTTCAGCACTTTCATCTTCCTTGCTTAGACCATCAGCAACATCGTATTCTTTGTCGTCAATATTTACATCAGGATTTTTTTCATTTCTGCAGTTTCTGTATTTCAGCGGAGTCATTTTCTTATAACGATGGAATATTTTGATGAAATAACTGAAATCATTGAAACCGCATTTCAGCGCGATATCCTGAAGTCTGTCATTCGTTTCACGGATCATTGAACATGATATGTTTATCCTGAACCAGTTCAGATATTCAACAGGCGCACGATTTGTCATTTCCCTGAAGACACGGCAGAAATACTTTGGAGAAAAACCAGCAGCTTCAGCAAGTTCCTCAAGGGTTATGTTCTTCATGTAATTTTTCTTTATCAGCTCAAGAACAATTTCAAGTTTTTCATTTCTGAGCTTCTTCTTCGCAGGAAGAATTTTCTTTTCAGAATAAAGATGATGTTTTTTTATAAGCCCAAAGAAAACTATGAGATTTCCCGCAGCAATCGCATCCCAGCCATCTTTCTGGTCACGCAAGGCTGCAAAAAAATTCTCCACTACCGTTCCTATATCCTTTTGTGATGCATGAAAAACATTCTTTACATTTACGGTTTCGTTTACTATGTCACTGATGAACGAGTCAGGACTGAATCCATGAAGGCGCATGAGTTCGATGTCAAAAACGGCAGACTCATATTTTCCAATGCCTTTATCAGCTGAATCTCCGTGTATCATTTTTCCAGGGATGAGACATATGTCCCCCTCATTCAGAATCTCATCATGGTCCAAGAGAAAAATCCTGTAACTTCCGGAGACGACATGTATCAATTCAAATTCAGTATGCCAGTGAAGCCACAGGTCATAGAAAGGATTTGCCGTATTGCAATAGTTATACTGCAATGGAAACAAAACGGTTCCTCGTAACTGGGATTCTTTGACAGGAATTTTCTGCTTTTTCTGTTCAGATACTTTTGTCATATTTTTACTCAAAAACAGCTTTATTATAAGGTCAGAAAGGAAAAATTGCAATTTTTCAGACCACATTTTATAATCTACTTATGGACCTTAAATTTTATGCTGTAGCAGCCATAGCACTTCTGACAATCATCTATCTGCTGAACTTTTACATAAACCGTCAGGCCCACAAGGAAGAGGCGGAACGACAAAGGCTTCAGAAAAAAAGAAATGAAGCCGCAAAAAAGGGACTGCTTGTTTCATGCCCCCTCTGCAACACCATGCTTCTGCCGGGAGAAGACCTTGTAAGCCGTGTTTACCGGCCTATGAACGTGCCGGACCAGTTGTGCACTATAAACGGGTGTCCCCACTGCTACCCTGCCCCAGAACCAGGACTGAAAAGAATCTGTCCCGTTTGCCACAAAACCGTTCCGCTGAAGGACGGCCATCTCATAGCCCGCCTGTTCAACAAATCCGGCGGAAAGAAACACGTAATCGTTACAGGCTGCACAGAATGCTCGAAAGGCGTTAAATAAGCTCTTTTCTTCTATACATAATTAAAAAAAATAAAGGCAAAAAAGCTAAAAAAAAATCAAAAAAATCTTTTTTTTGCTAAAGTTCATTTTTCAAACTCCGAAAATCAATGTATAGGGTGGTAGACCCAAAAGTTGGGGAAGCAAATGCACAGTTTGCTACAACTATAGTACCTTGATGATAGGAGATAAATTATGGTTATCAATCACAACATGAGTGCAATGTTTGCACAGCGTTCAGAAGGAATCACTGAACTCAACAACCAGAAGAACATGGAAAAGCTCTCTTCTGGAATGAAGATCAACCGTGCTGGAGACGATGCTTCAGGACTCGCAGTTTCTGAAAAGATGCGTTCACAGATTCGCGGTTTGAATCAGGCTTCTACAAATGCAAAGAATGGTATTTCTTTCATCCAGACAACAGAAGGATATCTCCAGGAAACAACAGATATCGTACAGCGCATCCGTGAACTCGCTGTTCAGTCTTCAAACGGTATCTACACAGATGAAGACCGCATGCAGATTCAGGTTGAAGTTTCTTCCCTCATCGCAGAAGTTGACCGTATCGCATCTTGCGCACAGTTCAACGGTATGAACATGCTTACAGGTCGCTTTGCTCGCCCAACAGGTGAAAACAATGTTACAGCTTCTATGTGGCTCCACATCGGTGCAAACATGGATCAGCGCACACAGGTTTATATCGGAACAATGTCTGCTTCAGCTCTCGGACTCCGCTCAGTTGGAACAGAAGAAATCATGTCTCTTGAATCTCCAGATGATGCAAACCGCGCAATCGGAACTCTCGACGAAGCTCTCAAGAAGATCAACAAGCAGCGTGCTGACCTTGGTGCATACCAGAACCGCCTTGAAAAGACAGTTGTAGGTCTCGACATCGGTGCAGAAAACCTCCAGGCTTCTGAATCACGCATCCGTGATACAGACATGGCTAAGGAAATGGTTGACTTCACAAAGAACCAGGTTCTCACACAGGCCGGAACAGCTATGCTTGCACAGGCAAACCAGTCTTCACAGAACGTTCTCTCACTTCTCCAGTAGTCATAAGAAGGTTCGCCTTTTTATCGCGGTTTTCCAGATTTTCAACGTCGCTGTTCGCAAGGAAAACTGCTGGATGAATGAACGCAG
>JAEDDW010000093.1 GCA_016293645.1 Treponema sp. | reverse complement strand
CGGCCTCCGGGTTATGAGCCCGACGAGCTGCCAACTGCTCTACCTCGCGTCGTATTATGTTCAAATAATATAGTGTTTTTAGAAAATAGTGTCAATAAAGAAATGGAGAAAATGATAAAATGCATTGTTTTCTATTGAATTTGCTGTTTGGGTGGCTTGTCTTTAGCTATGGGGCAGGGTATTATTCCGCCTATGCGTGAAATAAAGATCAATAAGGTTTACAGGCATTTCAAGGGAGACAGCTATATTGTTGTTGATGTTGCGTTTCATTCGGAAACAAAGGAAAAAATGGTAGTCTACCGCAGGTTGTATGGTGACGGTTCCCTATGGGTAAGGCCGCTTGAAATGTTCCTTGAGGAAGTGGATCATGAAAAGTATCCGGATGTAAAACAGAAGTGGCGCTTTGAGGAACAGGACATACAGTCGGTTGCCGGGCAAAATTGAATTTTTCCCGCTTCAAATATATAATGGCATCATGAATTTTATTGACTTTAACGACGTTTCTTTTTCTTATCCGGTAGAAGAAGGCGAGGATGCATTGCCTCCAGTTTTTGATCATTTTACCGGAAGCATCCCGGGTGCATTTACCAGCATCATCGGGCCAAACGGATGCGGAAAATCTACTTTCATGCTTCTGGCAAGCGGTCGTATTCAGCCTGCAAACGGAAAAATTTACCTTCTTGGTCAGGATGTAAATACACTTGCGGAAGAAAAAAAGAATCTTCTTGCTTCCATGATTTACCAGAACATGGAGTTTGAATCTGAGGACAAGGTTGAGCAGCTTCTTTCCTATGTCTACCAGAACGGTGCCCTCAAGGCAAACGCCAAGGGGATAAAGGGCAGTGATCTTTTCAGCGAAGTTGTTGATACATTTGAACTTTCGTCTGTGATGAACCACGGCCTTACGCAGATTTCAAAAGGCGAGAATCAGCGGGTTCTTCTTGCATTCAGTCTTCTATACGGAAGTGCCAGCGTCTTCATGGATGAACCTCTGTTTGCCATGGAAGACAAGCAGAAAATGTCTGCCCTGGAATATCTTCGCGCATATTCTATGGAAACAAAAACACCAATGTTCATTTCAATGCACGAACTTGACCTTACGCGGATGTTTGCCGAAAAGGTTCTTCTGATCCATCCAAACAGGGACATGTCATACGGAACTGTTGAGGAAGTCATGACAAACGATGAGCTTGAGAAGGCATACGGAATTCCGGCAAGCATGCTCAAGCACAATGAGAGTCTTACCCGTGAAGAACTTGCCGAGCAGGTAAAGCTTTTTGGTAAATGATTGGAAAGATTAATTTAAAATGATGAAGGCTGCCGTTGTTTAACGACAGCCTTTTTTGTAAGTTGCCTAATCTATGACGGCAGGGTTGCTGAGCGCAGTCGAAGTACCCTGCCATTTTTCATTCAGCAAGTTTGTATGTTGTAAGTGTGATTGTGTTTGTTTCCGCATTCAGCATGCCGCTGATTTTTATTTTCATTTTATTGTAGGCAGAAAGTTTTATGATGGCATCTTCAGAACTGCTGAAGGGTTTTACCGTATAAGTATTTCCGTCGTCTGCCTTCAATGTGAAAGTTGAGTTCTTTCCTTTCCCTTTTACCTTCAACGTTCCTGTAAGGAATTTTGGAGAATGGTTGTTGATTGCGTCTTCTGTTTTCTTTACTCCGGATTTTACAGAATCACCGATTTTGGTTCCTATGTCTGCGGCCTTTTCTTTGGCGCGTTCTTTGGTTCCGTCTTCGGACTTTTCCTTGACTTTGCCGACACCTTTTTTTATTCCCTGGCTGGCAGCTTCAATTCCTTTTGAGATTCCGTTGCCTGCTGATTCAAGGGCATCTGAAACATCTTTCTCAATCTGTGTTTTTTCTTCTTTCTCTTCGGCTTTCTTTCCCCATGCAAAAGCCTGTGTCATGAGGCATGCTGCAAGAATCATTGCAACCGATGCTGTTTTTTTCATAACTTCAAATCTCCGTTTTCAAGAACCGTTGTTTCAGTTCCGTCTGCGTATTTTATAATAATTGTAGGTTCACGAACAACTCCGTCAAAATGAATCAAAGCAGGAGCATCTCCGTCGTAGTTTTCCCCAACTGCAAAATGACATGTGCGGAAAGCTTTCTCATCTTCAAGCATGTTGCCCGTGATGTTTGCCGCAGGATTAAGTCCTATTCCAAGCTCTCCGATGTTGCGTGCGTTCTTTGCGTAGATCGCTCCCTGACCCTTTGGAAGTTTTCCGCTTTCTTCCATTTTAACGGAATCCTTTTCAGCCTGGGTGATGTCCTTTAAAAGTCTCTTTGCTTCTTCTCCGCCGGTGATGTCCGTTATGAATCCCTTTTCGACCTTACATGAAATGGGAGTCTCAAGAATTGCATCACCATCGCTGAAAGTCATGCTTCCGTCGTAGACGATTACGCCTTCGCTTGTACCAACAACAGGGCTGATGAAAGTTTCGCCGGCCGGAATATTTCCGCCTGTTCCTGGTTTTGAAAAATCACCGTCATCAACCATGCCGGCTCTGTCTGTAAGTCCGATGGTTATATCAGTTCCGCCTGGTGCTGTTACATGGACGCTCTGTGCATTTTCAAATTTCCTGCAAAGGGTGGCACAGTTTTCAGCAAGTTTTTTATAGTCGATGTTTACAGTTCTGTTGTACATGTCCTCTGTGAGACCAGGAGTCCATACAGCGCGGATTGTTTTCTTTCCGTTGAGAAGATAGTCAAATGTATTGTCAAAAGTCTTGCCGTCAATCTCATATGGAGTCTGGATTGCTTTTTCGTCCTTACCCAGTTTGATCTCGGAAATGGAAAAAATTACATCAGGTTCGCTTTTGATCGCTCCGACAACAGATTCCTCGCAAAAATCTCCGGAAGTTTTTTTAGGCTGATATGCAAGAACCGGTTTTGCCCCTGCTTCCAATGCTGCCTTGTATAGTTCCTGGGAAATGTAGCTTGTCTCAGGATTTGCAATGATTAGGACCTTTTCGCCTTTCTTGATTTTACAAACATCATCCACCACAGTCTGTGACGGAGTTTTTTCTTTCTTTTCAAAAATACTCATATCTAAAATATAGTGCAAAAGTGATTTTTTTTCTGTATGCTGAATGTTTTTTTACGGGGCCATTTTTGCTGGCGCAAAAACCGGGCTGCTCCAGGTTCCGTACGCTTCGCTACCTCCATTACGGCCAGGAGGCCGCAACGGCTCCGCCGCCTTCCGCATCCCTTGTCCGTCTCACTGGCTGCAGGTTTCTGATGCTGGCTTTGGAGAATCTGTTTCTCACAAATTTACCACAATCCCATGACGTGCTGCATCAGAAGGCCTACGGCAGTGATACATATCCAGCAGCATGCTCCCATGATCAATGGTTTTCCGCCGGTTTTTACAAGCTTGATGATGTTTGTGTTGAATCCAATTGCGGCCATGGCAAGAATGATGAAAAATTTTGAACAGTTTTTAAGGAACTTGTAAATTTCTTTTACAACATTCAATGCATCAGGGGCAGAGATAAACTTGTAGCACAAAGTTGTAATGAGGCTTGCGGCAATAAAATACAGAATGAACCAGGGAAAGATTTTCTTCAAGCTGAATGAAGAAGTGCCTGTAGTTTCAGCTGAACTTTTCTTTGCCTGATGTGCCTTGTACAATGCAAGAACCAATGTGATTGGAATGATTGCAAGGGTGCGTGTGAGTTTTACAGTTACAGCCTTGTCCAGAGTCGCAGATCCTAGATTCCACATGGCATCCCAGGTTGATGCACAGGCTGTTACGGAAGATGTATCATTTACGGCAGTTCCGGCGAAAATACCAAAGGCTTCTCCGCTTGATGTAGAAAATCCTACCAGCTGACCAAAGTATGGAAAAATGATTGCGGCCAGAACATTGAAGAAGAAGATTACCGAAATTGCCTGAGCGACTTCTTCATCGTCTGCACCGATTACAGGAGCAGTAGCCGCGATTGCGGATCCTCCACAGATTGAAGAACCAACTCCAATGAGGGTAGAAATGTTTCCAGGAATTTTTGCCAGCTTGCAAAGGATGAATGCAACAATTAACGAAGTTGCAATTGTAGAACAGATGATTGGCAGAGACTGAACTCCAGTTTTAGCAACAACGCCAAGATCAAGGCCAAAGCCCAGAAGAATTACTGCCCACTGCAAGACTTTTTTAGAAGTGAACTTAATTCCGCAGGCGAAAGAACTTTTATCTTTTACAAAAATCGTAATGATCATGCCTGCAACAATTGCAATGACAGGTCCGCCCACAATCGGGAACAGCTTTCCTAAAAACCAGGAAGGTACGGCGATCAAAAGGGAAATGAGAATTCCTTTCCAGTTATTTTTCATGAAATCCATAGTTAACCTCTGGGTATGATTATAGTTATTTTTCTTATGAATTGAAACTTGTAAATTGTTTCCTTCACATTGATAATTATCGATATTTATATTATATCTATGAGTGTCGATATGAAAGAGGTCAAAATGAAAGAACGGGAAATTGCAAAGATCTGCAAAGCTCTGGGAGATGAAAACCGTGTAAAGATCATCCAGCTTCTGACAAAGGGTGAGCTTTGTGCCTGCAAGCTCCTGGAAGAATTCAATATAGGGCAGTCTACACTTTCTCATCATATGAAGATTCTTACAGACTGTGATCTGGTCAGTTTCAGAAAAGACGGAAAATGGGTTTACTATTCAATCAACTGCAAGAAATTTTCCGAATTCAAGTCTGTTATTGGATCAATAAGCTGCAATAAAGAAAGCGGCAAGTCGGTATGCTGCGGTAAATAAGATTATTAAGGCTGGTGATTTCAAAGAATGGAATCACCGATATTTTTGTGTTATATATCGAAAGTTGTAAATATATAGATATAACAAGAGGAACCATATGGTTTGGGATTTTATACAGAATCAGATTCTTGGGATGAAGTGGCTGAATGTTCTTGTTCAGAATTTTTTGGGGTTTTGCGGGCTTGATGTAACGACCAGAATAGGGGGAAGCGTAAGTTTTTTCATTTATGATGTAATAAAAATTACTGTTCTGCTTTTCGTATTGATTTTCATAATTTCATACATTCAGTCCTATTTTCCACCGGAAAGAAGCAAGAAAATCATGGGGCGGTTTAACGGCATTAGAGCAAGGATTGTGGCTGCTCTTCTTGGAACTGTAACTCCATTCTGCAGTTGTTCATCCATTCCGCTTTTTATGGGCTTTACAACTGCGGGACTTCCTCTGGGCGTAACTTTCAGTTTTTTGATTTCGTCCCCTATGGTGGATCTGGGAAGTCTTGTACTTTTGATGAGCATTTTTGGATGGAAAATTGCAGTGGCTTATGTAATCGTTGGCCTTATAATCGCTGTACTTGGCGGAACCATAATTGAAAAGCTTCATATGGAAGATCAGGTTGCAGACTTTATCCGCAATGGAAAGAACATAAACACAAATCTTCCGGAAGAAGAGATTTCTCAGAAAGACAGATTCAAGTCGGCGCTGGATGCAGTTCTTGAAACATGGAAAAAGGTTTTTCCTTACATTTTGGTTGGCGTTGGAATTGGAGCCTTGGTTCACAACTGGATTCCTGAAAGCTGGATTCAGAAAGTGCTTGGTTCTAATAATCCATTTGGAGTGGTTCTTGCCACAATATGCGGCGTTCCAATGTATGCAGATATTTTCGGCTGCATTCCTATAGCGGAAAGTCTTCTGGCAAAAGGAGCATTGCTTGGTGTTGTCTTGAGCTTTATGATGGCGGTTACAACATTGAGTCTTCCAAGTATGATCATGCTGAGCAAGGCGGTGAAGCCTAAACTTTTGGGCGTTTTCATTTCGATTTGCACTTTGGGAATTATTTTAGTCGGTTATTTTTTCAATTTAGTTCAGGGATTTATATTGTAAATATAAAACAATTTAAGGAGGCTTTAAATGAGCGATTGTTGTTGTGACGGTAGCTGTGAATCAGCTGCAAAGGAAGCAAAGGGTAAGGTTGAAACTGTAAAGGTTTTTGGAAGCGGATGCAAGAACTGCAAGGCTCTTCATCAGAATGTGATTGATGCACTTGCAGAAATGAATCTTGCAGTTGATCTTGAATATGTGACAGATCTTCAGAAAATCATGGAAGCGGGAGTTATGAGTATGCCGGCTTTGATGGTGAACGGGGAAGTTGTTTCAACTGGAAAGGTTCTGAAGGTTGAGGAAGTAAAGAAGCTTCTTTCAAAGTAAAATTATTGCATAAATAACACCAGGAGAGTTCACCTACGAAGCTTCTGGTGTTATTTTTAAATTACGAGGAGTGTAAGGAATGAACTGTCCCAATTTAAAAGAATGTATGTGTCCGAAGCTGACATATCCGAATCACGGAAACTGCTGTAAATGTGTCATCAAGCACAGGATTACGAACAGTCTTCCATAAAAAAATACAGTTCGTTACTTTTCCCGTTAAATGCTT
>JAEDDW010000092.1 GCA_016293645.1 Treponema sp. | reverse complement strand
AAATTTTGCCATTTTTGGATTGGGAAATGGAATAACATCGTGGATGAATTTAGATGGGCGGCAGCGGTTACATGGAAAAATGTGCTGCAAGTGATTAATGGACTGGGGGAAAATCCTTGATGTGCCATTAATTAGGTTTGACGATATAAATAAATTATGCTAGATTTAAATAAAGGAAATGACTGAACATTTGGTCATCTCCGCTTTAGTACGAAATAGCTGTCCAAATGCGTCGAAAACTATTGGGCGGCTATTGTTTTTTTACTCATCTTTGTTTTTAAGATAAGAAAGCACTGCCATAACTGTAGTTATTATTGTTGCAACGCATGTCACAAAGGCAATAATACATTCACAAGTCATATGCAAGCCTCCCATAATCATAATTCAGCATAAGCTGTTGAGTTTGGGAGACGCCGCCTGCTCAGTCATTTCCGATAGGTCTATACTAACATGAAATCGAATATTTGTATAGTAAATAAATCACAAGTGTTACTTCATCCGCTCTAATAAATCTTCAATTGCTTTTTTGCTGGCTGGGGAAAGTTGAGCAAGTTTCTTGATTAATGATGAGTTTTGTTTGTAGATGCGGATTTCTTCATCGGTAAGCTGAGGTGCTGAATTCTGCGGTGAAGGGTTTTTGCCTGTGACAAGATATTCTAAGGTTACGCTTAAGGTTTGAGCGAGTTTGACGGCGTTTGCGCCGGAAGCCCCTGATTCAAAATTGAATTTTTTGACAATTACATTTATCATTGAGACATGTCGGAAAACGAAAACGAAAATGAAGTTGCAGACAGCAACGTGGATGCCATCAAGGCAAAGATTAAAAAATTTGAAAACAGCCGAACTCTTATTGCGGCGTTGTTTGCTCTCCTCTGCTATTATTTTTATGATTCATACAAGGAAGGAAATGCTTCCACTGTCTACTACATCGTAATCGGAATTCTCATGGCGGCCGACATCGGTATTTTTGCCTGCGTGACGGTTCTGATACGAAAGCTTGCAAAGGAAAAGAAGGAACTTGAGCAGCAGTGATTTTCTTCCTGTCTGCAGGCAGGATCTCATTGACAGGAATATTTCTCAGGTAGATTTCGTATTTGTTTCCGGGGATGCTTACGTCGATCATCCAAGTTTTGCATCGGCGCTTCTTGGTCGTCTTCTTGAGGCAAACGGATACACTGTCGCCATACTTGCACAGCCCGATTGGAAGGACGTGGAGGTGTTCCGCCAGTTTGGACAGCCTAAGCTTGGTTTTCTTGTAAGCGCGGGTGCCATGGACAGCATGGTTTCAAACTATACCGCCAACAACAAGCCCCGTTCGGAAGACGTCTATGCCCACGGCGGAGTTAAAGGCCACAGACCTGACCGCGCCACAAACATCTATGTCCAGAAAATCCGCGAGGCCTACAAGGGAGTCAATGTTCTCATAGGCGGAATCGAAGCAAGCTTGAGGCGTACTTCCCATTACGACTATTGGACCAACACCGTAAAGCGTTCCATTCTTCTTGATTCGAAGGCAGATCTTCTCATGTACGGAATGGGTGAACATTCTCTGCTTGAAATCGCAGCCCTTTTGCGCGAAGGAGTTCCTGCACGTCAGATACGTAACGTTCGCGGAACCTGCTGGTACACAAGCAAAAAAGAAGAAATTCCCGAGGATGCAATCTGGCTTCCATCCTATCAGGACATTTCAAAAAATACGGAAGAAAGCCGTGAACTTTTTGCCAGAAGCTATCACACCCAGGAAATGAATACCGATGCCATCAATGGCAAAGTTCTTGTTGAGCCTGCCGACACTCGTTTTGTGGTCCAGATGCCTGCAGGCCTTCCTTTGACGACTGAAGAATTCGACAAAGTTTATGAACTTCCTTTTACCCGTCGCTGGCACCCTATGTATGATGAGCCTGCGGAAAACAACAAGACTGGAATTCCGGCTCTCTCGGAAGTCAAGTTCAGCCTTACAAGCTGCCGAGGTTGCTTTGGTGCATGTTCCTTCTGTGCAATTACATTTCATCAGGGAAGAAGAATCCAGGCCCGCAGCCACGAAAGCCTCATAAAAGAAGCAAAGCGCATGACGGAAGACAAGGAGTTCAAGGGATATATCCACGATGTCGGTGGTCCTACGGCAAACTTCCGCCACGATGCCTGCGAGAAACAGGCAAAAGCAGGTGCCTGTCCTAACCGTGACTGCATGGGTGTAGATCCTTGTCCAAATGTCAGGGTTGACCATACGGATTATGTTTCCCTTTTAAGAAAACTCCGCGAGCTTCCAAAGGTAAAGAAGGTTTTCATCCGCTCGGGAATCCGTTTTGATTACCTTATGATGGACAAGGACAGGACTTTCTTCAAGGAACTTGTTTTGCACCATATCTCGGGTCAGCTCAAGGTTGCGCCGGAACACGTAAGCGACAATGTTCTTTCGCTGATGAGGAAAAGCACCCACAAGGTCTACGAGGACTTTTCAAAGGAATATGAAAAAATCAATAAAGAATGTGGTATGAAACAGTACCTTGTTCCATATTATATTGCGGGGCATCCAGGGGCTGGTCTTAACGAAGCGATTGAAACTGCCCTTTATCTTAAAAAGACGGGATTCGTTCCGGATCAGGTTCAGGATTTTTATCCGACTCCCGGAAGCCTTGCGACGGCAATGTATTACACAGGCTATAATCCCCACAAGGAAGGCGGCGATGGACATCTTGAGAAAGTCTATGTTGCCCGTGGCGGACACGAGCGCCGTCTTCAGCGTGCCTTGCTTCAGTTCAATAAACGCGAGAATGCAAACCTTGTGAAGGAAGCCTTGCGAGAAGCCGGAAGACCGGAATTGATAAAGGTTCTTTTAGGAAGATAAGCGCCGCCATAGCACGGCTGGCATGTGGATTGCTTCGTTTCACTCGCAATGACGGAGACAAGATATCGTCATCGCGAGGAGGCGGGATGCCTTAGGCAGACTGGCGACGTGGCGATCCATTGCAACTTAATAAAAAGGAAAAATTATGCCAAGAAATACAGGACATGCTGATCTTCCTCTTCATTCGGGTACAGTTCCAAAATGGCTTGCGGATCGTATGCGCGATATGGGAACACTCATTGTCGAAGCCCTTATAATTCAGTATGGAAAAAAAGAAGTCCTGCGCCGTTTGAGCGATCCGTTGTGGTTTCAGTCCCTTGGTGCTGTTCTTGGAATGGACTGGCATTCAAGCGGAATTACGACCAGCGTGATGTATGCACTTAAGCGGGGAATAAACGCACGTGCAAAGGATTTTGGTCTTGTCGTCTGCGGAGGCCGCGGCAAGTATTCGCGAAAGACTCCGGAAGAGCTTGAATTCGTAAGCAACATGGCGGGCCTTGATGGCGACGGTCTTGTGCGCAGCAGCAAGCTTGTGGCAAAGGTCGACAACACTGCGGTACAGGATGGATTTCAGTTATATCAGCATAATTTCATTGTAAGCGATGAAGGTGACTGGACTGTAGTTCAGCAGGGAATGAACAGCGCCACAAAGACTGCACGCCGCTACCATTGGTGTTCGGAAAACCTCAAGTCCTTTGTTGAAGATCCCCACACGGGAATCACAGGTGAGAACCAGAAATATATCCTGAATCTTACTGACAGCGATGCAAAGGAAACCCGTTCTTCCATCCTTGATCTTTCAAAGGAAAATCCGGAACGGATAATCAGCGAGATAAGGGACATCCAGAATCACGGTGTTTCAGAAGCGGTGATTAAGGATCAAAAGCAGCAGCTGGAACTTTTTGAGGATATACATCATGAACTAACGAAAGTTAGTCTAGATGCAGAAATGCAACCACCGGTCGTTAGTCGCAATATCGTGATGCCTGCCCACCACGATGTAAGGGCAGAAGACGTAGATTTGAAGCGGCTTGGCGGGGTTCTTGCAACGGCCTACGAAAGCGAGCCAAAGGATTTTGAAAGCCTTTTACTGACGCCCGGTCTTGGACCGCGAACTTTGCAGTCACTAACGTTAGTTAGTGAGGTGATCAACGGCACTCCAAGCCGATTCCGTGATCCTGCCCGTTTCAGTTTTGCCCACGGTGGAAAGGATGGACATCCATTTCCTGTTCCGCTCAGGATATACGACGAGAGTATACGCATCCTTGGTGATGCCATTGAAAAGTCGCGGCTTGGCTACAAGGAGAAAAGCGAGTGCATAAACCGCCTGCACAGGACACAGCTTGAAATAGAGGAGCACTGTGATCCACGGGCGGATTTTGAGGCTGTACTTGAACATGAGAGATTGAATCTTCCTGGATGGGAAGGAAGGACGATTACAAAGCAGTATTAGCTCTCGCTTCATCAGTAACTCATTCATCTTTAGATTGTTTAAATACTGGAAGTAAAATGAAAAAAATTATCATTGCATTGATTCAGATCACTATTGCGTTTTCATCTGTCTTTGCCGCAAAGAAGGCCACGGAAAGATCCACTGTCATATTGGACTGGCAGTACAGGGACGAGGGTGAGGGAGTTCCGGCCTGGGTAAAAGCCGCCTCACAGTCTGACAGAAAAACTGTGGCAAAAGAACTGGGCCTTGAGGATTACAAAGTCTGGGTGGCGACTGCTACGGACAAGGATCTTGAGGTTGCGGAATTCATGGCGGACACAAGCGGAATTTCCTGCGAGATTTCACAGACCATGAGCGCTTCAGTGAAGGAAACAGGCATTTCGGAAAATGACATTACGGAAAGAAATCTTCTCAGGGTCATGGAACTGGTTTCGGAAAGCAATCTCAGGGGACTTCAGAAAGTGGAATCCTTCTGGATAAAAAACGGTTACGCAAAAAAACCAGGTAAAAAGGCAAAAAAAGAAGATGACTATATCGTGAAATATAATTATTATTCTGTATGGATCATGGAAAAAGATCTTTATGAAATTCAACTGAAGGAATTTTTTTCTGAAAAATGAATTTTAAAAACCACGTGAGGTGTTTTATGAAAAAATTGGTTTTATTTTTTATGATGGCTGCGGCTGTAAATGCATTTGCTTTGGGCAAGACAAAAGTCAAGAGAGTAGAAAGCTCAAAGGTGACCGACCTCGACGGTTACTGGAATGACACTGATGTGCGCATCGTATGTGAGTCATTGATCGAGGAATGCATCACATCTCCAAGGGTCGCAAAATTTGAAGAACAGCATGGCAGACCTGGTCTTGTAATTGTTGGTGAAATAAAGAATGACAGCGCTGAAAAAATCGATACGACGATCGTTGCCAAGAAACTTCAGACAGCAATCATCAATTCAGGTGTCCTTGAGTTTGTCGCATCAAAGGATGAAAGGGAACAGCTCAGGGACGAAAAGAGAGATCAGGACCAGCATGCAAGCATTGAGACGGCAAAAGCGCTGGACAATGAGGACGCCGCTGATTTCATGCTTACAGGTTCGGTTAAATGTGTTGTCCAGAAGGAAGGCAAGCGTTCAGTCAGGGCATATTTTGTCTACGCCACACTCACAAATATCGAGAACAACAGAATTATCTGGCAGGGTGAGAACGACGAGATAAAAAAGGAAATCAAGAAATAGGAAACTGCCATGAAAAAGTTTTTATTGATTTCATTGATTTTCATCGCTTCCCTTGCTTCTGCAAAGACGCCCCAGTGGGTCAAGAATCCTTCAAAGGTTTATCCTTCGAAAGATTTTTTTACGGCAGTAGGCAGTGGAAAAAACCAGCAGCAGGCAGAACTTGCAGCCGTTGAAAATCTTGCCGCAATCTTTGGCCGCAGTGTCAGATCTTCAGCAAAGACTTCTTCAAGAATGCAGCAGGCTCAGAAAGACGGAACCGTATCAGTCGGAAAAAATTCCGATTTCTCCCAAAGCATAACCCAGAAGGTTGCCGTTGAGGATCTCATTGGAATTGAACTGAAGGAATATTACACGGATGAAAAGAAACACTATGCCCTTGCTGTCATGGACAAAAAGGAAACGGAAAAGATTCTTGTGGCTTCCATAAGGGCAAACGATGCCAAAGTTGAAAAGCTTGTATGCGCAAAACCGTCGGATCTTTATTCCCTTGAGACCTATGCGAGATATGATTACGCGAGGGAGATTGCATCTCTTGACGAGAAGATGCTTTCAAAACTTGAGGTCATCAACAGCGATACTGCAAAAGGACTCAAGAATATCTATTCTTCAGCATCGGTAAGATCCCAGATGCTTGATATCGCAAAAATGATTCCAATCTATCTGAACATCGAGGGTGATCTGGACGGCCAGATAAAGCAGTATGTTTCTGAAATGTTCAGTCAGTTTGGATTCAGGGTTTCTGACATGAAGGAAGAACGTTACGGTTTTACAGGAACTGCTGATTTTGTCCAGAGAATTCCTGAAGATAAAAAGACGGTGCAGTGCCTTTATTCTTTCAAGGGACAGCTTAAGGATGTGAATTTTCTTGAGACCATGTGGGCTGTCTCTTTTGAAGGAAGAGAATCGTCTACAGAGGAAAAGGGACTTTCAAGGAGAATATCAAAGGCTCTGGCATCAAAAGTCAGCGGTGAAGTCT
>JAEDDW010000091.1 GCA_016293645.1 Treponema sp. | reverse complement strand
ATGAATCCCGGTACGTCAACAAAGTTTACGATAGGAACATTGTAAGCATCGCAGTAGCGTACAAAGCGTGCAATCTTGTCGGAAGCATCGCAGTTGAGGATTCCACCCATTCCGCCCGGGTTGTTTGCAATGATGCCGACAGATTTTCCTTCAATCTTTGCAAATCCAGTAATGGCGCAAATGGCAAATTCTTCCATTACTTCAAAGAAACTGTCTTCGTCAACAACGCAGTTGATTACATCGTGCATGTTGTATGGCTTTTTTGATTCTTCAGGAATAATTTCGCCGATTTTCTTTGCATTCTTCTTTTCGTCAAACTTGAATTTTGGATCTGCAACGATTTCTTCACCGTAGTAGTGCGGAATGTAGTCCAAAAGCCTGCGTACCTTTTCGTAGCATTCTTTTTCTGATGTGCAGCGGTAGTGTGCAACTCCAGACTTCTGTGAGTGGATTGAAGCTCCACCAAGATCTTCTGCAGAAATGTCCATGAACATAACCGACTTTACAACCTTAGGACCTGTAATGAACATCTGGCTGATTGAATCGATTGCAAAAATGAAGTCAGTAAGTCCTGGTGAATAAACTGCACCGCCTGCACAAGGACCAGCGATGATTGAGATCTGTGGAACAGCACCTGAAGCGCGAACGTTCTGGTAGAAGAGGTCGCCATAACCGCAGAGGGCATCAACACCTTCCTGGATACGTGCTCCACCCGAATCATTTACACCGATTACAGGGCACTTTGCCTTGATAGCCATTTCGATGAGTTCAGCAATTTTCTGTCCGTGAACCTTACCGAGGGATCCTCCCTGAACTGTAAAATCCTGTGCGTATACTGCAACTTTCTTTCCGTTGATTTTTCCAAAACCAGTGATTACGCCATCGTATGGAATTTCCTTTTTGTCCATTCCAAAGCTTGTGCATGTGTGGCGTGCTCCTGAGTAGATTTCATTGAATGAATCCTTGTCGCAGAGGGCATTGATTCTTTCGATAGCATGAAGCTTTCCCTTTGCATGCTGCTTTTCAAGATCATAATTGTATTTCGCCATGTAAGCTCCTATTGTCTGACTGGGTCACTTTCTAAAAATGGGTGGACACAGGCTGACGGATTTATTGATTATTTATGAATATATCTTAGACATAAAGCTTTGAAATGTCAATATGACAAAAAGTGTAAATTTGTCATATTGAAAAGTCGGAAAAATTCTATTCCTTATTGCCGGCGTTGCGGATGTCCTTCTCCAGACAATCTAGTCTTCAAAATTGAAAACACTGACACGTTTCAAATATAGATAGCCCTCGTCGATTTCGTGCTCAGTTGGGATGAAATTGTATTTTTCTGCCAAAGCCCTGCATGCAAAAAGTACATCCTCCTTTTCCGTGCTGTTTTTCTTCATGACATTTTCGTAGTCTGCGGTGAACTCGGAGAATTTGAATTCCTGTGGTTCCACCTGAACCGTTTCTATGGAAGAGATGATCCATCTGTCTTTGGCATAAAGGAGCGTGACTTTTTCCTTGTGGTAGACTACTCCAAGAAAATCCTCGCCACTTGTATCAAGAAGCTGGAATTCCACCGTGCAGGATTTTTCATCTCCATCTTTAAGTGTGAGTCCATCTTCTTCAGTTATGGCCTGAGGCTTTGTGTTTTTACGCGGGCCTTCAACAAGAAGGCTTGCTTCAGTTCCGTCGATGAGGAAATTCGTGATGCCATAGATGTTCTGTCTTGTCTTGTTCTGTATGAACCAGGCGGAAGGATTAACAGTCTGTGTTGCTGTATTGTACATGCTTCTTGTACGCGATGTGACAAATGCGTTGCTTATGACCGATATACGCCCCTCCATGGATTTTGCGGAACAGTTTCGGGCTGCATCAACAAGAAGATTGCTGGTTGCGGCGTAGAACATTTCAACGGTCTGCCGGGAATCAAGACTTCTGCTAGTCGGTTTTTCCTGTGACGTTTTGTAGAGGTTGCCTGCGATCAGAGAAACGACACCAACTGCCATTGCCGCGAAAAGAATCACAGTCTGCTTTGCCCTGATGAATCTTTTGGAGGTTACGCGGTTTTTCTTTCTGTCAAAATAAGCCCTGGCCTTCATGTTGAATTTCTCAAGATCACTCTGTGAGACCTGAACTTTTTTGTATGACTCGAATTCTTCTTTTGGGTAGGAAACGTATTTCCCTGCAAATGCCCTTTCCGTGAAGTCGCAAAGTCTTTTAGGTGCGTTTGCAACGGTCCATCTTAAAACCTTGTAGTTTGAATCCGCTATGTCCAGAAGTCTTTGCTTTGTGTTTTTTTCTTCAAATGGGAAAGTTCCGGCCAGAGTTCTGTAGACAAGGACTGCCTGGGTGAAAGCAATGGCTGTTTCCCTGTTGCCGTTCTGGTTGATGTAGATTCCGTTCATGAGGCTGAATTCCTCGTCGCCTGCAGACATGGAAGCTGTCGTGAAAAAATTGTATGGAAGAAAAAGAATGGAATTGAGATCATCGGAAAGGATCATGCCGCCACAGCCTATGTTTGAAAGTGGAGCTTTTATTTTTAAACCACCTTCCAGGGCACTGCAGATTGCCTTTGCTGTGTCGTGGATTTTTTCTTCACAGGCGGAACTCAGGATTCTGTCTGCGGTTGTTCCGCTGAAAGCCGTTCCATGGAGATAAATGTATCCGTCTTTTTCCAGGGTGTCGGTGAAGCTCCACGGTTCATAGTTCCATCTGCCGTTTTTGAGTTCAGCAAGAACACCTTTTTCGTGGATTTTTTCCGCAAATCTTGTTTTTGCAAAAACGTCCGGGGTCATTTGTGTATTGAGATAAACTTCGTTTCCGTCAAAATCTACAAGATTCATTGTTGTCCTCAAAAAAAATGGATTGATTTTCTACTTTAAAATAATGAAAAATCAATGTAAAAACAAGCAACCGATTCCATTTCATGATATACTTTGCCTATGAAAACACAAAAAAGATCATCGGGGAAAAAAATCCCACTGGCTTCAAAAATCAGGATCATCATTGCCGTCCTTGTAGTTTCCTTTGCCGCTGGCTTTGGAATCATGGCTTATTTCAAGCTAGCCAAAGAAAGGATAGAAAAGACCCATCAGGCTGTGACAAATCAGGTTCTTCATGTTGCGGAACTTACCACGCTGAAAAATACTTACAGCGATCTTGTATGCATAAAAAAATCCGGAGTAGGCGGAATCGCAAAATCCTATGCCATCATAAAGTATTCAGGCGTGATCAGAATCGGGGTTGAGAAAATTTCTGATGCGGTCATAGAGACAAATAAAAACGGAACTGAAGTGGACATCACGATTCCCCATTGTGAGATCCTTGATAATACTCTTGTTTCCCAGGAAGTTTTTGATGAACGCAAGAGCATCTTTGTTCCTATTACAACGCAGGAAATTTTCAGTGAGATAGAAACTGCCATGGCGGACTTTGCTCTTTCTGCTGAACGCCGCGGGCTCCTTAAGGAAGCAGATCAGCATCTTGTTGAACTTGTTACCGCAACGGTAAAGGGATTCGGATACGAAAGAGTCAACGTAAAAATCAGATAGAAAAACATATGACAATTCAACAGCTAAAATATATCATCGGTGTCTCAGAAACAGGTTCCATCAACAAGGCGGCGGAAATCCTTTATGTTTCCCAGCCATCACTTACGGCCGCAATCAAAGACGTTGAGAATGAATTCAACATCACGATTTTCAACAGATCTTCGAAGGGAATAACCCTTACTTCTGAAGGAAAGGAATTCATCCAGTATGGAAGACAGATCTATGCCCAGTATGACAATCTTCTTGAACGCTTTGGGGATGCCGGTAAATCAAAAAGAAAAAAGCATTTTGCAGTCTCTACCCAGCATTATTCCTTTGCCGTAAAATCTTTCGTGGAGATGGTGAAAAAATTCGATACGACGGAATATGAATTTGCCATCAACGAAACGAGAACCCTTGCAATAATCGAGGATGTCTCTACCGGTAGAAGCGAGATCGGAATTCTATTTCTCAGCGATTTCAACCGCAAGGCAATGACAAAACTGTTCAATTCCAATGATCTGGTTTTTGAAAAACTCATTACATGTGATGCCTATGTCTATCTGTGGAAAAAACATCCCCTCGCAAAGGAAAAATCAATTTCATTTGAACAGCTGAAGGATTATCCGTGCCTTAGTTTTGATCAGAATGCTTCGTCGGCTTTTTATTATGCGGAAGAAATTCTTACGGAAAACGAATATCCTAAAATGATAAAGACTACAGATCGTGCCACCAACTTGAACCTTATGGTCGGTCTGAATGCCTACACATTGTGCTCTGGAATCATATGTCAGGAATTGAATGGTGGAGATTTTGTAGCGGTTCCATTTGAGTCTGACAGGGAAAACAAAAACAGCAAGATGGAAATTGGTTATGTGATCAAAAAAAACATAATCCTCTCCCAGACGGGCGAGGATTATCTGAACGAGTTGAAAAAATATCTTGCAAAGTGCAGACAGTAGCTTCAGGAAAAATTATTTACTGCAGTTCTGCAAGTTCTTCCCATCGGGTGTAGGCTGCGGTAAGTTTTTCTTCTATTTCTGAATAGTCCTTGCCGGCGGCCTGGGCCTTTGCATAATCGCTGTCCCCCATGGCCACCTCAAGCCATCCTTTCCTTTCTTCCCATTCCGCAATGTTCTTTTCAAGTTCCTCGAATTCCTTCTGTTCCTTGAATGTCATTCTGCGTTTCTTTTCCGGGGCAGCAGCGGATGCATCTGCGGACTGGACGCTTGTACTGGCGTTGGCCGCCTCCACTGCCTTGCTTGCCGCAACCTGCGCCTTCATTGCTTCTTTTTCTGCCGCACGTTTTTCCTCGCGGTAGTCGATGTATTCAGAACACTTGCCGACAAATCCCGAGACGCTTCCGTCGTTTTCCAGCACGAACATTGTGTCCGCTACCTTGTCCATGAAGTATCGGTCGTGGCTTACAATCAAGAGGCATCCGCCAAAGTCCAGAAGGAATTTTTCAAGTATGTTCATGGTGAAGATGTCAAAGTCATTGGTCGGCTCGTCAAGAATGATGAAGTTTGGGTTGCTTATCAGAAGTCGGACAAGGTAGAGCCTCTTTCTTTCTCCACCGCTCAAGGTGCTGACGGCGCTGTGCTGGATTCTGCCTTCAAAGCCAAACTGTTCGAGAAAAAGACCTGCGCTCAGGATTGTTCCGTCTGCAGTCTTCATGATGTCGGCTGCTTCCTTTATGTATTCAAGAACCGTAAGGTTTGTGTTTTCAAAAACCGGATTCTGCTCATAATAGGCAAGGAAGGTGTTGTCTCCTTTTACGACTGTTCCTTCATCTGCCTGGGTTTTACCCGTGATGATGTTGAGCAAAGTAGTCTTGCCGCTTCCGTTGTCTCCGAAGATTCCGATTTTCTCACCTTTGTTGAAGGTGTATGAGAAATTCTTCAGGACCGGATGGCTGCCGGTTTTTAACTGTGCGCTTTCGGCAAATCCCTTCTCGTAGTTTTTCGTGATGTTGTGGAGTTCAAGAACTTTTCCTCCAAGACGGCGGCCTTCAACATGAAATGTAAATCCCTTGTCTTCCTGGAATTTCTCGCGGTTGATCAAAGCCATGTCGCGCTGGATTCTTGCCTTTGCTTTTGTTCCGCGGGCGCATGGACCACGGCGCAGCCAGTCCCTTTCAAAGCGGAGAACCGATTCTATGCGGCGTTCCGTGTTTGCCTCAATTTCTGCTTCTGTTTCTTTTTTTTCAAGGTATGTGGAATAGTTGCCCACATAAAGCTTTACTCGGTTGCGGTCCAGTTCATATATGTTGTTGCAGACAGCATCAAGAAAGTAGCGGTCGTGGGTTACCATCAATACGGATCGTTTTGTTTCCGCAAGGTAGTTCTGAAGCCACCAGATTGTGCTTATGTCAAGGTGGTTTGTAGGCTCGTCAAGCAGAAGGAGTTTTGTGTCCTCTACAAGAACCTGGGCAAGGGCGACCTTCTTTATCATTCCGCCTGATAGTTCTCCCATCTTGCGTTCCATGTCGTTGATTCCCAGTGTGCTTAAAATTGACTTCACCTGAGCCTCGTAGTTCCACAGGTCGCCGGCATTCATCTTTACCGTAAGCTCATCGAATTTTTTCTGCACGCTGTCTGATATTGAATCTTCAAGCTTGAGGCAGATGTCTTCGTAATCGCGGATGACCTTGAGTTTTGGACTGTCCGATTTAAAAACGTGGTCGCGGATTGTATCATTTTTGTCATACACGGGATTCTGCGGAAGGAATGAAACACCTGCTTCCTTGTTGATTACGACGGTTCCACGGTCAGGTTCAAGGACTCCTGCGATTGTATTTAGGAGTGTTGATTTTCCAGTCCCGTTGCGTCCGATGAGGGCAGCCTTGTCCCCTTCGTTGAGTCCAAATGTTACATCCGTAAATAGATAGTTTTCGCGGCTGAGTTTTGCAAGTCCGCTGATTGATAGAAGGTTCATAAGGTGAATTTTATTTATTGTAGGAATTTGTGCAAGGGGGGCAAAAGAAAAAATGGACCCTTCGACTACGC
>JAEDDW010000090.1 GCA_016293645.1 Treponema sp. | reverse complement strand
TTGAAGATGAAGCGGGAGGTTTCCATTGCCATTCATTCCGTCGCTGGGGCCCGCCGTTCTATGCATTGAGCCATTTGTCATAAGCAAAACAGCGTGAATTGAAGATGCCCATGCAGCAACAAAGATGGGGCAGGAAAAGGAATCTGGTGGGACGCAGGAATGAAGGGCAAGGAGGGGCCTGCCAAAAAGACACATCGCTTTTGAAGATGAAGCGGGAGGTTTCCATTGCCATTCATTCCGTCGCTGGGGCCCGCCATTACTATTTTTTGTCCCTTGATTTATTGAGAACATCTTCAATTCAATATATAATGGTCTCTTATGATAAATGCCGAGAACCCGCTTATAGTTCAGTCTGACAGGACACTTCTCCTTGATGTCCATGCGCCAAGGGCAGAGGAATGCCGCAACGCATTGATACCTTTTGCTGAACTCATTCGTTCTCCAGAACATCTTCACACATACCAGATTTCTCCTCTTTCACTGTGGAATGCAGCAAGTGCAGGTTTCACCGGAGACCAGGCATTGGAAACATTGAAGGAATTTTCACGCTATGAAATACCTCAGGCAGTGGGAGTCTGGATTTCCGAAACTGCGGAAAAATTCGGCAAGCTTCGCCTTGTGGAAGCCCCAAAAGAAAAAAACGAAAACGGCCAGGAAGAGGAATATCTCTACCTTGTCTCAACATCACCTTTTGTCTTCAAACAGATAGAGGCAAATCCCTACGCACGCAAACAGCTTGTTCCCTGCGACTATGTGGCACCGGCAAATCCTTCCGTTGAACTTACTGAAGATGAGAAAAGGTTCTGCTTCCGTCTTCTTCTTGTTGACCGCGGAACGGTAAAGCAGAACCTGCTCAAACTTGGCTGGCCTGTGAAAGACGATGTTCCCCTTGTTGACGGGGCATCTCTTGAAATCAACCTTCGCGACACGACTGCAGGCGGAAAGCCTTTCGAGATCCGTGGATATCAGAAAGAAGGGGCACAGGCTCTTGTCGGTGACAAGGGACCCGGAACAGGATTCGGTACCATAGTGCTTCCTTGCGGGGCAGGCAAAACAATCGTCGGCATGACCATCATGTCCATGCTAAAGACAAACACCCTCATCGTCACGACAAACATCACCGCAGTTCACCAGTGGATCGATGAGCTTCTGGACAAGACAGACCTTACGAAAGACCAGGTTGCCGAATACACCGGCGAATCAAAGACCATAAAACCGGTAACGGTTGCAACCTACCAGATACTTACATGGCGTCCTGAAAAAACGGGTCCATATCCTCACTTTGACCTTTTTCGCAAGAACAACTGGGGGCTTGTAATTTATGATGAAGTCCACATGCTGCCTGCTCCTGTGTTCCGTGTTGCGGCTGAAGTCCAGGCCGTGCGCCGAGTCGGTCTTACGGCAACCCTTGTGCGCGAAGACGGATGCGAAGGAAACGTTTTCTCCCTTGTCGGCCCAAAACGCTATGATGTTCCGTGGAAGGAACTTGAAAAGGCAAAATGGATTGCAACTGCTGAATGTGTTGAAGTCCGCTTTGGACTTCCCATGGACCGCGAGCTTGAATACGCCGTTGCCGCAACCCGTGAAAAGCACCGCATAGCAAGCGAGAACCCGGTCAAGGTTCAGGTAGTCAAGGAACTTGTTGAAAAATATCCTGATGATAAAATCCTTGTCATCGGTCAGTTCCTTTCCCAGCTGGATGAACTTGCAAAGGAACTGAATGCTCCCATCATCACCGGAAAAACAAAGAACGCGGAACGAGACAAGATTTACGCAGACTTCCGTGCCGGCAGCATTCATGTGCTTGTCGTAAGCAAGGTTGCGAATTTTGCCATCGACCTTCCTGATGCAAGCATTGCCATTCAGGTAAGCGGAACTTTTGGCAGCCGTCAGGAAGAAGCCCAGCGACTTGGAAGAATCCTACGTCCAAAGGACAGAACGTCAAGATTCTTTACCTTGATCACAAAGAATTCCGTGGAAGAAGATTTTGGCACAAACCGCCAGAAGTTCCTTGCGGAACAGGGATACAGCTACAGGATCATACGCTACAGCGACAGAAGCAGCTTTGACGAGCTGGATCAACCGCTTATGGTTGAAGGATGCGGCCTATGAAACTTGATCCAAAGGTAGAACGCATACTCGAATGGCGTGAAAGTTTTTCTTCTCTTCCGGATGACTATTTCTTCGACATCATCCATATGTATCTTGGAGAAATAAAGACTCCTTACAACAAGCCAAAGTTAATAGAAGAACTCAGCACGATTTTACGGAAAAAAGAGAACAGGGAAGTTCTTGTAAGCTATCTTGATGAAACGGACATCAAGGTCCTTACGGCAATAAGGTTCATCCCTGATGTAGAGATAAACAAGCTTGAGAGATTTTTTGTTCCAGCCATGACCCAGGGAGACCTTTATGAGGAAATGGCCAGCCTTGAGGAACGTCTCATAATCTACAACCGTGAGAACAAGATCACCGGCAAGAAGACCATAGCCATCAATCCCCATCTTGAGGAGGAACTTGAAAGCGTCCTTGATCTTGGCAATCTCATTGCTGAAGAAAAACCGCAGATAGAGAATTTTCCTTCAGCCGGAACTATGGGAATCCGCCTTTCTCCACAGGTCATCGCCGTGTTCATCTCCTACATACTTGCACATCCGGATTTCAGCAAGGCCAATGGTGATTTAAAGAAAAAAGCCGACGCAGAGCTCAAGGAAATATGCGGAATCGAGTCTACGGAAATTTTCAAACGGCTTTTTACGGGCATGAGAAATCTTGTGCTTCTGCGTGAAGTTGATGATGGAAAGATGTGGGAAGTCGACTGGGAACGTCTTGAAGCTTTCTTCGCATTGCCTTTTAAAAGTCAGGTGGTCTATCTTTGTGTCGCAAGTTCAGCACTTTTATCCCGCCGCGCCCTTGTTTCCAACGCGACATTTTTTTCAAACACCCTGGATTTTGCCCGCGGAAAATATTTCACCAAGGAAAAGCTTTTCGCCATTTCTTTCCTGATCAAGGAAAAATCAGGTACGGAAGATTTTGGAAGCCGCAGGTTTTCAAAAATTCTTTCAGGCGGCGATGAAACCGACGACCATGCCGGTTCTTCTGCCATAGAGGCCATGATAGACAGCGCGGTTGTTTTTGGCATAATGACTTTGAGCGGAAAGAATTCCGAAGGCAGCAGTCTCATCCATGTGGAAGAAAATTTCATCGATGAAAATGTCCAGGAGGTGAAGAAACTTCTCAGCATAGACACTGGATTTTCCGTGACCATAATGCCGGGCCTTTCGACCCTCGAGTTTTCATCACTGGTGAAATTCCTCGATGCAAGACAGTGTGATGTCACAAGCACTTTTGAGATAAACAGGCAGTCTGTGATCCGTGGATTTGATTTTGGTCTTTCAAAGGAAGACATAAAGTCACTGCTTGAAAGATATTCGGCTTTTGAAATTCCGCGGAACCTTGAAATCTCTTTGGACGAGTGGTCGGCAACCTATAATTCCGCCTCGATATACAGGGGATATGTCCTGAAACTTTCCGAGGAAAATGCCTTCAGGGCGGAAAACAATCCTCTCTTCACGACACATATAAAGGAAATACTTGCGCCTGGAGTCTATCTTCTTGACTTCATGAGCGATGTTGAGGCCTATGCCGCGATACAGAAAACCGGAATTGATTTTGCAGGCAAGATACGCAGCGTCAGGACCGATGTTGAAGTTCCGCCTTTACCTGCTGTTGTTGACCGTGGAAGATCAAAAATTTCCCTGGGCGAAACAAGTGCAGTTTCATCTGGATTGGAATGCAACAGAAAAAACAAGGAAAAAAGGCTGAAGATTCTTGAAGATTTCAGAAATGCTCTTGAAGAAATGGAGACCACAAGGGATCAGAAGGACGGATTGCTTGACAGGATTTCCCGCAGAATTATCATTGAGGGCGAGCAGCTTAGACCTGAGAGCGTCCGCTTTGAGCTTAGGGAAGCTTTCGGAATGAACTACACCGGAAAGATCAATGTGCTTGAAAGTTCGATACAGAAAAATTCCCTGGTGGAAATCGAGCTCACCGGCAGCAGCAATGTGATTTTCGGAATTCCAAAAGGAATTCTAAAAAATTCGGAGACTCCAGTAGTTTTCCTGACGGTTGAAAACAAGGAAACAAGAGAGACCGAAGAAACTGAAATTGAAATAGCAAAAATTTCACGCGTCAAGAGAATCAGAAATTCCCTTTCGCTGAGAAAAAGATAGAACGGAGCATGAATATGGAAAGACCAAGGATATGTCTTACGCTGACTGGAACTACGTTGAGCGAGAATCTTGAGACACTCAACAAGTACCGTGACAGCATCGATATGGCCGAGCTGAGAGTTGATTACCTCAATGAAAATGAGCGTCTTTATGTCAGGCGTTTCCCTTCACTTGCCGGAGTTCCGTGCATACTCACAATACGCCGCCAGATTGACGGTGGAAAATTTGTGGAAGGCGAGGCTGCACGCACAGTTCTTTTTGCACGTGCGCTTTCTTTTGCCGATGAGGACCGTTCACAGAATTTTGCCTACGTCGATTTCGAGGAAGACTTTCACATTCCAAGCCTTGAGGATGCGACCCTTGCCTTTGATACGAAAGTCATAAGAAGTTTCCATGACATGCACAATCCGGTTTCCGATGTCATTTCAAGGCTCAAGAAAATGACGACATCCGGTTTTGAGATTCCAAAAATCGCCTTCATGCCACACTGCCTTGACGATGTCACAAATCTTTTCAAGGAAGCTTCCAAGCTTCGTGACAGCAACCACATCCTTCTTGCAATGGGCCCCATGGGAATTCCAACAAGAGTCCTTGGAAACAAGCTTAAGAATTTCCTGACATATACTTCCGCTCCTGAATCCATGGGCAATATGTCAAACATCACCCATCTTGATGTCGTTAAGCTCAATGAACTTTACAGACTGAAGGACATCAATGAGAATACAAAGATCTACGGAATCACGGGATGGCCTCTTTCCGGAACTTCAAGTCCGGAACTTCACAACACCGGTTTTGCGCGCCATAACATGAATTCCGTATACATTCCTTTCCCCGCGGAAGATTTTGACCAGGCAATGAATTTTGCCGAATGCGTCGGTGTTAAGGGATTCTCAGTTACGGTTCCGCACAAGGAGGCCGTGCTTGAGAAAGCAAATTTCATTTCACCTGAAGTCCTTGATATCGGGGCAAGCAATACCATGGTTTCAGACGGCGGAAGATGGCATTGCTACAATACGGATGCGGATGGATTTGCAAGGTCCCTTCTGGAATTTACGGAACTAAAGAATCTCAAGCACAAGAAGGTTGCCATCATCGGTGCTGGCGGTGCCGCCAAGGCAATCGCATATGCCGTCTACAAACTTGGGGCAAAGGCCTGCGTGTTCAACCGTACTGTAGGAAAGGCAAAAGCCCTTGCTGAAAAATATGATTTTGAATACGGACCTCTTTCGCCGGAATCGGGAAAACTTCTAAGGAAGTATTCGGACGTCATCATACAGACCACATCAAAGGGAATGCATTGCCATGAAAGTTCAACAGCGGAAAATGATCCTCTGTTCTTCTACGAGTTCAGCGGCAAAGAAATTCTTTTTGACATAGTTTACATGCCGGAAGTCACGCCGGTGATGGCGCGTGCCAAAGCTGCGGGCTGTCATGTGTGCAACGGTTTCTACATGCTTCGTTATCAGGGCTATAAACAGTTTGAATTATATACAGGAGAAAATTACTGATGGGTATTTCAAAGGATGAACAGAAAGTGCTTGCAGCCACAACTGCAGTGGACACTCTTATCAAGGAAGGAAAAATTTTCAGCGGAATGAAGATCGGTCTTGGCACCGGTTCTACAGCCATGCCTGCCGTAAAGCGTCTTGCTGAGCGCATCGCAGATGGAACATTGAGCGGTGTGAAGGCCGTTGTCACAAGCTTCCAGACACAGCTTGCATGTGAGGAATACGGAATCCCTGTATATACCCTCAATGACAAGGCGATCGAAGGTCATCTTGATCTTGCCATCGACGGAGCGGATGAAATCGACCAGAAGAACAACCTGATCAAAGGCGGTGGAGCCGCACATCTTCGCGAAAAGATCGTTGAATACAATGCCGGGTTCCTTGCCATAGTCGCTGACGGTTCAAAGGACGTCGAGACCCTTGGCACAAAGTTTCCGCTTCCAGTTGAAATCATCGCAGATGCCCGTGTTCCTGTAATCAAGGCTCTTGAAAAACTTGGTGCGACATGTACTGTCCGCGAAGGTGTTAAAAAGGCAGGCCCTGTGATCACAGACAACGGCAACATGGTTCTTGACTGCCTGTGGAAGTCTCCGGTTGATCCTGCAGAGATGGAAGAAAAAATCGATGCAATCACTGGTGTTGTAGAATGTGGATTCTTCACAAAGAACAAGCCGGTTGCCTTCATCGCCAAGGAAGACGGAACTGTAGTACGCCGCTAGAATCCCCCTGCTAAGCCGGCACAGGCCTGCTTAGCGACATAGGGGCTTACTAAGCGTCACAAGCCTGCTTAGCGACACAGGCTTGCTGAGCGAAGTCGAAGCACAGCCGCATTGCCAACCGGCACAGGACCCTTCGACGGGCCCTTCGACGAGCTCAGGGACCACTCAGGGATCCTGGACGACTAAGCAATTCT
>JAEDDW010000089.1 GCA_016293645.1 Treponema sp. | reverse complement strand
TTTGTTGCTCAGGTACTTATAAAATAAGTTAAACTAAAATGCTGCGGAATTTAGGATATCTTGAAGAAGAACGTAATGAACAAATTAGAAAAGAAAATGAGAGACGATTCCAACAAGAGCAACAAAGGATAAACAATCAACGTCTTCATGAGATTAATGAACGTAATCGCATTGCTTTAGAACGGGAAAATGCGAGGAGAAGAGCAGAGGAAAAAAGAAAAGCGGAACAAAAGCGAAAAGAAACCAGTCGCACAAACACAAATGTTCCTCCGTCGCAACCGAAGAATAATCGTTGGTCAATAGGCTCTAATCCAACTCTTCTTCCACGAGCAACCTCATCAAAAACAGCAACTACAAAAACAAACTCATCTAATAAAACCGATGGAAAAGAGGGAAAGTAAGTAATCTTATTGCAAAATGAATTGTATATGCAGTCAATCGCCAGTCGGTTGGCTGCATTTTTTCTGTGTGCAAGGATGGTCTATTCGCCACCGATGGAGGGGCGGTTAGCACCGCTCGCCTCCAGATAGTCGTTTACTGCGTCACGCATGGTGAACTCTCTCATGCCTGTCTTTGCCCAGTAGATAAGGGCATCAACAGCGGCTTTTCTTGCCTTGCTGTATTCGTTGTCTGTCATGATTCTGATGTTTTGAGTTTTCTAAAAAAGTGTGATGCATATCCAAATGGTGATTTCAACAAAGATGATAGACCAACTTAGGAAAGCCAAGCCGAACATCCAGGCATAGGTGCTACCGTTGAAGTATGCACCCTCCTCGATATTGCGGATTCGTTTAAGCTCTTTCTGCTGGTGAGTGAACAGGTCGTTTATCCGCTTCTCATGCTCGTCAAGGGCTTGCTTGAAAGCAGAAATGGCGGTGTTGTTCCGCTTATCCAACTGGGCAACTCCTTCATCGTTGATGCCGACTTTGAGGTTGCTCTGCTCTGCCTTGACTATGGCATGGCATATACTATCCACGATGTTGTCCGTGCTCCTGTGGGCAGCCATAAGTGCCACTTTCGTTGATTCCAACCTCCGATAGGCATTGCCCAGTTCCTCCTTTGCCTCATAGAGTGCTTTCTTGGCTGATTCAATCTCTTTCAGGGTCACTTTGATTTCTTCCTTGCCACTCTCGATGTTCTCGTCCTCCTGCATCTGATTGTACAGGTTAAGCACATCCTGTGTGGCATCTTTCTTGTTTCTTCCCATACCGTTCTTGTTTGAAAAGTTATCGTTTCATGCCTCTCTTTATCGGCTTGCAGAGTGTGTTTGCTTGCATTGCGCAACGTCTTGCCCATTCACGGTCATCATCGTCCTTATCACGTCCCCAGCCACTGCCAGGACTGCCACCGCCACCACATGACTCAGACATCGATGTGGCAGCATCAAGGTAGTTCATGAAGAGCAGCATGGCTACATTCAGAATGTCAGTGTGGCTTGCGGATCCATTCTCGGGAACTTCGATACAACTGTTCATCGTGTCGTAAGCAGTTCTCGGCATGACTATGCTGAAACGCTCACCATCGACTTCAATAATCTTTCTCAATCCGGCAGGAAGGTCAGGTTTGGCAACATTGCTTGTACGAGACAGACCACCTTGCGATGCCGTATTTCTGCTGTCCAATGTGGTAGCGTTTGAAACAGAAGGAGAAGGTCTTTGACCAACTGCAACAGGTGTTGGCTGAGGGTGCAGCTTGCGGAAGGTATTCCCGATTTTCGATGCGGTGAGATTCCTTCCTACACCCAGTTCGGAAGCCTTGATGGTAGTTTTTCCGAACTTGAAGCGGTAGCCATGCACCCTGCCTTGACCATTCTTGTCACGGATAAGCTCGATGTCATATCCCTTTGCCCTCAATCGGTCGGCATATTCATCCCAATCAAAGAACGGCATTGAACGCAGCACATCCATACAGGCTTTGGTCACCTCTGCAATGCGTTCCTGACGAATATCCATGGCATCCTTCCAACCATGACGCTGATTGATGGCTTTCGCAGCCATCACGGCACGCTCACCGATGAACTTCACATCATTGAGATTACCGTCCATGTCGATGCGGTTCACCACCAGATGCAGGTGGGGAATGCCACTCTTGGAGTCACGGTGAAGGGCGGCAAAATACTGCGAGTTGGCTATGTTGGTCGGCTTGACCGAAGTTGCAGCCTTGCCCTTCTTCTTCCCGATGTGGTTCACCTTGGAGATGCCATCCATCTCACGGATGAACTCGTCAAGGAATCTCCTCCAGTCTTCCATCGTCCAGTTCCGTGCCTCTTCCTCAGATGGTGAAAGCTCAAAGCGGATGGACGTCAGTTCGATGGGCTTCTTGGCATACCTCTGCTTGAACATGGACTGATGCAGCACCATTTCGTCCCACATGCCCATAGGCGGCAGACCCTCGCTGAGATGGTTGGTCTTGACGATGTCCGCACGGTTGTTCTTGGTTGCGTAATTGGTCATTGCCTGACCATGCTGAATTGCTGATGCTTTTGCTATCATAACATATCCAAGAATTTGTCTCTAATGCGGCTCAATTCCTCTATCAGGGTGTTGATGCCTTGAAGCCAACGTTCCATGAAGTCGGCTCTCTTGAAGAGTTTTAGTCTCTCGGTCTGTGGCAGGGCATGAAGCGCATTGCGCACATAAACCAGTTCAGACCTTGCCCCGATTAAGCCCTTCAAGGCTTCCTCCTGCTCTGCGGTCATGGGTAGGGATGGCTTGTGTCCGATGCCTAAGTCATGGAGATAGGTGCTCTTGCTCCTGCCTGACAATCGGGCATTATGCACTACCTCATTGTATTCTTCTTCTGTGAAACGAACGTCAATGTGTCTGGTCTTCGGAGGTCTCTTCTTTGAGGTCTTCTCCGTGGTGTTATTCTTGACTTTTGCCATTGTAAATGGGGTTTATAAAGTTTATACTCTGATATAACAGGACAGCCAATGTGAGCCTGCGAACATTCAAGAATGCCAGTAGGAAGCGGTGGGCGAAGCGAAACCGTCTGACACTGGTACTTCTTGTTTAGACCTCCGAAAAAAAACTACGGCTAATAGAGGTAGCGGCTTCTGGATAGCTTGCCTGTCGGGAACGTCAATAGTCGAAATAAGGGAAAAGTAGAGATGACATCATGAGTGACTTGGGGTGATATGCGCGCCATGTCTCTCCGTGTGATCCTCGCATCGTCCTTCATGGGGCGGTGGCTGCAAGAGGTTGCCCTCGTCATCATAGACAGGAGACGGCAGCAACTCAATGGGTGATGCCCCTTCTCCTTGATTGCAGTCATCTTCTGACGGCTGTCCAACCTCATACTCAAAATGGTCATCACCTTCCTTTTCCCTTTGTTTGAAGTCTTGTGGTATCGGAGAAGGATCTGAAAGTCCGTCCCCGATGACATGAGAATTAACGAAAGGGGAAGAAGTATTATAAGAGGCAGGAACATGGGGCTGCTGAATGTCGGCAGTGGCAGGAATGACACTGCTGTCTTTCTGCTGCCCTGTGCCATTGGAGAGATTGCCTCCCGAAGAGTAAACGGTTTCGGATGGGACATCGGACACCAATTTCTCTTGGGTGGCGGAAGTCACGGCTTGACGGTTATAGAAAGGGTTCTTGATGGCTTCCTTGATGCCGTCAACGTACCAGAAGGCGATGCAGAGTATAGTATGGATGGAGGTGCGGTTGTTCCTCTCGGTTGAGAGAATACCCACCTGATTGAACAGTTCCACCACCTTTGCCGCTGTCTTGCGGTCACACTTCCAAAGGGCAGACAACTCAACGGTTGAGATGGCAAACTGCCCGATGGAGAGTGAAGCGGAGAAGCCTGTCTTCTGATAAACACTCGGCTTGATGGAAGCCATTGATACAAAAGTGTCGAAGGCGGTCATGCGGTGGAAGCCCTGCCTGTCATCCTTCAAGAAATCGAGCTGCTCCTTGGTCAGCAGGATTCCGTATTTTATGCTTTGGTTACTCATCTTGAAAAACTGATTATTAGTGAAACGGATTACTCAGCAAAGAAAGAATGAATAGTTTCTCTTTCCCCTTTCGTAAAAAGTAGATTACATGATTCTCTTATCCGTCATGCCATTCTTCCCCATCAGGATTTTTCTCGCCCTTGACCCTCTTCATGGAGGCAGGCTTGTTCTTCTTGCTTTTCTGCAACATTGCCAGATGAGCCTCGAAGTCTGCCTGTTCCTCCTGGGTCGATTCGTAAGGCTTGTCCCATGAGCCACCTGCCTCAATCCATTTTATCAGCTGGTCTTTGAAGAAGTAGAGCGTGTTCCCTCTCTTGTAGAAAGGAATGCGCCTTTCAGATGTGTAAGCATAAAGCGATGAGACTTTCTTTCGGACGAAGGCACTTGCCTCTCTGATGTCCATAAGAACATGGTCATTCTCGCTCGGAGCATTGCCTATTCTCTGACCAATGTCATCAAGACGAGTCATCATCGTATTGACCTTTGTCAGAAGTTCGCCAACTGCACTGGGCAGTTGGTCGAACGATAATGATTTGTTTTCTTCCATTTGTTATCCTGATTATGTTTTTCACTTATGTCTGGTCACTCTCTTCCTTTGTTGGTATTTTGAGCGAGATACGTTCTGCCGCATCACGTTTGAGTTCGTCCACCACATCGGCATACACCTGAGTAGTGGCAAGATTGCTATGGGTAAGCAGCTTGCTCACGGTGTAGATGTCCGTTCCCTCTGCCAACTGCAAGGTGGCAAAGGTATGACGGAAGCAGTGGAAGGTGATGTGTTTCTCGATGCCGGAAGCCTTTATCCACGGTTTGAGATACAATGCCACTGTACTGTTCGTGAGGTTCTTGAACACCTGTCCTGTGCCTCGCTCACCACAGAGCTGCAGAGCCTCTTCGCTGATAGGCAGGATTGCAGCGGTGGAAGTCTTCTTTGTGATAATGTCCATTCCCCAGCCGCCATCAGCCAACTTGACGATGTTCTCCCACTGGAGTCTGATGCAGTCAGAGAGGCGAAGACCAGTGAGGCAGGAGAAGAGACCTGCACGGCGAAGGACATCACTCTTGCAAGGAGTCTGAGACAACTGCAACAACTCTTCCTTGGTGAGGAACTGCCGCTTGTTGCCATGAGCCTTGGCACGCACAAGTTTCTTGGCGATATTCTCTTTGAGCAGTCCGTCCTCGTATGCGATGGCAAGGATGCACTTCAACTTGGTAAGGTTGTTGTTGGCTGTTGTTCCCATCATGCGCTTGCCGTTGTGCATACAGGCATCCGACAACAGGTAGTCGAGGAATCCCTGGCAGTACGGAACGGTAAGGTCGCAGAAGCGGCACTCGCCATGCGTGTAATTGTGGAAGTGCATGTAGGCGGTTGCCCAGTTCTGGCTGCTGCCACGCTCAATCATGAGGTTCTTGAAATATTCCAAGAAGCTCTCCTTGCCCTTGTTGCGGTCGAGGAAGCCATACTCCTCATTGATGATGGACTCAGTCCTGCGGCACTTGATGATTTCCGCTTTCTGAATCATACTTTTGTTGTACTCCTGCTGAAAGCGTTCAACAGGGTTGGTGTAGATGTAAAGACCAAGGTACTCCCTGCGTGAGAGCTTGCCTGTCTTCGGGTTGCGGACTGGAGGATAGAAATCCAAATAGAGGGAAGTCTGTCCGTTCTTGATAGGTCGTCTCCGCACGGTGACCTTTGTACAAATGTTTGTCATATTGTTACTGTTTTATTATTGTTTATGATATGTATCTGTGGATGCGAATAGCCATGGTCGCAACGCTTTAACTCTCAAATCCGATGCAAAGTTAGATTGCCGTGAAAAGAGAAAAGCAAAGATGGCTTCAAATACAGCCAGAATTTAACCTGAATTTGCTTTTGAGTATGATTTTACGCTCAAAATCAGACTAAAAGCAGGTATTGGATGCGTTTTTTGTCTTATATCCGTTACTCTGCGTTGTGGGTTTGTTTCGACCGACATGGATGGGTGCTGCATAGCAATTGCAACGGCATGGGTCGTATATGAGTTTGTTTGAACCATCTCTTGACTTGTGTCTCACTTCCGTTTTGCCTTGGTCGTAGTACTGCTTTTCTCTGCCTTCTTGCGTGCAGCCTCCCAGTCTGCTTTCAGATAGTAGTTGGCTCTTCCGCCTTTGAACTTTCGGATTCTCACTCCATGAGTTTCTGCAAATCTGCGTACCTGTGTCTTGCCCAATCCGTAGAGCTTCATGATGTCGAAGCAGGTGTACCAGTCATCGGAAATGTTCTTTCCCTGTTCTTCATTATAAAGCCCGATGACCCTCTCTACATCTTCTTTCTTGAAGCATGTCGTACCCCATGCGTGGACTGATTGGAGTTGGTAGCGATTGCGGACTTCATAGAATCTGCCATACTTAATATCAAAGGTGCTCAACACCTCTGCCATTGTGTAATGGGTGTCGTGGGTTACTCCATCAGGTGCTCTTTCACCAGCCCTGGGAGTCTTGCGACACTTTGCCAACTTGTTGACTGAGCCAGTCTCGGCATCTTTTAGCCTCTGTGCTTTCTTGGACGTTGCTCCTTCTAACGATAGGGAAGAAGGGAGAACCACCTGATAACCTTGTCCCTTGGCTATTTCAAGAAGGTCTTGCAAATAGATCCTGGTCATGCGTGTACCGAAATTTACGGCTCTTAGCCTGCCTTGACGAATAAGACTGCGTACTGTCTTGACGCTGATGCTTACTGCCTGCGCTGTTTCCTCTACGGACATCAGCACGATTGGAATGCGAGTTGTAGTATTCATTTTTACCGTTATTTTTGAATTTTGCAGTGACTCATGGGGGATGGTCCTTGACGGAAACTTTTAAGA
>JAEDDW010000088.1 GCA_016293645.1 Treponema sp. | reverse complement strand
TAGCTCCTACGGGAGTCGAACCCGTCTTTCGACCTTGAGAGGGTCACGAACTAAACCGATATTCGAAGGAGCCATAAAAAAAGCTGACTTTTTACGGTCAGCTCTCAAGATTCCCCAAGGAGGATTCGAACCCCCACAATCAGAACCAGAATCTGAAGTGCTACCATTACACAATCGGGGAATGTGATGCTTAGATACTACAAAAATGCATCGATTGTGTCAATAGCAAATCTGTAATTTTTATGAAAATAATATGGTTGCCTATAAACCTCTTTTTGAATGAAGGTCCTGTACAGCACGGATTTCCGACCGGACTGTATATTCCGGCATTTCACATTTTATAAGTGTCACGGCCCGTTCTGAAAGGGCGGAGGATTCCGCGATACCAGAAAGAACAAGTTCCTTTCCGTTGGCCTTTATATCAAGGCCTGTGATCGGAAGCTCATACTCGATGACCAGCAGGTTTGTAAGTGCCTGCATCGCAAGGAGTTCATTCACTTTTTCGATGCCTGTTTTTTCCGTTTCCGAATCCTGATATCTTGTGAGTATTGATGAGATCATATCGGAAATTATTTCAGCCCTGTTTTCCGGTGCTGTAATGGTAAGGTCAAAAAGGGTTGTGTCCTTTATGTCGCATTTGAAGTAATCCCTATAGTATTCCCTTTGCCGTGAGTCAGTTTTAAGTACTGAAATTCCAGCCTTGTGGTGGTTAATGTTCTGTTCCCGGGCTGTTTTTTCCACGCGCTGTTCCAAGGGTGCGGTTATATTGAAGGAAACCATGTTCTGCACTCCCTGCAGAATTTTAAAGGCTCCCTTTCCCACGAAGACACAGTTGTTGTCTGCGGCATAGCTTAAGACCGCAAGTTTCAGGTAGTTGAAATACAGTTCCCTTTCACGGGTGACGGAATTCCAGAATTTTGGACGCTTCTCGTTGAACAGGACGAGTTTTTCTTTTGGAAATCCATATCTGAGAATCTTGGATTCAATATCGGTTCCTGTTATGAGTTTGTAGCCAAGTTTGTGAGCAGTACGTTCTGCTATTTCATTTCCGCAGGTCGCATTCTGCCTGATGAAAGATACAATTGCCATAGACGCCTCCCGAAAATAAAGTAAAAAAAATGCAGCGTTTAGAGTTCCGCTTAAAAGCCTTATATGATTTTACTCTACAAAAATTGAATTTTCAATAAATTAATGATATTTTTTATGACATGAATCTCATCAAATCTCTAATTGAACTCTATGTAACTTTTTTCAAGATAGGATCAATCACTTTTGGCGGAGGACTTACAATGCTTCCGATCCTTGAGCGTGAACTCATTGAAAAAAAAGGCTGGACTTCCAGTGAAGAACTTCTTGATTACTATGCCATTGCCCAGACAACTCCTGGAATCATCGCCGTCAACGTTTCTACTTTTGTCGGGCATAAGATAGCCGGAACTCCCGGGGCCGTCGCCGCAACTTTGGGCATGGTCAGTCCATCCATAATAATCATCGTGCTTATCGCAAGGTTCATTTCGAACTTCGATTCCATTCCCTGGGTGAGAAAAGCCATGGCAGGAATCAATGTGGGGGTTGCGGCCCTTTTGACTTATTCTGTGATCAATCTGTTCAAAAAAACTGTGAAAAACATTCCTGGGTTCTGTCTTTATGCAGCTGCTTTTGTTTCCGTGTATTTTTTTCATGTCCGCACCATCATCGTGATTCTTGGAACCGCAGCTCTTGGTATCATTCTGTATTTTGTCAGAAGAAACAGGGATAAAAATCCGGAGGTCTTGAAATGACATTGCTTCATCTGTTTTTCATTTTTTTCTATATCGGACTTTTTGCCGTGGGTGGAGGGCTTGTTGCCGCAACTTTCATGCAGCAGGAACTGGTGGAGCATTACCATCTCATTACGGCGGAAAAATTCTACAACATGCTTGCCATCAGCGAAAGCACTCCTGGCCCAATCGGAATCAACATCGCAACTTATATCGGTACTGAGCTTTACGGTCCTCTTGGCGGAATCGTTGCCACCATGGGAGAAGTTCTTCCGTCTCTTTTTGTAATCGTGATCATTGCAAAGTTCTTTTCCAAATTTCAGGAAAAACCGGTTGTGAAATCCGTGTTTTCTGTCATTCGTCCTGCCACAAGCGGTCTTGTTCTCATTGCGCTTATTCAGGTGTTCACCCTGGCCCTGCTGAAACTTGACATCTGGCCTCAGGTAAATTCCTATGACACCATTGGTCTTCTGCTGAACTGGCCGGCCATGGTCTGTTATCTCATAAGCCTTGGAATTCTTTTCAGAACGAAAGTTCATCCGGTTTTCATTGTCCTTATGTGCGCTGTTTTCGGAGTATTTTTTCTTTGAAAAAATTGTTACATAAAACAAATGATTTTGTTATAATTATGAAAGACCTGTTCAATGGTTTTTCTTCTTAGCATTTTTATTATTTTAGGGGTTATGTAAATGAAACCAACATTGGTAGTTCTTGCAGCCGGAATGGGCAGCCGCTATGGCGGAGTTAAACAGATTGACGCAGTTGGAAAGAACGGCGAGTGCCTACTTGACTTCTCTGCATATGATGCACGCAAGGCAGGATTCGGAAAAGTAGTGTTCATCATCCGCCCTGATATTGAAAAGGATTTCCGCGAGCGTCTTTTTGACCGCGTGTCAGCAAACATGGATGCTGAATATGTTTTCCAGACAAAGGAAAGCCTTCTTACATCAGAAGAACTTGCACGTGGCGCAGAACGCACAAAGCCATGGGGAACTCTCCATGCAGTCCTTTGCGCAGAAAAAGCAATCAAGACACCTTTCGCAGTGATCAACAGCGATGACTATTACGGTGCCGAAGCCTTTCAAATCCTTGGAAAGCACCTCGCTTCGATTCCAGCTGATTCTCCTGAACATGCCATGGTCGGCTATGTTCTTGGAAATACAATGAGCAAAAGCGGTTCTGTCAGCCGTGGTATCTGTACTGTAAAGGACGGATACATGGATTCCATCGTTGAAAATACCAAGATCTATTATGAAGGCGACGGAATCGTAACGGATCTCAATGGAGAAATCAAACCGCTTACAGGAAAAGAATGGGTCAGCATGAATTTCTTTGGATTCAGCCTCAAGGCATTTGAAAGATTCCACAAGTACTGGGATGACTTCAAGGCAACTTCACTTGGACAGCCAAAGACAGAAGCTCTTCTCCCTGTTGCCGCAAGTGACATTGCAAAAAACAATGAAGGGTCAATCAAATTCTTTACATCTTCTGAAAAATGGTTCGGTATGACTTATCCTGAGGATCGTGAAATCGTCAAGCAGGAAATTGCCGCCAAGATCGCAAGCGGTTACTATCCTGAAAAACTCTGGGAGAAATAATGATTAAACTTGATTCCATACGCTCGGAAAAAATCTGGGGCTATGAGGATTGGATAGCATCCACTCATCCAAATGGAATGCAGAAAGAGTTCTATGAGTTTCTTGGGGAGGAATATCCTCTCCTTGTGAAGGTCATCCAGGCTAATGAGACTTTAAGCGTCCAGGTTCACCCAAACGATGATGTTGCTTCCCGTCTTGAGAACAGCCGCGGCAAAACTGAATGCTGGTATGTGCTTTCCGCAAAAAAAGGTGCTCAGCTTGTCTATGGCCTTAATGACCAGTATACTCCTGACGAACTTCGTGAGGCCATCGAAGATGAGTCCATTGAAGATATGCTTTTCTATGCCGATGTAAAGCCAGGGGATTTCATCTACATTCCAGCCGGAACAGTTCACGCCATCGGTGGAGGCCTTCGCCTTCTTGAGGTTCAGCAGTCCAGTGACATAACCTACCGTCTCTATGACTGGGGGCGGGGAAGGGAATGCCATATAGAGAAAGGAATTGCATGTATCGATGAAAGTGAAATCTATGACATAGGTCCATTTGAAGGGAGCTTTGATTGTCCTTTCTTTGAACTTGAATTGATTGACGTTGATGGTTCCCATGTTGAAAAAACTTCTGAAATGGCAAGTCTTTATTTTATCCTCGATGGAAAAGGTTCAGTAAACGGAGTTGACGCAGAAAAAGAGGATATCTTTGCCTTCAAGAATGAGGAAGAATTCCATGCTGAAGGTAATTTAAAAATAATGAGGATACTTCCAAAGGAAAGTACCCGCTGATCTATGTGTTTCATACTCCCGCAGCCTTCAAATGATGTCATGGGGCATGTTGAAAATTGCGGGAGTTCAGCTTCATGACGGACTTTTGAGGTTTGAAAGTTCCTGCCAAAATATTTGTAAATTTGATTTTTTTTTATTATATTTATCAATATGAAAATAGCAACTAAAGATGATATTCTGGGTGGACTCCCGGTTGAAAAACCGCTCCCTATAAAACTAAATATCCTGCCAATCGGCGGAAGACCTATATTTCCAGGCATTTTTACTCCCCTCATGATCAATTCAGAAGAGGACAGCAAGGTTATTGAAGATTCCATGAATGGTGACGGATATGTTGGTATCGTCATGCTCAAGGAAGACAAGGACAATCCGACTTCCGTAGACCTTCATAATGTTGGTACTGTCGCAAGGATTATAAAGAAAATCAATCTTCCTGACGGTGGAATGAATGTCTTTGTGTCGACCCTTGAAAGATTCAAGATCCGCAAGATCCTCAACCGTCAGAATCCAATTGCCGCTGCCGTTGAATACATGCAGGATACGGAAGATGACACATTTGAGGTAAAGGCTCTTACCCGTGCTCTTGTCAGTGAAATGAAGGAAATCAGTGAGAACAATCCGATGTTCAGTGAGGAAATGAGGCTGAACATGGTGAACATCGATCATCCAGGAAAAATTGCTGACTTCATCGTTTCAATCCTCAACATCGACAAGGCGGAACAACAGAAAATCCTTGAGATGTCAAACGTACGCCAGAGAATGGAGCAGGTTCTTGTTTACATCAAGAAGGAACAGGAAATCTTCCGCGTTCAGAAAAAGATCCAGATGGAGCTTAACGAAAAGGTTGAGAAAAACCAGAGGGAATATTTCCTCCGGGAAGAACTGAAAAGCATTCAGGAAGAACTTGGTATTTCCGGAAGTTCAAAAGAGAACGAATACCAGAAATTCAAGGAAAAGCTTGATTCTTTCAATCTTGAAGGGGAGGCAAAAGAGACGGCCTATGGTGAACTTGCCAAATTCCAGATGCTTGACCCTCATGACAGTGAATACAATCTCAGCAGAAATTACCTTGAGATACTGACTTCCCTGCCGTGGAATGATGTTCCTGTTGAAGAATACAGCCTCGAAGGTGCACGTAAGATCCTGGATGCCGATCACTATGGTCTTGATGATGTTAAGAAACGCATTGTTGAATATCTTTCTGTCCGTCTTCTCAAACACGACGGAAAGGGGTCCGTATTGATTCTTGTTGGTCCTCCTGGAGTCGGAAAGACTTCCGTAGGTAAATCCATTGCCGGTGCCATGAACAAGAAATTCTACCGTTTCAGTGTCGGCGGTGAACACGACGAAGGAAAAATCAAGGGTTACAGAAGGACTTACATCGGTTCCATGCCGGGTCAGATAATTCAGGGACTCAAGATTACAAAAACAAAGTCTCCTGTATTCATGATCGATGAAGTCGACAAGATGAATGCCAGTGCCCAGGGTGATCCTAGCGCCGCTTTGCTTGAAGTTCTCGATCCTGAACAGAATGCAAGTTTCCGCGATACTTATCTTGACGTTCCTTTTGATTTGAGCAATGTTTTCTTCATCCTCACGGCAAATACGCTGGATACAATTCCTCAGCCTCTCCTTGACCGCGCTGAAATCATTGAGCTCAGCGGATATATCGATCAGGAAAAAATTGAGATCGCAAAGAAATACATCGTTCCAAAGAATCTTGAGAAGAACGGCCTCAAGAAAAATCAGGTGAAGTATACGAAACAGGCTCTTGCTCTCATTGCTACAGAATACGCCCGTGAAGCCGGAATGAGAAACTACGAAAAGTGCATCGACAAGATCAACCGCAAGATCGTCACTGAACAGGTTGAGGCTCTTGAAAAGAAAGGAAAGGGCGGTGCAGAAGACATTTCAAGTGCCGTCGACAGAAAATCCTTTTCCGTTGATGTTGCTGAAGTCCGAAAATATCTTGGTAAGGCTGTTTTTGATGAAAGCCAGATAAAGACCGCCAGCATGCCGGGTACTGCAATCGGTCTGGCCTGGACCAGCATGGGTGGAGATACCCTTCTGCTTGAAAGCATCGCCTTCAGGACTGACAAAGGTGGGCTCCAGCTTACCGGTCAGATGGGGGATGTCATGAAGGAAAGCGCCCAGATTGCCATGAACTGGGTAAAGCAGCACGTAATAAACAATGGTATCAAGGACAGCAAGTGGTTTGAGGAAAATACAATCCATCTCCACATTCCTGAAGGTGCAACTCCAAAGGATGGTCCTTCAGCCGGAATAACGATGGCCACGACTTTCATGTCTCTTTTGACAGGCAAAAAAATCAAGCCAAATCTTGCCATGACAGGAGAACTTAGCCTTACAGGTCAGGTTCTGCCTATAGGAGGACTTCGTGAGAAGACTGTCGCTGCAAAACGCAACAAGATAAAGACCATAATCATTCCAAAAGCCAATGAGCGTGATCTTGCGGACATTCCGGATCATGTAAAGAAGGGTATTAAATTTGTTCCTGTAAGCCATGTGATGGAAGTGATGGATTTTGTTTTTTGATTGATTCGTGCAGATGGGGTTCATAACCCGACGCTTGCGTAGAAAAAAGGGGATTTCCTGAAAGTGAATTTCAGGAAATCCCCTTTTCTTTTACGGCCCGCGGGCCGTAAAAGGCTTGCCGGAACAAGTCCGGCAAGCTCATCTTTTATCATTCATCTGTTTCTTTTGGTTTGATGAACTTAGGATCTGAAAGGTTAAGTATACCAGGAATGATTGTCATTGCAAGGAAGCTTGATGTGAACATTACGATTG
>JAEDDW010000022.1 GCA_016293645.1 Treponema sp. | reverse complement strand
TTATAGGAATTAAACCATTCAGGTCCATAAATTTTAAGCTTAATGCTTCTGTCAATTCCCCTCAGGAATTTGTTTTTTGTTTCTTCAGCAGCTTCATGGATGGTGAATTTACTTCCGATGTTGTTTCCGCTCCAAAGATGGTTTTTTTCATTGATCTTCCATTCTGAATCAGAAAGGGTGCGGTAGTTTAGCGCAGGTTTTTCTGCAAGACCTTCTACGGAAAGATAGTCATAGTATTCTTCTTCTGTTGATTTTAAAGCTTCCTGACCATATATGTTAAAAGAAATTAAAATTGATGATGCTGTAAGTATAATTTTTTTCATGACTTTATTTTTCCCTCATAGATGTTAATTGCAAGTTTTAGAAGTTTATCCTTATCATTCATTTCCGGACTGTCTGTGACAGTTTCAAAAAGTTCGTTGAGAATTTTTCCGATGGCGGAACCTTTGGGAATTCCAGCATTCATAAGGTCGTTTCCGTTCACTTTAAGATCCTTGAGACTCAAGGCGGAATTCTGCTTTGCAAGATCCGCAATTCTTTCTTTCAGCTCAACGAGATTGTTCCAGCTTGGACTTCCTGGTAAAGCCGGAACATTGTGCATTCCGTGGATATCTGCAAGTCTCAGAAGAATCAGATTGTCAAGGTTTTCCATTCCTACACGAATGATGAATCTTCTTACAGCACTGTCAGTCCAATTGGGTTCATAAAAGAACATGTGGTTTTTGACCAGATGACTGACCTGTTTTATTTCGTTGTTTGAAAATTTAAGGTTTGTCATGGATTCAATGCACTTTTTTTCAGAAATTGAATCATGGCCGTGGAAGTGAATGTGCTCATTGCCGTTTACAATCTCTACTGTTTTTGCTTCCGGCTTTCCTATGTCATGGTAAAAGGCTGCCAGGCGGACAATCAGATTGTCTTTTGGTGCTCCGTCACAAGCATAAAAATTGTGGTCGGCAACATCGAATTCATGAAATCCACGTTCATCTTTCTGAAGGCAGTTTCTGCATGGGGTGAATTCCGGAATGAAAATATTCAGAAGCCCGGTATCTTCAAGAAGCTTTAAGCTGATGCTTGGTTTTGGACTTTTCATTATCTTGCAGAATTCATCATGGAATCTTTCTATTGAGATGGATTTTGTTTTTCTGATTACATCTTCATCTGCAAATGCTTTGAATGTCTCGTCATCAATCTTGAATCCAAGCTGGCCTGCAAATCTTATGGCGCGTACCGGTCTAAGTCCATCTTCTGTAAAACGTTCGGTGCTGTTTCCAACTGTCCGGATGATTTTTTTTCTGATATCTCTTCTACCGTGGAATGGATCTTTTATTTTACCGGTCCTTAAATCTGCCGCGATGGCATTCATGGTGAAGTCGCGTCGTGAAAGATCTTCTTCTATGGTCCGGGCATATTCAACTTTGTCAGGATGTCTTCCGTCAGAATAATCCGCTTCAGTCCTGAATGTGGTGGTTTCAAGCTGCATTCCATAAATTAGGATTGTAACGGTTCCGTGCTGGATTCCAGTCGGGATGACTTTTTTGAAGATCTTCATTACCTGTTCTGGGGTAGCATCTGTCGCAAGATCGTAGTCATGGACTTCTTTTCTCATCAGCATGTCGCGTACGGCACCACCGACAAGATAAACTGAATGTCCGTTGCGGTGAAATATTTCACTGACTTTTTTCAGGTCAGACGGAATCTTTACACTATTATTGAAAAACATGTTATAGTTTTACCATAAAAGTGAGGAAAATTCCATTATGAACATTGTGATTTTTACAGGAGGTGAGTCTCCCTCAGTTGATGATGCAAGACTTTTCTTTAAGATGAATTCAGCTGACTATATCATTGCCGCAGACTCTGGACTTGATTCCTTTGAAAGATATTTTGATGCAGGTCTTGTAAATCGAAAACCGGATTTTTTGACTGGTGATTTTGACAGCATCGAGAACAGGTATCTTGTTGATGTAAAGTATTCAGACTGCGAAAAAAAAATTTATTCCCACGACAAGGATTGGACCGATTCTGAACTTGCATTGATGAAGGCAAGGGAAATTGCAGGTGACGGTGATAGAATTGTTCTTGTTGGTGGCAATGGCGGAAGACCTGATCATTTTGTTGCTTTACTTGATTCGTTTTCAAGGGAATATCATTGCGATGTGTGGCTTTGCGGCCAGCAGGTCATATATTTTGTGTCACAGGGGAGTTCCGTCCATATAAAAAATGTCTGCATTGATGACCGCATTTCAGTTTCAAGGATTACAAGTGAATATGAAAATACATGCATGAAATGCGAAGGTCTGGAATGGAGTGAACTGTTCCCCAAAGGAATGGCAAGCCTTTCAAACAGGATTTCAAAGGAATATTTTGATCAGAAAAAGAAAGTCAATCTTTATGCGGAAAAAGGCAGTTTTCTTGTCTATGTTCCTTATACTGCGCAAGTATCATATTCCAAGTGACAGGATTGAAACAGTTCTCAGTGCCATGAATACTGCGGCTGAAATGATTCCGCTTATAAGAAAGACTCCAAAGAAAATCCAATATCTTTTTTTTCTTGATACAAAGAAGAGACCGATGCTTTCGATGATTCCGGCCAGAGAAAACAGAAAAAGGACAATACAGTCAGCTGAACACATGAAAAGAGTGAATGCCTGGGTAGAATCCAGAAAATTCTGATAGTTTCCACTCAGGTAAAAAAACACAAGCACCAGAAGGAGCAGGGCAAAAAACAGCGATGTACGTCCGGTAAGCTTAAAGAGAAATGATTTGTCGATTGTTCCTTTGGATTTCTTTGAAAACATAGTCTTTATATAATTTCGGTATTATTGTATAATAATTAGGTTATTTTTTATAGGGAGCCTTAAGAAACTTTTGTTTTTTCAGGAACGGTAGGGAATATGAAGATCAAAAAATTTTTTGCGAATATTGTTATTCTTGCAATCTTTGCAGCTGTTGTATTTTACATTGGCTGGATAACCTTTCTTGTAAAACCCGGTTTTTGTGCTGTTATGTCTTCCAAGACAAGCGGAATATATGAAAAACCTGTCATGTCAGGGGCCATGACATGGAGATGGGAACGTCTTCTGCCGACTAACGTGACTCTTGAAACTTTTGACCTTGCACCTTTTAAATCCACACAGGTTGTTTCAGGGGAACTTCCTTCATCAAAATTCTATAAGGATTTCTCATCTGATAAAGCCAGTTTTTCCTACAACATCAAATTGAATTTTACCATGAGCATTTCTCCTGAAGAAATCCTTGATCTATATAAAAACAATAAAATCAGAACCAATGATGATCTTCTTGAGTATTATGAAAACAGGGCAAAGCTTGCTGCAACTTTTGTTTCCAGATCTCTTTTTGAAAACCATAATGAATATCTCATAAAGCCTACGGCCCTTTCAGAGGAAGAAATTCTTAAGGTGCTTATGTCTAATAAAAATGAATTCAAAGGAATAGCTTTTTCTTCCGTAGAGATCACCGACAGCGTGCTCCCTGACATTGATGTTTACTACAGCGCCAAGAAAGCCTATGAAGAATATCTTTCAACCTTGAAGTCAAAGATGGAAGATAAGGCTTCACGGCAGGCTGAAAACATTCTTGAACAGGACAAACTTGCATCTCAGTTTGAAAAAATTGGTGAGGTGATGAAAAAATATCCTAATCTTCAGGATATATTTAAAAACAGTGATGCTGCTTCAGTTTTGAATGCGGTAAATTCAATCAGGTAAGGTAAAAAAATGAAAAGACTGTATGCGTTGAGGGGAGCTGTCTGCTCACAGAATACAAAGGATGACATCCTCAGGAATGTTGGTGATATGTGCCGCACTCTTTTTTCACTTAATGATGTGAAGGCTGAGGATCTTGTTTCCATTCAGTTTACTATGACAAAGGAACTTGACGTCATGAATCCGTGCTATGCCCTTAGACATAGTGACACTGGAATCGATACTTCAAAGGTTGCTTTGTTTTCCACACCTGAACTTGAGATTGTTGGCATGCTGAAAAATTGCATACGTGTCATGGTTACCTTATATCTTGAGGAAAACTCTGAACTTCACATGGTTTATATGAATGGTGCTGAAGTCTTGAGACCAGATTTTGCCGGAAAATAATAACGATGAACATCTGGCTTGTATCAAGGGAATACGCAGGTATTGCGGAAGCTGGTGGTGTTAAAAATGTAAGCTGCTCTTTGTGTGAAAGTCTTGCAAGGCTTGGTCATAAGGTCACTTTATTCATACCACAGTATGCGTGTACTGAGCTGAAGGATGTATCATGTGATGCAACTTCTGAAAAAAAATCTGTCCTTATCGATGTTCTTGGAAAAAAGGAAGATGTATTTTTCATGAAAGGATCTATGAATGGAGTTGATATTGTTTTTGTTCAGCATCCATCGTTTCTTGAAAAAAAATCAGTCTATACCTATACGCAGGAAGATGAAGAAGAAAATCCTGCACATAAAAAGGGTGAAGGTCATATTGATGTGAATTTCATGAATGTGATTTTCCAGAAAGCTGTTGTTTTCTATTCTACTTTGATGGACAGTTCTGAAATTCCTTATGTGATCCACTGTCAGGATGCGGCAACTGCAATGGTTCCGGCTTTTGGTGCATATTATTGCAGAAAGGATTCTGAAATCAACAGAAAGCTTTCAGATACAAAATACGCAGTCACAATCCATAATGCAGGTCCAGGTTATCATCACAATTTTTCAACTATTGATGAAGCCGTTGCCTATACTGGTCTCGAAAAAGACTTCCTTTCTTTGGGATTGTGCGGCAATTGTGTTGAACCTTTCATCATAGCATCAAAATTTTCAGTCATCACTACGGTTTCTCCTGAATATGCACAGGAAATACTTCTAGGAAAAACAGATACAGCAGGTCTCAGTGATAAATACGTTGAATACGGTGTCGACATAAAAGGTATTACCAACGGTATTGATTTTTCACGTTATGATCCTTGTGACACAAAGGTTTCTCTGCTTCCTTATGCCTTTGACCCGATGAATCTTGATCTTGAAGGAAAGTATTCATGCCGCAGATATTTCATTGAAAAATTTGCATCCAGAAATGCTTCTTCGCTTCCGATGGACCATAAAAAATTCGGATTCATTGAGGAAGATGATGATTCGGTTTTTATCGCCTATCATGGGCGGGTCGTTCATCAAAAGGGTATTGAGGTAATGTGCGGTGCCGTTGAAAGTCTGCTTGAAAAGAAAATGAATGTGAAGTTCATCATCGCAGGTCAGGGCTTCCCGGAACTTGAAAAGAGGTTGGCCGCTCTTGCAGAAAAATATAGTGGCAAAGTTGTTTATCTGAAAGGTTATGACCGGGTCATTGCACGGCTTTCTGTAGCCTCTGCTGATTTTTCACTTCATCCAAGTTATTTTGAGCCTTGTGGTCTTGAAGATTTTATTGCTCAGACATACGGAACCATACCAGTTGCTCATGCAACTGGCGGATTAAAGAAAATACTTGACGGGAAAACCGGTTTCCTTTATTCACCAAATACTTCTGAAAGTCTGGGAAAGGTTTTGTCAAAACTAATTGAAATTGTAGGATCCAATGGAAGAAAATCTATTTCTACAATTATTCGTGACGCTTCCGTATATATCCACGAAAAATTTTCATGGGATAAAGTTGCCGTTGAGTATGAAAAACTGTACAAGGAAATATAAGATCTGCTAAAAACGATTTTTATTTCAGTTGCTTAAAAAAGAAGGGGGCTGTCCCAAAAGTAATCTCAGGGTGGTTGAGCTTAGTCGAAACCACCACATATAGTGGTATCGGGCATTTCGACATTGCTCAATGACCCTGGCATGAATACTTATTGGACAGCCCCTCTTAGTTTCATCAGATCCTGTTATTTTGCGTTTGTAGTGTCAGGACCACCGATCAGTGAAAGGTCTGCAAGTGAAAGTATTGCAGGAGTTCCATTTTCAGTAGTAACGATAAGACCGCTTGAAGTCACTGTTATTGCAGTAGATTCCTTTACAGCAACATTGCTCTTTGTCTTGATGTCGATCTGCTTGTCATAAGATGCGACATAATATCTGCCGTTTTCATTGATGACTACGTAGTAGTTGCTTCCGTTAGTAACGAGAACCGAATCCTTTGAAAGTGATTCTTCGCTTTCTTTCTGTATTTCCATTGTGAAGGCATCAATGAGACAGAGTTTTACAGCACCATTTCCCGAGTTTTCTCCACATACTGCCATGTAGAAGAGGGAAGCATCAGAAGATTTTGATGGCATGATTGCCTGTGTAGCCATGTTGATGACAGGATCCTTTACTTCAAGAACTGTTCTTCCGCGAATAACTTTTACAGGAGACTCACGTACAACATCACCTGTTTTTGCATTGATTTTAACAAGATTACTGAGCATCTGAGATTCATCGCAGATTGAAAGACCTGTTACTGTTCCGTCCTTAAGGTTCTGCAATTCCTTGTTGAGAATTTCCTGCTGGTCCTGTGCAATTTCCATGCGCTCATTCTGTGCTTCATCCTGCTTCTTGTCAGCTTTTCTCTGCTGTTCTTCGGCAATTTCGTCTGCACGGTCTGTTACAGCCTGCTGTTCTTCAGTTCTTTCCTTTTCTTCAGCGGCTCTTTCAGCGGCTTTTTCAGCGGCTTCTTCTTTTGCTTTTGCATCAGACTCAGCCTGTGCTGCCTGCTTCTGCTTTTCATCAGCATCCTTTTTCTTCTGTGCGTTTTTTGGATCTGCCTTTGATTCAGCCTTTGCCTTGTCTGCTTCCTGTTTTTTCTTTTCAGATTCTTCTTTTGCCTTGTCAGCTGCCTGTTTCTTTTCTGCAGCATCCTTTTCTGCGTTTTTCTGAACTTTCTTCTGCTCGTCAAGATTCTTCTTTTCCTGACTTGCAGTCTTTGCTGCATCCTGTGCCTTTTCTGAAGCAGCGTCCGCCTCACGTTCCTTGATGTCCACCATATTCTTGCGCTCATCAATTCCCTTGTCGTCTTCTTCCTTCATCGATTTGACAACATTCTTGTCACTGATTACAGAAGTTTCAACTGACGAAAGTCCACCGTCCGCAAATTCTCCCAGCGGAATCACAATCTGCGAATTGCCTGGCCAGTCACTCCATTTTACTGAAAGACCGCATTTTGAGGTGCTGAGATTTTTTGTAACGATTTCCTTGTATTTACCTTTGAAGGAATCAAGGTTCTGTCTGTAAACGGCATTGTAGACCGTTACGAATGTAGCGACTGTGTTTGCGTCTTTTTCGTTGTAACCGTAAGCAGATGCAAGATAAGCCGCAATGATTCTTCTAAGGTTGCGGATATGGTCTACTGTTGCATTTGCGTTGATTACAAGAATATCTGCATCAAGTTTTCCTGTTGAGGAATCAACTGCATGGATGACCGTATATTTTTCATTTGCTCCGATCACAGTATCTTTGTCCAGACCAGATGCTTTAAGTCTGTTTCCAAGACCTGAACCGATAGCCCTGATGGCTTCAACTGTTTCGATTACTGCATGAGGACCTGAATAGTTCTCAAACACGATTGTACCTTCATCTCCGGTACTCTTAAGTTCCCTTTCGTTTACATCGATGGCAAATGCATTGAAAGCAATGAATGCCGACAATACAAATGATGCTGCGCAAAATTTCTTCATAAAATCCTCCACGAATTTCATCAGATATTTTACCACTAAATTGACTGGTTGTCATGATAAAATTAACAATATTGTACTTTTAATTACAGTTTGGAATCGGCAATTTTTCTCATGATTTCAACGGCTTTGTCCCTTATTTCTTTTGGAAACTGTGGATAAAGCATGTAGCCCAGAATCTGACGGCCTTTCTGAAAATAAGCAGGTCTACCCATGAAACGGCATATTTCCCATGTAGTGTCAGCTATTTCATTCAGCAGAAGTATGTCCTTGGGTGAAACCCTTTTTGTGTTCATCAGATATTCGATTGCGGAAAGCATTTCTTCACCCGGATCCCATGCTGCAATTCCCGCACATTTGACAAGATGAAGAAGGAATGAAGGGTCGCTGGTGTTCTTCATCAATGAGATGAGTTCATTTCTGCAAAAGTAAACTTCTGTTCTGCAGGCGGTTTCTATCAGCGATGAGGAATATGGAATATTGTTCCTGAAGTACAGGCTGTCTCTTTGTCCTTGAGATCGGTTTCTGTTCCATTGGGATGTCATTTCCGTGATTTCAAGGTGGAGAAGAGAAAGGCTGTCTTTTTCCTTTTCTGAAAAATCTCCTTTTGAAAAACTTTCCGAAATCTGTTCAAGTTCTTTGTCCTCTATGAGTCTTCCATACTCATAGGAAGAGGGATACATGCCTCTTGATTCATCAAGTTTGAGGCGGGCTGCTTTCATTTCATAAAAAGAAGATCGTGTTTTTTCAAGATTGAGCCTTGTCTGGTAAAGTTCCATGGTCCAGTTGCTGTTGCAAAGAACAATATAGCCTGAGTCGGAAACAAACATGTATTTTGTTTTCTTCTGGGGATCAAATTTGACTTTCCAGGCCAGATCTCCATCTTTTTTATAGCAATGGCCTTTACTCTGTGAACAAAGTACGACACCCTGGGAAGTCAATGTCATGTACTTTATGTCTGAAGTTCCAATCTGGGTATCGAAACTTGAGATCACGTTTCCTGTTTTTGTCTCCACGCAGGCGATCCTGGAAGATGGTCCGTGGACAAAATACAGAAGATCGTTTTTTCTGTCGCAGATGACATTCAATGGCAGTGATAGAATTCCGGATACAGATGGAATTGTCCATTTTGAGATGGCTGCATTATTTTCAATGGCTAGAAGACCTGCGCTGCCATCTGAGAAAGTCAATGCTGTGCCGTATGCGGTGGAATGTGCCGACAAAACCTGGCCTGCAAAAACGATCTCTTCGATAAATTCACCAAAAGGACTGATTCTTGTTCCGACTGTCTTGCCGTCCTGCATCCGAGAAAGAAACACGACGACGGAACCATCGTTCAGCAATGAAGGTTTCAGCTTTGAGTTCTGTTCTTCGGTTTTGGTTTCCCAACGTCGGGTTCCTTTCATGCCGTAACAGGAAAGATAATTTTTTCCCCGGACAAATATTCTTCCGTCAGCTCCCTGGAAGGGTTCGTCCATGACTGTAAAATCTGATTTTGAAGTCCAGAGAAAAAGACCGCTTGAATTGAGTAGGGCAATCTGGGAATCTGTTGATACAACGCAGATAAGGTCTTCCGATAACACCGATATGAATTTCTTCAGTCTGAATTTTGCTGTACGCTGCCAGAGCAACCTTCCTTCCTGTGTGAATCCGTATATCTGTTTTCCGTCTCCGGCGGCCACATATCCATAGCTTGTTCTTACAGGCTGGCATGCAAGGCTTCCGCCAATAACAGCGATGTTTGAGGCAAGGGTCTGGGACAAGTCGATTTCCTTGTTCACAAAGGTCTGCTGTGCCATGCATGGAATCGAGGAGATCATTATCAATGCCGCAAGAAATAGCCTTTTCATTTTTCAAAGATTGCAAGACTTTCTATATGTCCTGTCTGGGGATAGAAATCAAGAAGATAAAGTTTTTCAAGTCTGTAGCCGGCTCTTGTCAGAAATTTTGCATCACGGGCATGGGTTGCAATGTCGCAGGAAACGCTTCTGATATGGGGTATTCCTGATTTCTGCAGCCACTGGCAGACTTCTTTTTCCATTCCGCTTCGCGGAGGATCAATTACGACGGCATCAAAAGTTCCGCCTGCCTTGATTGTGTTTTCCGCATGGTATTTTGTCCATACTTCGCCGGAAAGTCCAAAGCTTTCATGTCTTTTTCCAGCCATGTTCTGTTCAGCAAAAACAATGGCGCTCTTGTTGTGTTCGACCATGGTGACTTTTTCAAAATGATCTGCAAGGAATACGCTGAAAGTTCCACAACCGCTATACATGTCAAGGACATTTTTCCCTTCGATTCCGCCTGTCACAAGGGGAATTGACTTTTCAAGCACCTCAAGATTGGACTGGAAGAAACCCTGAACGTCAAAGTTCAGCTTTTTTCCAAGAAGTTCAACCTGGCATGCCGTTGCGGCGCTGATTGTAGTCCCTTCATAGCGTGCCTTGATCTGTTTCTGTTTTTTTAGTTTCCGTCCGCTTGCTGTGGTCTTCTGCTGGTGTCTGGTGAATTTTTTTTCGTGCCTTTCGCTTTCCGTGTTTTCCGCGATGACAAGCTTGTCGAATTCATCAGGAATGTTTGAGATTTTATCTGAACCAAAAACATGGATTCTTCCTTCTGGGCGCTGTTCAAAAGGAACTTCCTCCAGGTAGTGATTTATTTCGGAAGTTGCACAGGGACAGTTTGTCAGGGAAATGATATCGTTGCTTCTTTTTCCCATGAGACCCCCGTTGTGAAACTGGAATCTTGATCTGTATCCCTTGTCATCTCCATGGATTATTTCTATTTCCGGAACATCGACATCTTCATGGACAAAAGCATCCAGAAGAATGTTTTTCCTAAGCTCCCTCTGATATCCGGCATCAATATGCTGCATGTTGCATCCGCCGCATTTTTCAAAAAGAGGGCAGAAAGGCATTACTCTGTGAGGTGAACTTTCAAGTACTTTTACAATGGAACAGTTGCAGTAGTCACGCTGTTCATTTGTGATCTCAACTTCCAGCTTTTCTCCTGGAATGGCAAATGGAATGAAAACTTTTTTCCCGTTGAGTGTACCGATGCAGTCTCCGCCGGCAACCATCTTTTCTGCTGTTATGATTTCTGACATACGGGAATTATACAGATTGAAGGGGATAATTGCCATACACTCCAGATTGAACTCCCAAAATCTCATTTAATGATGTATAATCGAATCATGAAATACGAAAATTTTGAACTTGAGATGTCCGATGGAAATAAAAACTTCATCCACCAGTGGTCCTGTGATGATGTTGTTGAATTTGTGGTTGTGTTCAGCCACGGAATGGCAGAGCATGGTCTTAGATATGAGGAATTTGCATCCTATGTCTGCGAGAATAATGGTGTGCTTATTGTGGAAGATCATCGTGGACATGGAAAAACCGCTGCATTGAATGGAGTTCCGCTTGGCTGGATATGTGACAAGGGGGGATTTTTCAGATGTGCGGAAGACATTTACGAAGAGATACTCTATGCAAAGAAAAAATATCCAGGAAAAAAAATCATCCTTGCTTCCCATAGCTTTGGTTCATTTGTCGCACAATATGTCATCGAAAACCATGGACAGGAAATAGACAAGGCGATCCTCATGGGAACTGCTGGTCCTAGAAATGCATTGGTCCGTGGTGGCCTTCTGGTTGCAGCTCTCGTAAGGGCTTTTAAAGGGTCTAAATATGTCAGCCCTCTGATAAATGAACTGTCTTTTGGTTCATACAATGCCAGATATAAAAATCCAAGGACGGAATTCGACTGGATTTCTTCCGATCCTTCTTCGGTGGACCTTTACATGATGGATAAAATGTGTGGCTTCGGCTGCTCATGCGGATTCATGTACGATCTTCTGTGCGGTTTCTTGAATATTCATAGCAAGGCCGGTCTAAGAAAGGTTCCCTCAGATCTTCCGGTTTTCATCTGCTGCGGAAAGGACGATCCGGTTGGTTCTTATGGAAAGACTGTAAAAAAACTTGCCGATGCATATAGAAAGAACGGAGTTAAGGATGTTACTTTAAAAATATACGACGGCATGCGCCACGAGCTGCTCAATGATAGATGCCGTTATGAAGTGATTGAAGAGCTGGTCAAGTTCATGAAGGACTAGGCTTTTGCCTTTGAAGTTTTCTTCTGTTTTTTCTTAATCTGAATTCCAAGATCCACGAGAACTTTTCTGACCGCATAGTCAAGTTCAGTTCTCTGTGGATTCATCGGAAGAACGAAATTGCGGCAGATTGCCCAGGTGCGCTTGTACAGTTCAGCAGGCGGAACAAGATTCTTTTCCTTTTCCCAGTCAGTAAGCTGTTCAACAAAATCACGCAAAATGTAGAAAAGTCTCTCCCCAAGCTTGCTTTCCGGTTTAGCGGCAACAAGTTCATCAAGCTTTCTGAGGCTTTCCATATATCTGCTGGTGAACTTCTTGTTTTCAAGAATAAGTTCCGTTGCGGCAGGCTGGAGGTAAACGTAAAGATCGGTATCCAGGGCAGCTGAAACTATGTCGTAGGAGTGTCCGCTGTTGATGATCTTCAAAAGTTCCTCTGTAAGACGGGAAGGCGACACAGGTGAAAGAAGGTCGGAACTCTCGCGGATTTTTTTCTTGAGCTTTCTTGGAAGCTTGCAGCCGGTTGTTGCACTGTATTTTACGGCACGCAGCATTCTTACCGGATCCTCAATGAAAATTCTATCAAGTGGAATGACGGGTTTGATGACGCCTTTCTTTATGTCCTCAATTCCATTTACATAATCGATGACCTGCTGCTTTAGCGGATCGTAATAAAGGGCATTGAGTGAAAAATCCCTTCGCATTACATCTTCATCCATGCTTCCAAAGGCATTACCGACGGAACCGTCACAGATTGATCTGAAAGTGCTTACTTCAAAAATTTTGTCGCCAAAGAAAATATGGACAAGACGGAACCTTTTTCCGATTATCCTTGAGTTTCTGAAAATTTTCTTGATTCTGCTTGGAGTCGCGTCTGTGACAATGTCAAAATCCTTCGGCTTTCTATGTCCGATAAGATCACGTACGGCTCCACCGACAATGTATGAATCGAATCCATTGTCCTTAAGCATGTTTATTATGTAAATTGCATCTTTGTCAATCGAGTCAAGGGGAATTTTATGTTCTTCTTTTGTATAAATGACAGCTTTCTTTACTGGACGCCCCTTTGCATCCGTTCCATATCGAATTAACACAATGGGCGTATTTTATTTATTTACGGTGATTTTGTCTATAATGATGCTTACTTCTTCAATGAGAATTCCCGTATATTTTTCAATGTTCTCTATGACGTACTGCTGGAGGCTGTGGATTTCTCCTGTCAGCTGGCGGCCAAATGGAACATCGATGGTGACTATGAGTCTGTAGCCCCTGGAGTCTGTCTTTATTGAGAGTTTCTTTATGCGGATTTCCGGTGAAAATTCGCTGACGCAGTGCATGGCCATCTGGCTCAATGCCGCTTCCGAAATCTCAATGCGTCCTTTCTTGCTGAATTCAGGTGTTACTATGGATTTTTCAAGAACAGATTGTTTTTTTTTCAGGAACTTGAATGAACTTTTTACGGCAAGATCCTTTATGGAATCATGGAAAATTTGTGAATAGCTTTTCTTGACTTCAATCGCCGGAACTGGGATGACGTGCTTTCCTTCAATCTGGCGGCTTCTGATGGCTTTTTCTATTTCCTCGCGGTTTGCAATGTCCTCAATCTTGATGATTTTTGACGGAAGCGGAATCTGCAGCCTCGAAGTTATCTTCTGCGCCATTTTTTCGCTTGTTCCGATTATGAGGAGTTTCTTGATTTTGTTGGTCTGGAGAGCCTTGGCAACCTGGTCCCTGTGCTGCTTGTCGTCAAAAAGGGCAATGCGTACGGCACCCATGTAGGTTTTCTCGTGCTTGGCAGTACGGCCTGCAAGAATTTTGTCGTTCTGAATGAGGAGTCCGTCATCAATGATGGCATCAATGCCATGTTTCTGCGCAAGAAGTTTGGCTCGGAAACTTTTTCCAGTTCCGCTTTCACCGACAAGAGCAAAAACCGTAAGACCGTGATTTGTAAGGCGAGAAAAAATATTCATGGCTTTAATTATATTACAGTTTTATAATTATTGCAAAAGTTCACCGCAAAAATCGCAGGGAGCTGTTATTTCATCTGGCAGTCCCAGGTCGTTTTGCGGGAATTTCAGTTTCCAAGCATGAAGATAGAACATCTTTCCCTTCAGCTTGGTTCCGCCGTAGGCAGTGTCGCCTAAAAGAGGATGGCCGTGGTGGGAAGACTGGATCCGGATCTGGTGCTTGCGGCCCGTTTCAATGGAAAATTCCACCAGATTTGCTTTGTGACCTGAAATTTCAATTTCTTTGAGCAGCCTTGCACTTGTAATTGCTTTTTTTCCGCCAGAAGCAGAAATCCTGACCGTAGAATAGCCGGAACCGTTTTCATCCGGAACAGTCAGAAAGTCTTCATATCTTTCCTTTTCATGCTCATAGTTTCCTTCTGTAATTCCAAGATAGGTTTTAGAAAGATTGTGGTTCTGCATGTTTGTGGAAAACCATTTTGCTCCTTCAAGGCTTTGTGAGAAGACGACGATTCCGCTGGTAAATCTGTCTATGCGGTGGAGAGGACCAGGTCTGAATGATAACGAGGTGTTTTTGGCTTTAGAGTAATCTTCTTCCACCAGCTGGCTGAGACAGAGACTGCTGTCTTTTGAAGGCTGAACATTGATTCCCGAAGGTTTGTTGAGAATCAGAAAGTGGCGGTTCCTGAAGATTGTGATTCCATTGATATCCGGGTGAGCTTTATTCCGGCATGCGGAACTGTTTTCATTGTCAGAAGTAAAAAGAAACGCTGCTATTGAAACAACATCACCGCTTTGGATCCTAAAGTCGGCCGATGCTTTTTTTTCGTTTACTTTTACAAGTCCTTTTCTGATGAGAGGGAAAATACCGCCTTTTATGCCGTTGGCTTCAAAAATCCTGGAAAGTACTCTGTCAAGTCTGCGGCCGCTGTCATCTGTTCCGGCTGTAAAAGTCCTGAAATCCATAGTGGCAAGTATAAAGGTAAAACCGCTGAAATTCAATTTAGTTCTGATTTATATAGAAAAAAGTACGCAAATAGTGTATAATGCGCCCATGGATTTTAAAAGTCAGCTTTCTGCATTTTTCTCTCAGCCCGCATTGCTTGCCTGTATTTTCAGCTGGCTGTCTGCCCAGTTTTTAAAGACACTCATAAAGCTTTTTTCAGGCAAGGTGCACAGCCTAAAGGAACTTCTGGAACTTTTGCTTTGGAGAACAGGAAGCATGCCTTCAAGCCATGCCGCTTTGGTAACGACTTTGTGCACGACGATTGGTTTTCATTCAGGGGTTGACAGTGACGTTTTCATTCTTTCCCTTGGATTTTTTCTTGTGACTGTAAGGGATGCTGTCGGTGTTAGACGTGCCAATGGTCTTCAGGCAGCGTTGCTCAACAAGCTTGGACGAGTTCTTTCGGAAAAGGGAATCATTGAATTCAAGGCGATCAAGGAAGTGCAGGGGCATACTCCGGCGGAAGTAATCATGGGAATACTTCTTGGTTTTGTGATCGGGTATGCATTCTGCGTGTTGAAATAAATGAAATTCAATAAATCTGTTCTTGTTTCTTTTTCTGTAATTATTGTTTCACTTGTCCTCTGCGTTTTATTCAGGGCCGTTCCCGTGTCGAGAATATGGAACAGCTATTCAGTTCTTTATGCTGACAAATCTCTTTCTGAGGAATATGTGCTTTCAGTGCTTGAAAACCACAATGTAAAGGAAACCATAAGCTTTGCACAGCAGAAAGTTCCTTTTGTTTCTTCCTTTACTCCAGTCATGCCATACGAAAGTTCCGCATATCTCAGGGAAAGGATGGCATATTTTTTTGACTATTCCGATACCTATTCGCTCTACTATGTTCCGAAAGGAAAGGATTCTGATTGCGTAAAGGCCCTTGAAGAAATTTCCAGGGATACAAATACCATCTGCGGAATCGATGGAAAGGCTCAGTATCCATGGCTTGTTCCTCTTATCGTGTTTTTGGTTTTCTGTGTGTTCACATGGCTTTCAAAAAACAGAATTGTATTCATCTTGTCAGCATCCAGCGTTCTTGTTCTTTCGTTCTCCCAGGTTTTTTATCCTGTTGCTGCAGCTTCAGTTCTCTATATGCTTTCATGCTATCTTTCTGTCAGACTCTGGGGAAGAAAAAAAGCTCTTGTTGTGCTTAGAAAAAATCTCTATGCCCTTATTCCGATTGTTGTCTCTGTTGTTTCGGTTATGATCATTTCAATTCAGTCAGCTGTTCTTGTTCTGTTGTGCTGTGCATCTTCAGTCTGCATGCTGCTGATCTATGATTCCTGGGAAAAATACAGGGACTCAAAGATTTCAATGAAGATAGTCAAAATTTTTGCAGCGCCCCAGCTTCCGCTCATGTATCCAAAAACCGCAAAACATACACTCATGTGTCTTGTTCCATTGGTAGGTATTCTTGTGATATATCTTCTTACTTGGAGAATTTCATCTTCTTCAAGTTCCGACATCTCCATTCCTGTTCCTGTGCATGGAGAGAGCATTGATGTCGGATCTGAAAAGTCACTGCCGACAATAAATGATTTTTACAGATGGTCATGGATGGCAAAATCTTTTCCATACAGAAGCATGAATGAGAAAACAGATGGAGAAGTGAAGGAAAATGATTCCCTTGTCATACCGCGCTATGAAGTGGTTGATGACAGGATAGTTGAAACTGAAGCAACCTTGATGACATACAATGAGGAATTCCGTGACGGCGTTGACAAGGAAATCGATATGCTGAATTACGGAGCAGTTGAAAAGCTGATGAAGAAACAGGGAAGCGACGTTTCTGTTGTCTACAGGAACAGCGGAGAGTCCCGTGGAAAAACTGATGGTCTTGGTCTTGTTCTGATCCTTACCTGTCTTTTTGTTCCGGTTCTTCTTCTTATAATTTATGTGATCAAGTCAGGCAGGAAATATAGATGAAAACAGTAACTAATTTTGTATCACCGGGACACAGAATGTTTGAAAAATCTGTTCGTTCCTTTTTGCCTCAATATACGGTGATTCCTTTTTGTCAGGCAGACGGTGATGAATACAGTCCAGGTGTTGAGCCAGGAGATTATGTCAGGGAAGGCCAGGTTATTGCCTCTTCAAGGAATTTTCTTTCTTCAACAGGTTCCGACATACATTCTTCCGTGCCAGGAACAGTTGAATCGATAGAGAAATGTACTCTTCTCAATGGAAATCTTTCCTATGCGGCAAAAATCAGAACCAAAGGTGCTTTTTCATATCTTGGAAAAGTTCAGAAAGAAATAGATTGGAAAATTTTTGCTTCTGCAACATTGCTTGATGAATTCAGAAGCAAAGGAATCGTAAATACATTTTCCGGGAAGGCAGTTTCTCTTGCTTCTGAAATCAAAAACAGCACTCTTGAGAAAAACAGGTTTGTTGTTGTCAGGATGTTTGACGATGATCCTGGCCGGTTTACCGATACAATGGTTGCATCAAAATTGCATCAGCAGGTTGTCATCGGTGCAAGAATTGCTGCCCGTGCCTTTGAAGCTGAAGGCATTGCTTTTGTGATTCCTAAAAAATCTGATTTTTCAATTGATGAATCTTTGTTTGAGGGAGAGAAGGTTTCCATTACATATGCTGACACTTCAAAGTATCCCTGCGGAACTGTCCATAAACTCATGAGACACATCAGGAAAAATTCCAAGATCCCTGAGTACGAGATTTTTTCAAACATAAACCACAAGTGCCTGTTCCTTGATCCTGAAACATGCATTTCAATCCATGAAGGAATAGTTCTTGGAATTCCTGTTGTTGAACGATTTGTCCACGTTACCGGTTCCTGTCTCAAATCAGCCGGAATGTTCAAGGTCAGGATCGGAACTTCAATAAAGGATCTTGCCCAGCAATGTGGTGGATTCAATACAAGTCCTGCAAAGATTGTCGTCAATGGAAGAATTATCGGAACCGGAATTGCGGATATGGAAATTCCTGTCACCAAGGAAATCAAGTCTGTTGAATTCCTTTCAACGTCAGAGCTGTGCGTGCAGAAAAGTACCCAATGTATCAGATGTGGTCATTGCCGTGCAATCTGTCCTGAACATCTGGTTCCTGATCTTCTGTATAAAATGGTGTCTGAAGGCTATCTGCTGTCAAAGGACATAGCTGCAACATCTGTCCTGTGCGGTCAGTGTGCCTTGTGCAACAGTGTCTGTCCTGCAAGGCTACCTTTGTGTCAGACTATCGAACAGCTTAATAAGGATGGAAACTAATGGTAAATCTTGAACTGAAAAAAAACTGCAGAAAGGTATCTTTGCATCCTTTCAGTTTTGCCGGATGGTCTCTTGGTACAGTGTCACTTGTAACCATCGGCCTCCTGCTTGTACAGTGCGCAATGCTTTTTTTTACCGGTAGCATCGATGCTGTGGTTGTTCTTCTCTGTGCGCTTTCAGCATCTGTACTTTCTGAACTTTTTGATATCTATGTTTTGCGAGGGAATCTTCATCTTCATGCATGGAGAATTTCAGTCATCCAGGGATTGCTTACAGGTCTTTTGATTCCATCTACATATCCTCCTGCAGGTGTTTTCCTGATAGTCTTTTTTACAATGATCATCCTTAGATGGTCTTTAGGACAGTTTTCAGAATCATGGACAAATTCAACAGCTGTCTGTGTCATCATTTTATATTTCATGAATTCATCATGCTTTCCGGTTTCTCCGCTTTCTCTTTCTGATCTTCAGGCAAGAAATGCGGCTCTTGCATTGATTCAAAACGGTTCGGTTTCAATGATCGGTAGTGATTCAGCTGTGACGGAATTCCTCAACAGAACAATTTTCAAACTTGCCGGAATTTCAATACCTGACGGATATGTAAGCCTTCTTTGGGACAATGGATCAATCATTCCGGCTTTCAGGTTCAATCTGATCACAATCGTTTCTTCCCTTGTTCTGGTTTCCTTTGATTTTATCGAAGCTCTCATTCCGGTTATATTTCTTTTTGTATATTCCATCCTTGTGCGCTTTGTCAGTCCTCTTGTTCTTGGAGGAGTTCCCCTTCAGGGAGACATCATTCTCGCTCTGTTTACAAGCGGAACTCTTTTTTCCACCTTGTATATCCTCCAGTGGTATGGAACGACACCGATAAGCCTGTGGGGAAAAATAATCTATGGAATTTGTGCCGGTATCGTAGCTTTCCTTATCATGGGATTTGGAACTTCATCAGTCGGTTATGTTTTCATGGTTCTCATCATGAACCTTGTTTCTCCTGTAATGCAGATTATGGAAGACAAAAGAATTTTTTCTAAAATCAGGAAAAGGGTTATTCCACGTTTGAAGAGAATGAAAGAGGTTTAATATATGCTTGATCAATTGAGTGAAGAAATTGATGTTAAAGAAACAGATGCAATGAAAATGTTCTACAAAAAAATTTCGATCAGAGCCGGAATTTTTTGTGGCATTCTTGTTGTCTTTTTAGGTCTGCTTGTTACACTATCTCTTGTCAGCAGAAAGTCCTGGAGGACAGGTTTGAGGAGTGAAATTGGAAAAGTTTTTCTCTTGAACTCAATTTCAGAATATTCTGTCGGTGAATATGTTAAAGTGAATTCTGGAATGACTGTGAATTGTGCAGTCTATAAATTGAATTCTGTTGAGGATAATAAGAAATCCTACGATTATGCAGTCATCATAAGGGTTCCGACATTGTATGGTCCTATGGCTGCAGTCTATCTTTTCAGCCGTTCAAATGGAAATGTCATCTTTGTAGATTTTGCACAATTGGATGTTCCTGTTTCAAAATCTGTTAAAAACTCATCCATGAATTCTCAGATTGCCTATTGGGCAGGAAAAATTCCTGCCATCGTAAATAATCTTGATGCAGGCGCAAAAGGAGTAAAGTAATGAAAAAAAATGAGTTGTATGTCTATACTGCACTTTCTCTTGCAACCCTTGTTCCTGTTCCTGGCCGGCTTGCCTATGGAATTGTAATTATCGTCATGCTTTATCTTCTTTCTCTTCTGGGAATTCTTTTCAAACAGTTTGTTTCCATGTTTTTTGAATATGGTCTTAGAAGTGTCCTGATTGCCGCCATGCTTATTTCAACTTGTCTTCTTGTAAGACAGATTTTAATAATAATTTCGCCGATAACTGCATTCATTCTTGGAATAAATATTTATGTTCCGGCTTTGACAGCATTTATCCTTGGTAATCTTTACAGACACAGCGGTTTGAAACTCTCAGAGATGCTGAATCACTCTCTTGGAAAATGTATTTCATTTTCTATTTTTGCACTTTTCTTTTTTATCATCAGAGAAATAATTTCATACGGAACTATTTCTTTGCCTTGTGCTTCTGGACTCATTGAATTTCAGATCATTAATGAAAATTCCTTGTCCTTTATGGGCTTCTTCTGGGGATCCATGCCGGGTGCTGTAGTTCTCGTTGCAATTATGATTGCCGTGATCGCTTCTGCCATGAAAAAAATTGAAATCCTTGCAACATCGGAAAGGAGTGTAAAATGATAGGTTCATTGTTCTACTACATTTTTTATAGTTCCGTTGTCCTCATCTATGGCATTGGTATTGAACGTTCTTTCTTTTTAAGCAAGAAAAAGCACGATATCTTCATTAAGATGACGAAGATGATTTTATGTGTATCATCTACATCAGCATTGTCTTATCTCATCGTGAATGGGCTTCTGGTTCCATCTGATCTTGCTGAACTTTATCCTTTTGTTGTGATCCTGCTGTTTCTTGCGATTTCGGTTTTTATTGAAGCCATAATAAGAATTACAGCAAGAATCAGCGCTGTTGAATCTGGAATTGCCATAATGTTTGTTCTGATTGGACTTACGGAATCTAATTCTTTTGGAGAATGTGTATTCATTTCATGTCTTTCAATAATTTCTTTCTTCTTTGTTGTTCCTTTTGTTTTTGCAATTACCAGAAGAAATGATCTTAACAGAAAAAAACTGGAATATGAAAAAACCGGTTTTCTTCTCGTTTCGATTGCCATTATCATGTTCATTGTTTTATCATGGAATGTGTCATGGTTGAATAAAGGAGCGTTCCTGTGATTTTTACCATTCTCATAATGATTTTGTTTTTGATAGTCATCTCTGTTGTTTTTGTTTTTATTTTTGATATGCTCGTGGCTTCATTGCGGGCCCAGAACATCTCTTTCAACAAGCCTATTTTTTCTGAAAATGAAATAAGGGTGAAACCATCTTTGATGGAAACTTATGATAAAATTGAAGATAAAAAAGCTGTTGTCATGTGTTCGGCAAAGAAAGATATTTCTGGAAAAAGGTTTTATTATGATGGACCAAAGAACTGTGCTCTTTTTGCATCGATGACTGAAACTGAACATGACTGCAAATATGGATGCATCGGATTTGGTGATTGTGCCGCTGCATGTTCAAGAAATGCAATTCATGTTGTTAATGGTACAGCTGTTGTAAATTCTCTTTGTAATGGATGTGGAAAATGTATTGGCGTGTGTCCAAAGAAAATCATAAAACTTATTCCAGTTTCAACAAAAACTGCAGTCTTGTGTTCTGCTGAATTTACTGAAAAAAACGGATGTTCGGAATATCTGAAAGAAAGTGAAATTGAACAAGATACTGCGGGAGTCATGCTTTCTGATAGAATATTTTCTTTTTTTAGTTTCAGTAAAAAATAATTGAAGAATTTATCCGTCAAAAAAATTGGAGGTAGAATGATGAGCCAGATTAATGTTTGTCTTGAACTTGCTGCTGACATAGCCTCGGGTAAAGATCAAAGCCTTCTGGAAGACAATTACCAGAAAGTTTTCAAGGGCGCGCTGACCTTTCTTTATTCCCATCCTGATTTTTATCTTTCCATTGCTTTTACAGGTCCTCAGCTTGACTACTATGAACGAAAACATCCTGAATCAATAGAGCTTTTAAAAGATCTTCTTGACAGAAAACAGATAGAGATAATCGGAGGAGGTTACTATGCTCCGGTTTTTCCTTTGATCAATTCCTCTGACAGGTTGGGGCAGATAGAAAAAATGTCTTTGTCCATCAGTTCCTCACTGGGAAAATGTCCGTACGGAATGTATCTTTTTGGCAATGTCTGGGATCCTATGCTTGTAATGTCCTTCTATTCAAGCGGAATGGATTATGTCTTTCTCGATAGTTCCCTTGTACCTCAGAAGTATCTGAAATGTCTACCACTTATCTCAAGTGAACAGGGAAAGAGCATCAAAATCTTGCCTACATACAAAAATCTTCTTCCTGAAACTACGGAGAATAAGAAGGATTGGACCAAGCGTCTTGTCAAGTTTTATGAAAAAAACAGACAATCTGAAAATGATGTTTCTCTGATTTCGATTTCCATTGATTTTGAATATTTTGAAAAACTTCTGTCATGTGGTTTCTGGAACAATGTTTTTGATTTTGTACTTGATTCAAATTTTCAGGAAAAGACTCTTGATTTTGTTTTGCCGTATGAATACCTTAAATCTTCAAAAACTTGTATAAGCGCCTACGTTCCATCCGGCATGGATTGGGATATTGCAAAATGGGCTACTTCGCCTTATGAAATCAATGAGAATGAAAGACATTTTCCTTTGACCATTCATGATTATCTTGATCTGTATCCTCAGAACAAACGTCTTTATGAACGTATGCTTTACATCAGCATGCTCAGCTGTCAATGCAAAGGCGGTGATAAAGTCAGAAAACTTTCCGCAATGCAGAATCTTTGGAATGCTCAATGCGGTATAAACATTGTATCCTATCCACTCGGATTGCCTGCGGTCGCTCAGAAAAGACAGGATGCCTACAGGCTGCTGAATGAAGCTGAACGATATGTCCGCGATGCCGCAAAGAAATTCAAGGAATCTTTGACTTCTTATGATTATAATGGCGACGGATTGAATGAATATGTTGCATTTATGGAAAAATATAATGCTGTTGTTACCTTGAAAGGTGGACAGGTCAGGGATTTCAACCTGGTGAAATCCAGTTCGAATTATGCGACAAGTCTTTCCGGTATCGGGAAGTATGACGGATTCTCAGACAATTATATCCGTGGGCTTTTTGTTGAGCATCTTGGTGCAGCAAATGATCTGAAACAGTATCTTGATGACAATCATGTTGTGACTCCCATGTTTTCTGAAATCATGTTCCGTGAAAGAAAACTTGAGAATAAAAGAAAGGAAATATTCCTTGAGGCAAATGGATTGTTTTCTGAAAACAAAATCCCTGTTACCCTCAGAAAAAACATTACGTTCACTCAGTCTGGCATAAACGTGCAGTACATTTTGAAAAATGAAGGCGATGAAGAAATCAATGCTTTCTTTGCTGTGGAACTTAATTTTGCTCAGACAAGGTTTGATAAAAATTATTCCAATGGAGAACAGTACGGTGCTGAGGTTGTCCACGGTGAAGAGCGAAGAATTTTCGACCGTAAAAAGAAATTCGTTTTCAACAACGGAATAAGTTTTATTCAGGTCAAGGATGAGGCTGATAAAAGAAATTTTGTCATTGAACCAAATGAGGAATCCGGTCTGGTATGTTCTCTTGTTGGTTTTAAAAGACCTTGTACAAAAATGGACAGCTTCGATGAAATTTCAAAGACTTTGATCACAAGTCTTTTCTGGAATTTAAGTCTTGCTCCAGGAATGGAAAAAGAAAAATCAATTGTCCTGTCCGTCGTCCCTGTAAAAAAACAGTAACAACGGATTTTTATGTCATCTGCCGTGAAGTTTTTTTACGATCACCTTGTAATAAAAGGCACGTAAATTTTCCACGGCAGCATATAGTCTGTAATCGTTTTTGTTCAGAATCGCATCAAAGCTTCCTGGGCGGTGAGTGTTTTTTCCGCCAAAACCAGTCTTGAAAAGATACAGGCCATGCATCGGATGATTCTCATCATCTGTAGGTGGCATTCCGTAGAAGTCATAGGTAAGGCATCCGTATTCTTTTGCATCCTGGATGGCAGTCCACTGAAGAAGATAAGCCGGCATAAGATTTCTTTTTATGTTTCCGCTTGCACCGTACAGGTAGACGGCCTCTCCTGGAGTGGTTTCAGTTCCGCAGAAAAGTGTAATGATTCCGGCAAGGTAGTCATCTTCATGTTTTGCAAGATACAAAGTAACTTTTACATTGTCAGCATTTGCGTTTGCTGACTGTGTCGAAAGCTGCAGAAGATCCTCATAATATTTCTTTGAATGAAACTGAACTCCGTCACGCTGGCTTGTCTGCTGGAACAGGGTATAGAAATTCTCAAAAGCTTCGTGAAAATCTTTGTCCTCATATGAGAATTTAAGTACTTCAACACCTTTTTTTGATGCAAGTTTTATATTGTAACGCCATTTGCTTTTCATGGCAGATAACAACTGTTCGTCAGTTTTCTTTTCATGATTCTCAACTAACGAAAGTATGGTAGTATCCGGTGGCTGAATGTTGGTTTTGGCCTTTTTTATAGATGTACTACCGTTTGTTAGTGTGAAATTTTGTACATATTCATCACGTTTCGATGGGGCATCGAAATCCATGGCCGGATCAAAACGGATGCAGAAGGTATTTGAAGGAAGCTGGGGTTTGATTGCAGAGGAAAGTTCCGAAAGTTTATTCTTTAGATTCACGCATTCTGCTTCCAATTTTCCGGAACATTCAGGAGCCATCGGAATGTAAGCAATTGAGATTTTTTTGTATTTCAAGTCAAGCTGGCGGATGAGTACGCTGTATGTGGTTTCATCTACTTTGACCGGACAGCTTTTCCAACCGTGGTTGCTTTTGAATTCCGCCCAGAATTTGGTCTGTAAAAATCGCATCATGTAAAAAATAAAAAGGGTGCTTCGACAGGCTCAGCACCCCTGTTGCATTGTTTCTTAAAATTCCTGAACCTGTCGAAGGAATCGGATGGTCTGATTAGTGGATGTCTCCGTTTACAGTCTTGACAGTTTTGAGAACTTTTCCGTCAACTGTAAGATTTACACCACCAATTGTTACATTGTTGTTTACTGCCTTGATTTCAACAGCAAAGAAATCATCAGCAGTGATTTCTGCAGGCTTTTCTGCGTTTACATCTGCACCTTCAAGGATTACCTTGGTACCAGGAACTGCCCATGGAGCTTCGAGAGGTTCTACGCAGTCTTTTCCGTCTGCATCTTTGTAGTCTGCCGCAAGAAGCATACCGTGACTTTCGATTCCGCGCATTTTTCTTGGTGCAAGGTTGTATGCGAGGATGATGTTCTTTCCAAGAAGGTCCTCCGGCTTCAAGTAGTCACGGAGTCCGCTCTGGATGATGCGTTCCGTTCCTGTTCCGTCGTCAAGGGTTTCAACATAGAGCTTGTCGCTTTCAGGATTGTTTTCTACCTTGAGGATTTTTGCAACGCGCAGTTCAATCTTGCTGTTGAAGTGAGCCGGCATCTGGTCAGCAGGAAGAACGACAGGTTCAGCCTTTGCTTTCTTTTCCTTCTTTTTATCGGCCTTCTTTTCGTTGCCTCGGTCTGCCTGTTTTCCTGCAAACTTTGTGCGGAATGCTTCCATTCCTTTCTGGTCGAGAGGAGTGAAGAACACTTCTGTTGTTCCGACTGTAGAAAGACCGGATGTCTCACCAAGGTTGTTCCAGTTGAGCTTGATTCCGTCTGATTCTTTCCCGAAATCTGCATCGTTGAAATGAGGCTCCGAAATTGTCTTGCCAAAGTAAGACATGATTTTTTCCGCATACTGAGGCATGTATGGATGTACCATTATCATCAAATCCTTGATCATGTATGCAAGGGTGTGGAGAAGTTTTTCCGCGCGCTCAGGATCCGTGTCCTTTGTCTTCCATGGTTCTGTGTCCTGGAATGCCTTGTTTCCGATGTCAGAGATTTCAAAAACCTGATGGAAGGCATCCTTGAGGTTTGCCCATTCAAGGTTTTCTGTTACCTTTGCTTCAAGTTCCTTTACACGTGACCAGATTTCTTCGTCGATCGGGGAATCCGGAATCTTTGAGTTGTAGTATTTCTGGATGAAAAGGAGAGTGCGGTTCACAAGGTTGCCAAGGTTTCCGATGAGTTCTCCGTTGAGCCTCTCGCGGAATTCCTTCCATGTAAACTGGTAGTCCTGCTTTTCCGGTCTGTTGTAGAAAATGTAGAATCTCCATGCGTCTGCAGGAATTCCTGTTTCGATGGCATCTGTTCCGAATACGCCTACGCCACGGCTCTTGGAGAACTTGTCGTTTTCGTAGTTAAGGTATTCAGTTGAACTCATATGAAACAGCTTTGTCCAGTCGCGTCCGGAACCCATCAATGTGCATGGGAAGATGACTGTGTGGAACGGAATGTTGTCTTTTCCGATGAACTGGAAAAGTTCCACAGGTTTCTTTGCGTTTTCATCACTTGATTCTGAAGGAAGCCACCATGATTTCCAGTCGAATGAAGTCTTTGATTCCTTTATGAGCTCGTCTGCAAGCTGCTTTGTGATTGAGATGTAGCCGATCGGTGCGTTGAACCAAACATAGAAAACCTTGTCCTCAAATCCTTCACGAGGAACAGGAATTCCCCACTTGAGGTCGCGGGTGATGGCACGTTCGATAAGTCCGTCACGGATCCATGCCTTTGTCATGTTGATTGCGTTGTCAGACCATTTTCCTTCTACGGATGTCTTGCTTACATAAGCATCGAGATTTTTGCTGATGGAAGGAAGATCGATGTAAAGGTGCTTTGTGTCGCGAATTTCCGGAGTAACCCCACATACGGAACATCTAGGGTTCTTGAGTTCAACTGGCTCGAGTAGGGAACCGCAACCGTCGCACTGGTCTCCGCGTGCATCTTCGTAACCGCACTTAGGGCATGTTCCGTTCACATAGCGGTCGGCAAGGTAGCGTGCGCATTTAGGGCAGTAGAGCTGCTGGTTGGAATGTTCCTTGATGAAACCGTTCTTTTCAAGGTCCTTGTAAAGATTCTGTGTGATTTCAGTACACTGGTCGTTTGATGTACGTCCGAACATGTCTGCATCAATCTTGAACCAGTCGTAGATTTTCTTGTGCTCATTGTAGTAGTAATCACAAAGCTCACGTGGTGTTTTGTTTTCCTGAAGTGCACGGGTTTCTGTCGCTGTTCCGTATTCATCTGTACCAAAAATGTACATTGTTTCATATCCGCGGCTTCTGCAGAAACGTGCATAAACGTCAGCGGAAAGCATCTGTATGAGGTTTCCAAGGTGTGGAATGTTGTTTACGTAAGGAAGTGCCGATGTTACAAGGCGTCTAGTATTCTTGATTTTAATGTTTTCCATAATGCTTCCATTATATGGAAATCTTTATTCATGTTCAATTATATACAATTATGAATTATGAATT
>JAEDDW010000087.1 GCA_016293645.1 Treponema sp. | reverse complement strand
TTTTGAGTGCGGACCCTTCGACTTCGCTCAGGGATCCTATGGCAGGTAGGATTGCTAGGCAGGCAGGATTGCATAACGTGTCCAGGATTGCTGAGCGTAGTCGAAGCATCCTGCGGTTGCTTTTTTTGAGTGCGGACCCTTCGACTTCGCTCAGGGATCCTTGGCTTTTTAGTAATAGGACCCTTCGACTTCGCTCAGGGGGCCTTGGCAGCTGATGTCATCCGCACCGCAGCCAACAGGCTGAGCCTGTCGGGGAGAACCCGCAGGGTTCGATTCCCAGCATCAAGCAATATAATCAAGAGAGTTTAAAAAAGAAAAACCTTAGCAAAACTGCTAAGGTTTTTAAGCGGTAGAAGGGAATCGAACCCTCGTCTCCAGCTTGGAAGGCTGGGGTAATAAGCCATTATACGACTACCGCAGATACTTTATCAAAGTCGCTGCTGCGCTGTTGATGATTAAGATAATATAGAATCTGATAATTTTTGTCAATAGAATATCTAAAAAAAAATGAATAATTCTGAATTTATAGCCTGGTTTTCAGTTCAATTTGTGAAAAAAAAACATTGCTTTCCTTGTGATTATGGTGGATAATTATAAAGTTATGGGCTTTCTCTAGACTGTTTTTCTTTAGAAAACCTTGATTCTTAGGATATTTTTTTGGAGCAATTTATGAAACTTGTAAAATTCGCGGCACTAATCATTGCAGCATCGTCTGTTTTTGTATCATGTTCATCGAAATATAAGGATGACACAAGGCAGGCTGTAGAGAACGGAAAAACTGTTGTTGAGCGTTATGGTCAGCTTCAGGTAATCGGAACTGATCTGTGCAATGCGGAAGGAAAACCTGTTCAGCTTAGAGGAATGAGCTCTCATGGACTTCAGTGGTACGGAAAATACGCCAACGAAAATGTCATCGGATGGCTCCGTGATGACTGGAACAGCCAGATCTGGCGCAGTGCAATGTATCTTACTGAAGGCGGATATCTTAATTCAAAGGCCATCAAGACTAAGGTAATTGATTCTGTAGAAGCAGCGATCAAACTTGGTGTCTATGTCATCGTTGACTGGCATGTTCTTGGAAATGGTGATCCGATGGTTCATCTTGAACAGTCAAAGGAATTTTTTGATGAAATGTCAAAGAAATACGGTTCATATCCTAATGTCCTTTGGGAAATCTGTAACGAGCCGAATGGTGACAAGGTGACATGGGAAGGTAACATCAAGCCTTATGCAGAGGAAATCGTAAAGGTGATCAGGGCAAACGATCCTGACAACATCATCATCGTCGGAACTCCAAGATGGAGCCAGAGAGTTGACCTTGCTTCCAAGAATCAGATCAAGGGAGACAACATCATGTATACGCTCCATTTCTATGCAGGCAGCCACGGAAAGGCCAATAGAAAGCTTGTCAAGACAGCTTTGAAAAACGGAGCTGCTCTTTTCTGCACTGAATGGGGCACGACAAAGGAATCTGGAGACGGCGGTGTATTTGAGAAGGAAACAAAGGAATGGCTCAATTTTCTTGAAAAGAACAATATTTCCTGGACAAACTGGGCTGTGAACAACAAGGGTGAGGATTCTGGAATTCTTGCTTTTGGAAAGGACAAGGATGCCAAAGGCGGATGGACTGACAAGGATTTGAGTCCTGACGGCAAGTTCCTGAGAAAGATCCTCAGGAATGAACTTGATAAGTAAACAAAGGGGGCTGTCCAATAAGTATTTATGCAGGGGGCATTGAGCAATTTCGAAATGACCAATGACATTTTGTATATGGTGATTTCGACTACGCTCAACCACCCTGAAATTACTTATGGGCCGGCATCCACGACTGACCGGGAGTTTTTTGCATCATGCAGACGGAACGATTCCGCTTGCACGATGCATTTTTTTTGCCTATTCCGTTTTTGCAAGGATGCTTTCGAATTCTTCCTTTGACTTTGGCTTGCTGAAGTAATATCCCTGAGCCATGAAGCATCCGCTTTCCTTGAGAATCCTTACATCTTCCTTTGTCTCGACGCCTTCAACAATGCATTCAAGACCAAGTGTATTTGCCATGGCGATGATGGCTTTGAACATAAGCTGGTCCCGGCTGCCGTCTTTCTGTGCGCCTTTAAGCAGTGATTTGTCGATCTTGATCACATCCCATGGAAGTTCCTTGATGAGGGAGAGTGAAGAGAATCCGGTTCCAAAATCATCGACTGCAGTACTGATTCCCTCACGGTTCAGACCTTCAACCAAAGGTCTCAGTTCTTCATTTGCGGCATCTGATGCTGATTCCGTAAGTTCAATCTGGATGAGTCTTCTTGGAATTCCGTATTTGTCTATTGTTGTCGTTATGATGTCAACAAGATTGTTCATGTTCAGCGTAGCCCTGGAAAGGTTTACTGAAACCTGCGGAACTTCCTTGCCTTCAGCGATCCATCTCTTGATGTCGGCGCAAACATGGTTCAGCATGTAAAGGTCAAGATATTTGATTGAAAGGTTGTTCTCAAGAACTGGAATGAACTGGTCAGGATAAACCATGATTTCCTTATGTACCCATCTTACAAGTGCTTCTGCCCCGAAAAGCTTATACTGCTTGAGTTCAACCTTTGGCTGATAGTATACAAGGAATTCTTCGTCTCTGAGGGCATCCTTGTACCATGACTCGACCTTCTGCTGCATCTCGAATTTCTTTTTGAAAGTTTCGTCGTATTCGATGCATTTCACGCCCGGTGTTTTTCTTGCGATGTTCAGAGGAAGGGAAACGGAATCAAGGATCTTTCTAGGCGAATCATATCCTTCAAGATCTGTGTTGAGTCCGCAGTGTGAGTAAAGTACGAGGATTTCTTCGTTGCCTTTGTCTGTGATGATGCTGAATTCCACGGAACTAAGATACGCCAGCAGTTCATCCTTCAAATGTTTTTTGAAAATTATGGCACCTGTATCTCCTCCAAAGGAACTCAAAAAACCGTTTTTATCAGGATCCTGGTCTTCTCCAAGAATGCTTATGATTCCGTTGTGATATCGCTCGATAAGTTCTGTTCCGGCTTTATCTCCAATTTTCTTGTTGATCTGGCTGAATCCGTGGATGTTGAACAATATGACAGAGTAATCATCAATTCTGTCCTGGGCTATGAGCTTTGAGACCGTTATATGGAAAAAAACCGCATTATAGATGTTTTTGAATCGCATTTCATGATCTCTTGCAAATTTCATGTGGCGGTTCAATATGGAACTGCTTGCAACATAATAGATGAGATGGGCAATGAAAGTCATCGCTTTCTTTTCTTCCTCGGTAAAAGGTGTGTCTCCTTTATACTGGTAGAAATAGTAGTCCGCGAAAACAAATTCAGTTCCGATATGTTGAACTACGTAGAAATTTTCTGGATCATAGTTTTCATTTGTGAAGCATAACGGATTTGTTTCTCCATATTTTCCATGGCTGTTTTCATCCAAGATGTCCTTTTTCACTTCAAGTCGCGCAGCTCTTACAGTACTGCAAAGTTCCGCTACGGGAGGAGTCGAGGATCCCATATCTATGACCATGGATTTACTGATAGTGGTTATTGTGCCTAACAATGTATCTAGAAATTTTACTGTATCAAATTCTGCCATTATTCTTTTCGTTCCGTCCGTTTTATTAAAGCTGTGGTATCACCATCATGAGTTCAAGACTGTCTTCTGTTGTAGAAATCGTCCTGATGGAGCCGTTCATGAGCCAAAGAAGATTGTATGCGGCAAGCAGCTTCAGTTCGTCAGGCTCCACGGTATTTCTCTGGTGGCTATTTCTGATTGACATATTTCTAATTTTTTCAATGTCATTCTGCGTGAGACTGCAGTTTTCAACCAGGAACTTGAAATTGAGCGTATTTCCAAAGGTTTCCTTGTTTACCGATGACAGGACTGTTATGCAGGATCCCGGATTTTTCTTTTCAAGGTACAAAAGGATGCGTATGACGACTTTCTCAATGGCTTCGTGGTCACCAAAAAGTGTTTCTTCCGGTTTTTCTCTTGAACTGATTGTTATGTTGTCTTTTTTATGTACTTCACGGCCAGCCCTGATCTCAATGTTCTCGATGAGGTATTGGTGCTGGTAATCTTTTTCATTAAGCGCAAAATTAAAGTTTGTAAAATTGGAGAATTCATAGTTTCCCTGGATATTGGAGTTGAACTGGACAGCTTCTCTTTCAAATTCCGCGGCGGCATTTTTTATCTCGTAGATTCCGCTGTTCTGCCCGATGGTTTTGATTTCAGAAGTCCATTCGAGGACTCTCTTAGACATTTCCAGGGAATCCTTGAAAAGCTTTTCGTTGTTTATGAGTTCATTTTTCTGCCATGCCTTGTATCTGATCTCACGGCTTATGGTGTTTTCAATTATACGACCGATGAGCATGGAAAGGTTGTCTACCAGAATCTGTAGAGAGCTGTTTGCCATGATGCAGTCGTCAGATGGAGAAATGACGTACTTTCCGATTGCTTTTCCGTTCACCATTATGATTGATGAATAAGTGGTGCTGGATTTGTCATTTATTGAACCCATGATTTTGTTCATGTCAGCGTCAAAAAGGCTCAGGTGGACCTTCATTGTCTTTTCGTAGTTATCAATTACCGGATTGTAGTCGGTGAAATCGATGAATTCAGTGATGCCGGAGTGGGCAGAGGCGGAACTGATTCCGTTTAGGACAGCGTCCATTCTGCTGATGAGGATCTGCGTCGCATCTGCTATTATCTTTATTTCCTCAAGGGAATCGTCGTAGTCAATTTCGCTCTTGAAGTCTCCGACTGCCGCCTGCCTGAGCCTGCTTGCCATGCTTTCAACAGGTCCGGAAATGTATTTTGAATGGCGGCGGATGAAATATCTGGAAATGAAGATGATTATGACGGACATGGTGAAAATGAAGGCAAATGCAATCCAGAAGATTCCAAGATAGTCCGTTACCGGTGAATCGATTATTATCGCCCATCCCGGAGTTCCTTCAATGAGACAGCTGCTGTAGCAGTGCAGGATTCCGCCCCGGAAAATATGGCTGATCTTTCTTTTGCCGTCAAGGGAATCCTGTTCAAACTCAGAAAGTTTTCTGTATTTTCTGTCTGTTTCCGCAAGTTTTATGTTGCTGTGACCATTGAGGATCAGCTCCTGGTCGAGGCTGGCTATGGTTTTTCCTTCCTTTCCAATGATGTACACGTTGCTGTTTTTGGAAACATTCAGGTTTTTGATATTGTCTGTGAGAATGTCTGGATTTATGTAACACATGAGCACGGATTCTACGGTACCGTTGTAGATTCCGTTTCTCCATATAGGCGAACCTATGACGAGTGCGATTTTTCTGTCTGTCTTTGAAACGATTGGATCGCTTATCATTACTTTACCATTTAAAGCTGTCTTGAAACAGTCTCTGTCGCCATGGTAGATGGTGTCCATGTCCGAGTAACCGTCGGTTTTGATGATGGTGCAGCGTACAAGTTTATATTCATTGGATTTGTTTGCGAGAATGAGTCCCTTTGCGACAGTGGAAGTCCTGTTTGTGGCAAGTTCCGGAATTGAACCGATTCCCTGGGCTATGGTTTTATAGGTTTTAACAATCCATTCTATCTGTTTCGCCGCTGTTTCAGACTGGTTTTCCAGATTGTGGGTCATTATGGAAACTGCTGAGAAATATATGAAGACCAGGCATGCGATGGCACTCATCAGAAGGCTTGCAATGAGAACTGTGGTGTTCAGTTTGTTCAGGACGGAACAAATGTTTTTCGCATGTCGGTTAGAATGAAATTCCATGGTTAAAGTTTAATGCGAAACTGGCAGAATTCAATTATAATTGAAAAAACAGGGGGATTCTGATAGTATTTCGGGCATTGAAGGTGGAATGGGCTGTTACCCATTTTCAATTATCCATTTCAATATAGCGGGGTTACCTATGGGCGGAATTTTTGGTGTTGCTTCTAAAAGCGATGTTTCTTTGGATCTTTTCTTTGGTGTAGATTATCATTCACATCTTGGTACACGCAGGGGAGGTCTTGCTGTTCTTAATGAATACGGAACTTTTGAACGTTCGATCCACAACATATCCAATTCTCCTTTCAGAACAAAATTCGACAGCGACATCAACGATATGCACGGTCATCTTGGCATCGGATGCATTTCCGACTACGAAGCCCAGCCTTTGCTTGTCCACAGCCATCTTGGCAGCTTTGCGATCACTACGGTCGGAATCGTGACAAACAAGGATGAGCTTGTCCAGGATATTCTTGATGCATCAAAGACACACTTTCTTGAGATGTCCGGCGGCGAGATCAACCAGACTGAACTTATTGTTGCCCTCATCAACCAGAAAAATACCATTGCAGACGGAATCAAAAACGTCCAGGAAAAAATCAAGGGTTCCATTACTTTGATGGTCATGACCAAAGACGGAATCTATGGAGCACGCGACAAGCTTGGCCGCACACCTTTAGTGATCGGTCAGAAAGAAGAAGGATTCTGTCTCAGTTTTGAAAGCCATGCATACATCAACCTTGGTTACAAGGACTATAAGGAACTTGGACCTGGAGAAATCGTGTTTGTCACACCTGAGAAGGTAGAGCAGATCCAGAAGCCTGGTGACAAGATGAAGATCTGCACATTCCTTTGGATTTACTACGGATATCCTACAGCCTGCTATGAAGGCGTCAACGTTGAGCAGATGAGATACAACTGCGGTGCATACCTTGCAAGACGCGACAGGGAAAACAACATCAAACCTGACTGCGTTGCTGGTGTTCCAGACAGCGGAACTGCACATGCCGTCGGCTATGCAAATGAAAGCGGTGTTCCGTTCAGCCGTCCTTTCATCAAGTACACGCCAACCTGGCCACGTTCCTTCATGCCTACAAACCAGAACCAGAGAAACCTCATTGCACACATGAAGCTGATTCCTGTTCAGCAGCTCATCAAGGACAAGAGCATTCTTTTGATTGATGATTCAATTGTCCGCGGTACACAGCTTAGGGAAACCACAGACTTCCTCTATGAAAGTGGAGCAAAGGAAGTTCATG
>JAEDDW010000086.1 GCA_016293645.1 Treponema sp. | reverse complement strand
CGGGCTCGCAATGACGGTGAAATCATCGTCATTGCAAGGCGCTTTTCAAGGAAAGCAGAGTCATTGCAAGGCGCTTTTCAAGGAAAGTATCGTCATTGCGAGCCGCTTTGCGGCGAAGCAATCAGTGCCTGTTTTTTTCATTCATGATGAGCATCTGAAGACGGTTTTCGACATTCGCAAAACTTGTATCAGGATCCAGATCCAAAGGCAGGATCTGGATCGCAGGAAATTCTTCCTTGATTTTTTTCATGGTTCCACGTCCTGTAATGTGATTTGGAAGGCATCCAAATGGCTGCAGGATAACAAAGGAATTTACACCTTTCCTTGCAAACTCCCTTATCTCAGCAGGAATGAGCCAACCTTCACCGGACATGAAAGTACACATCATGACATGGTTGTTTTCAAGTGCCAGTTCAGGTAATGGAGGTTGCTTTTCATAGAGCGGATGTTTCATTGCAATCTTTTCAACTTTCTTTGAGGCAAACTCAAAAATATTTTCTGCGGCAAAGTTCATTGCGGTAATCGAAAACGGAAATTTTACATGGAACACATTCTTTTCATAGAGCTTTGAGAAATATTCTCTCCAGAAAACATTCGTCATTCTTGGGAGAATGACTTCCATTCCATTTTTTTCAAGATAATCTTCAACAAAGAAATTTGATCCCGGATGGAATGTGACAAGGTATTCTCCGGTTATAAAGACCTTTGGTCTTGGTTTTGATCTGTCGTATCTGATTTTACAGAATTCATCAACGCCCTTCTTGAATTCGTCCATTGCTTCTGAAATGCTTCTGGTGAGTGCATCGGCGATACTGTCTATGACCTTGTCAAAAACCCTGTTTGTCTCACCCTTGTTGATTTCATAAGGGCGAATCTTTCTTCTGAGTTCTTCAAAGACATCCATGAAAACCACCGACCATGCGGCGGACAGATTGAAAATATTTCCAAGTCTGATTCCAGGGTGCATTTCTTTGTAGTCGACAGGATCAGTGGAAACGATCGGAACCTGTCTGAAGCCGGCCGTATCAAGAGCCCGTCTGAGGAGTGCAGAGTAGTGGGTAAGGCGGCAGTCTCCTTGATATTTTGCCATTGCTATTGCAACTTCATCCGGATTGTATTTCCCGCTTTGAAGGGCTGATATGGCTTCTCCGATACACATCTGTGCCGGAAAACAAGTATCATTGTGAACATATTTTTTCCCTAGACGGATCTCGTTTATGCTTCCGAGTGGTAGAGGTTCAGCTTTGAGCCCATTTCTCCTAAGTGCACCGCTAAGAAGCTTGCAGAAAGCGACGGACACGTTTGGCACAAGGACTGTTTTAATTTTTATATCTTCCTTATTGAATTTTGTCGTGTATGCATCTTCTATGGAATTTGTTTTCATTCCTTTGTCTGCAAGCTTAATCCTTCGTTCTGCAATTGTTTCGATGAATGACTTTACTCGGATTCCCAGGGAATTGCTTGCTCCACCTTCATCCATTTTCAGAATGAGAGGGGATTTGGATGAAACATCTTTTGTTATCTTGATGATCTCATCGGATAAAATGGCATCGTGTCCGCAACCGAAGCTTACAATCTGTGCATATTCCAGTTCTGGTGAAGCTGCCGATAGATATGCCCCGGCAAGCATTCTTGTGTGGAAATTGTTTGTGACTTCCGCCCGTGTATATCTGAGGTCGACGTCTTCAAGTCCTGAAAGAGAATCAACTGTAAGGACCGGAATACCTTCCTTTGTGAACACTCGGGAAAGATCATGGCTTACGAGTGGGTCGGTGTGATATGGACGACCTGCAAGCACCACTGCGAATTTTCCTTCAGCCTTGGCCTTTGCGCGAATAGAATCACCTGTTTTTATGAGGGTGCTTCGGAATTCCTTCATGGCTTCCATTCCCTGATCAAAAGCTTTCTTTGATTCTGATTTTGGAATGCTGAATTTATTTTCCATGTATTCTGAAAGCTGGATGAATCTGTCCTTCTCTGAATACCAGTGGAACATAGGATTTTCGTAGCGGAGGTTCCATCTTGCGGCTGGGTTTTCCTGATTGTAGATTACAAGCGGATATCCCTTTACAACAGCACAGACATAGCTGCTTTTCTTTTCAGTATCTTTCGGAGGCATGTTCATGATCATAGGCATGAATATGATGTCTACTTTTTTATTGGCAAGATTCTGGATGTGCCCGTGAACAAGTTTTGCCGGAAAGCAGACTGTGTCTGAGGCAACAAAAGGAAGTCCCTCTTCAAACATTGGTCTTGTACTCGGATCTGAAACAACTACCTCGTATCCAAGAGCACGCCAGAAAGTTGTCCAGAAGGGCATGCTGTCCCAGAATTCAAGACATCGTGGAAGACCGACTGTAAGATTCTTCTTTTTGCTTACTTCGGAATATTTGTACTTCTTTATGAGAAGTGCTTCCCGCATAAGGAAAAGATCAGGTACGTTTTTGATTTCCGGAGCTTTGTCTTCGAGGGATTCCCCGCGTGGACATCTGTTGCCTGTAATATATGCAGTGTTGTTAGGAAATTTTACTACTGTACGGTTGCAATGGTTTGCACAGAAAGGACAGATTTTATTGTCTTCCTGTTCATATGTGAATCCGCTGAGATTTTCAAATCCGATGAATTTTGTCCTGCTTGGAGCATGGTTTTTTGTAAGGAGAGCAACACCGATGGCTCCCATTTCTCCAGGGAATGGTGCACGGTTTACGTTTACATTAAGGTACTGTTCAAGAGCACGGAGAACGGCATCGTTCTTGAAGGTTCCTCCCTGGACCATGATGTTTTTTCCAAGGCTTGAAGTGTCGGAGATTCTGACAACCTTCGTGAAGACATTTTCGATGATTGAGCGGCAAAGACCAGCCATGATGTCCTCAGCGTTGCGACCGTTCTTCTGTTCGGTGATTATGGTACTGTTCATGAATACCGTACATCGGCTTCCAAGGTTTGCTGGATGCCGGCTGGCAAAGGCTGCATCGGCAATTTTTTCAAGAGGTATGTTCAGCGATGTCGCAAAGTTTTGCAGAAATGATCCGCAGCCGGAAGAACAGGCTTCGTTCAATGTAATGTTCGTGACTATATCATCATTTATCCAGATGCCTTTCATGTCCTGACCGCCGATATCAAGAATGAAACTGACATCCTTCATGTATTTTCTTGCAGCTGTGGCATGGGACACTGTTTCCACTGTGTGGTAGTCAGCACCGAATGCCGTTCCAAGAAGAAGTTCTCCGTATCCGGTCGTTCCAAGTCCAAGGACATTGAGGGTCACTCCAAGTTTCTTGTATTTTTTGTAGAGGTGGCGTAAACCTTCCTTGACGATGCGTATAGGATCACCTTCATTGTTTGCATAGAATCTGTCTATTACTTCTTCATTCCTGTCAAGGAAAACAAGTTTGCTGGTTGTTGAACCTGCATCAATACCGATGTAGATGTCCAGTACATCCCCTTCCTTCAGATCAAGCTCCTTGATTTCTGATGTCTTATGGGATTCTCGCCAGTCAAGACATTCATCTTCACTGTCAAAGTATGGCTTTGATTTTTCATCTGGTTTTTCCCGGAGTTCAGAAACGGAACTGAAGGATTCAAGTTTTGCGATTGCTTCCGAAAGGATTACTGTATCTTTGCTGCCGTCTTCAGACGGGAACAGTTCATCAACTGCTATGGCAGATCCAAGTGCAACGATTGTATCCAGATGTTCCGGAAAGATTGCTTCTTCCGGCTTAAGATTCAGCCTTTCACAAAAAGCCTTTATGAGGGTCGGATTGAAATTAAGCGGACCACCTTCAAAAATTACAGGAGCCTTCAATTCAAGCCCCTGGGCAAGTCCTCCGATGGTTTGTTTTACAATGGCATGGAAAGAGGAAAGAGCAATGTCTTCTCTACTTACGCTTTGGTTCAAAAGTCCCTGGATGTCTGTCTTTGCAAATACACCGCATCGTCCTGAAATTGAATGGACGGTTTTTCCCCTTGCTGCAAGTCCTTCAAATTCTTCTACTGGTACTTTGAGCAGGGATGCGATTTCATCAATGAAGGCACCTGTACCACCTGCACAGGAACCGTTCATCCTCATGTCGCTTGTCATAAGCTGCTGCTGTTTTTCATCATAGTAAAAGAATATGATTTTTGCATCCTGGCCGCCAAGTTCAATAGCTGTTCTTGCATGAGGATATTTGGCGCGTATGGCAGATGAATTTGCCACGACTTCCTGAATGTAATGTGCCCCGATAAGGTCTGCGACAATTTTTCCGCCTGAACCACAGACTCCGATCCTGAATTCTTCCTGTGGATAAAGATTCATTACTTCTTCAAGAAGTTTTCCTGCAGTTTTTCTTTGTTCTGCATGATGGCGCTGGTATTTCTGAAAAAGAATCCTGTCGTTTGTCCTGTCATATACAACAACCTTTACTGTTGTTGACCCAATATCGATTCCAAGGCGAAGTGTGTTTGTCATAGGATTTCAGTATATCAAAAAATCAATTTGTAGAAAACAAAAAACCTTATGACAGCCAAAGCCATCAGAAGGTTTTTAATGTCATTTGTGAGGCGCAGACAATATATTGTTTGTCGCCAAGGATCCCTGAAATGGCAGCGCAGCTTCAAGCCGCGTAAGTCGAAGGGGCCGTCAGATTACAAAATGGTCGCAGGATGCTTCGACGTTGCTCAGCAATCCTGCAAGGTCGAAGCTGTTGCTTACTTTATAAGCAGGTCTGCGTAAGCCTTAAGTGCTCCGTCCATTTTTCCGCCAAGTACTGTCTTTGCAAGTACCTTACCAAGCTGTACACCTTCCTGGTCGAAGCTGTTGATGTTCCAGATGAAGCCCTGGAACATTACCTTGTTCTCGAAGTGTGCAAGGAGGGCACCGATAGATGTTGGGTTGACCTGCTTTCCGTAGATAAGGCTTGATGGGCGTTCACCGGCAAAGAACTTGTTTGGATTTTCATTGTCCTTTCCGCAGGCAAAAGCGATGATCTGTGCTGTAACATTAGCGCAGAGCTTTTTCTGGCTTGTTGAATCTTCGATTACAACATCCTTTCCTGTCTGGTTCTCGCTGAATGCGATGAACTGGAGTGGAACGATGTCTGTTCCCTGGTGGAGCAGCTGGTAGAATGAGTGCTGTCCGTTTGTTCCCGGTTCACCAAAAATTACAGGGCCTGTAACATAGCTGATCTTTTCACCAAAGCGGTTTACAGATTTTCCGTTTGATTCCATATCAAGCTGCTGAAGGTGTGCTGGGAATCTTGAGAGAGCCTGTGAGTATGGAAGGACTGCTGTTGAAGGGTATCCCTGAACATTTCTTTCGTATACACCGATGAGTGCGTCGAGAAGGGCAGGATTCTTTCTGATGTCAGCATTCTTTGCTGTTGCATCTTCTGCTGCTGCACCGTCAAGGAAGTCTGCGAAAACCTTTGGTCCGAATGCGAGTGAAAGGATTGCTCCACCTACACCAGAAGAAGAAGAGTAGCGTCCGCCGATGTAATCATCCATGAAGAATGCTGCAAGGTAGTCCGGGCTCTTTGCAAGTGGTGATGTTTCTGAAGTAACTGCAATCATGTGCTTTGATGGGTTGCATCCAGCCTTTACGATGAAGTCCTTTACGAATGATTCGTTTGTAAGTGTTTCAAGAGTTGTTCCAGATTTTGAAACAAGGATGAAGATTGTCTTTGAAATATCGATTGAAGAGCAGACTGCTGCTGCATCGTCCGGGTCAACATTTGAGATGAACTTTGCATCCATCTTGAATGTGTTGTTTGCCTTTGCCCAGTTTTCCAGTGCAAGGTAGATTGCGCGTGGACCCAGGTCAGAACCACCGATACCGATCTGGCAAACTGTCGTGAACTTTTCGCCTTTTTCGTTTACGATTTCACCGTTGTGAACCTTGTTTGCGAAATCAGCCATTTTCTTCTGTTCGTTGATGTAGAATTCGCGCTTGTTTACGCCGTCAGCCATAACATCCTTGCCAAGCTGTCCGCGGAGAAGCTGGTGGAGTACCATGCGCTTTTCTCCAGTGTTGATTACGTCTCCGTTGTAGAGTGCTTCGAATTTTTCAAGGAGCTGTGATTCCTTTGCAAGTTCCTCAAGTACTGAAAGAACCTGTGCGTTCACCTGCTTTGCTGCATAATTGTATGTAAGTCCGCCAGCCATTGGAATTGAATATTCTGCAACGCGTTTTGCGCCGTCAGAACCAGAAAGTTCCTTTGCAACTGAAACTGAGTTTTTAAGAGACTGGAGTTTCTTGAATGATTCAAGTGTGTCCAGGTTATTCCATGAAATTGCCATAAAATACTCCTTAAATAGCAAATTTTCTATTTTTCAATTGCAAAATATAGCAAATAATAGAAAACATTACAACAAAACGCGAAACATTTTGCATAATTATGCAAAATTATGTATATTTACTGCATATATGAAAGACAGACACTTACGACTAAAGACGATAAAGAAACTCATAAAAGGAAACAAGATAAAAAGCCAGGACGAACTGCTGAACCTGCTGCTTGCTGACGGTTTTGAGGTCACTCAGGCAACTTTGAGCCGTGATCTTAAGCTCATGAAAGTTGGCAAGGTCAGCGACGGAAACAACGGCTATGTCTACACGATTCCTGAAGAGGAAAGTTTTTCCGAGAATGACCAGATCTATGCCCAGGATTTTCTTCGCGGTTACATCAGCATTGATTTCAGCGGAAACATCTGCGTCATAAAGACTCTTGGTGGTTATGCACACAGCGTCACCAATGCCCTTGATTCAATGAACATCGAGGAAATACTTGGAACCATCGCCGGTGAGAACTGCATTTTTGTCTGTCTTCGCGAAGGTGTCACAGGCAGGGAATTCCTTTCAAGACTCAAGGAAAAAATTCCTGAGCTTGAAGTCTAATTAAAGGCTCCCTAAGTAGTCTAGGCTCCCTAAGTAGTCTAGGCTCCCTGAGTAGTCTAGGCTCCCTGAGTAGTCTAGGCTCCCTGAGCGTAGTCGAAGGGTCTACCGAAGAGTCAAAAAAAAGCAGGGTACTTCGACATACTCAGCAACCCTGCATATA
>JAEDDW010000085.1 GCA_016293645.1 Treponema sp. | reverse complement strand
GATGATAGTGTGGAAAGGAAAATTAGACAAGGAAGGTGTTGTTTAATTATCAGGTGATTTTGTTTGTGTGCGTGTTATAATTGAAACAGGAGGCAGCCTATGGAAAACCTTTATCATTACACAGACTTCAATGCCATGCGCGGAATCATTACGAACGGTGAAATATGGCTTTGGAATCTTAGGCGAATGAACGACAGTCAGGAAATGCTCTACTTTATAAAGAAACTGAAATCTGCCGTTAAAAACTGCCTTGATTGTTCTCTTCATGAAAAAGTAGAAACCCTTTTCTCTGAAAACCTTAAGGATTTTGACAGGCTTTCAAGTTATGCCAGCTGCTTCAGCGAATATTCTGATGATGCGGCTCAATGGGCAAGGTATGCAAAAAACGGCATGGGAATTTGCATTGCCTTCAATAAAGAATATCTTGCAAAAATAGGTGAGGCAGGTCATGCACCTTTATGCAAGGTTAGCTATTCAGGTGATGTTGATGGTCTTGAAATCGTTTCTGAAATTGCTGCCATTGTTAAAGAAGGTGAAAAGGACAATGACAGAATTAAGGAAATGTTCAACCGCCTTATAACAAGTTCACCATTGTTCAAGCACCCTTCCTTCATAAGTGAAAAGGAATATCGTCTTGTTTCCCTTCCATACAATGTGAATCAATATTTAGGTGAACCTCATTTCTTTGTTGAAGAAACAAACATCAAAAAATACTACATTCTGAAACTTAAGGAAGTCTGCGGAACCTTGGGAATCCATTATGCCGACCTCTTCAATGAAATCTGCATTGGTCCTGAAGCAAAAGTTACAAGGGAAGTTCTTTCCGATTATTTTGATTCTACCGGAATGAAGGAACTCTGCAGCAAAATAAAACTTTCAGAGTGTCCGCTCAGAAGATTTTAGGCATCTTTTTTTAAGCGTGGAAGTGTCCCTGTCTGCCATTGTGGAAGTTAATTAGTTTTTTCTATATACTATATTTTATGACAGAATTATTAGCTCCTGCGGGAAATATTGAAGCCCTTGACGCTGCTTTTGGCGAAGGTGCAGATGCCGTTTACATGGGACTTAAAAGTTTCAATGCTCGATTAAGATCTTCCAATTTTGCATGGAACCAGTTTGAAGCTGCAGTTCAGAGTGCCCATCGCATCGGTAAAAAAATCTACGTTACTGTAAATACTGTTTGCGAAGAACATGAAACGGAACGCCTATACCGCTTTTTGAACTATCTGAACAAAATTGGTCCTGACGGTCTTATCGTTCAGGATTTTGGTGTAGTAAGAATGTGCCAGGAATTCTTCCCTGACCTTGAACTCCATGCGTCAACACAGATGAATGTTGAATCTGCCGCCGCCGCAAATCTTTTGAGCCGCGAAGGACTTAAGCGCGTTGTTGTAGCCCGTGAACTTGGCCTTGAAGAAATCAGGCAGATAAAGGCAAAGACAAACGCCGAACTTGAAATGTTTGTTCACGGTGCACTTTGCGTAAGCGAATCGGGGCTTTGTCTTTTTTCAAGCTATCTTGGTGGAAAATCTGCCAACCGCGGAATGTGCACCCAGGCATGCCGCCGTCTTTACAATGCAGAAATTCCAGGCAACCTTACGACAGGATATTATTTCTCTCCTTGTGATCTTGAGCTTATCGGTCAGGTACCGGAACTCATGCAGGCCGGTGTTGACAGCTTCAAGATTGAAGGCCGCATGAAAAGTGCGGAATATGTAGGGGCTGTAACAGCAGCCTACCGCTACGTAATGGACCATTGGGAAAACGACAAGAAGGGTGCTATTGCGGAAGGCCGTAGAATTCTTTCCACTGACTTTGCAAGATCCAAGACCGACTACTGGTATGGTTTCAAATCGGTTGAGGACGGTGTTGAGAATGCCGGTGCAAAAATCCTCAATCCAAAGCAGGCCGGAGGAACAGGTATCTATCTTGGAAAAATAATGTCCACAAGACCTGCTTCAGCCGAAGAAAAAGAACAGGCAGCAAACCTTGCCGCAGAAAGCGAAAAAGCGACGGACATCCAGATGGCCATGATAACCGGTGGTGATTATGATCCTGATCCGGGTGACAGCATCAGACTTCACAGACAGGATGACAGCGGTCGTGAAAGCCACAAGGTCCGCGTTGTCACAGTGGATTCAAAAAATCAGCGCTGGATAGATGTTCCAAATGGATTTTCAAAAGGTGACAGCGTATATCTTCTCCAGACAAAGAGCATGTCCAAAAGATACAAGAGGATTCTTCCGCCTGATCTTTCGAAATTCCGTCGTCAGCCGGGACCTGAACGCATTCCGCTTCTTGACCTGACTCCGATGGACAAAAATGGAATCAGCTGGTTCCCGGAAGGACTTTACGTGGGAGTTTCGACAGTTGCCGACGCCCATCTCATCGCGCCCCTTCACCCTGTCCGCGTGATTCTTGAGCTCAACTGTGAGACAACCTATGATCTGCTCAACAAGGACAGACCTGAGAAACCTGTTCTTCCGTTCAGCAAAAAAATGGTGTTCCTTTCGCTGGATCCCTTTGTTCCGGAAGGATCGGAACCTCAGCTTGAGGAAACTTTGAATAAACTCATCGAGAAGGGATTCACGGGATTTATCGTCAACAATCTTGCCCATATAAACATCCTCAAAGGTAAAAAGGGCGTGCACATGATTGCGGGGCAGTACCTTTATACTTTCAACAAATGGGCTGTAAGCTTCCTTGAGAACCAGAACATCATGGCTGTGATTCCGCCTGCGGAAAATTCGGAGCGCAATCTATCGGAAACCTTCGAGACCGAAGGCGAACGTTCCCGTGTTCTTGTAAGCGTATTCCAGTATCCTGTTTTGTTCCGCATGAGATTCAAGCTGCCTAAGGATTATGACTTTACATATTTCAGTGATAAAGAAAAGATGGGATTCAAGGTCAACTCAACGGACGACGGTTCCTTTGTAATGCCGGAAGCTCCATTCAGCCTTCTGGACAAAATGGACAGCCTTAAGACCAAGGGGTGGAAACGTCAGCTCATTGATTTTTCAAAGACAAGAGTCCTCAAGGGAGATATAAGAAACCTTCTTAATCTTATCCAGAGTCATGGCCTCATAGAGGGGGCCTCAAGATTCAACTGGAAAGATGGGTTCTATAATCCGGAAAAGATGGAAGCCTACCAGGCAGCCAACGCACGACGGGAAATGGAGGAAGCTTCAGGACTCGGTGGAAAACGTCCTATGGGTCAGCGAGGCAAACCTGGCAGGGGAAAAGGCTACGGTGGCAACCGTCGCCGCTAGTTTTTCCTAGAACGCGATTTCTTCTTCTGCCTCCTGTTCTTTCTGAGTGGCGGCCGCAACTTCTGCAAGCATGGCAAGTTTTTCCTTCTTGCTTGCAGTTGTTTCAGGCGCTTCTTCAGCTTTTGCTTCTTCAGTTTCCTTGTCACCGGTTTTCTTCATCACCGGCTTGAATTCAATGTGTTCCGCGATGATGTCCACGCGGCTGTTTTTCTTTCCGTCGTCTCCAGTCGATACGTTCTGCTTGAGTCGTCCTACCACACGGATTCCTCTTCCTTTAAGACACCATTTTTCACATGTCTCCGAAAGAGTTCCGAATGTGGAAATGTCAAAAAATGAAACGTCATCAACATACTTGCCGTCGGAATTCTTGTAGTATCTGTTCACGGCAATGGGAACCCTGCACATGAAAGTTCCGTTCTTGCATGTTTTCTTTTCCGGCTGGCGGACAACATTTCCTTCGATGATAACCTGATTCAATGAATTCATAAAAATTTCCTCACAAAATAAAATCACTTTGTGTGGAAAGAAATCCGCGCGAACATTTCTCCCGCACACATATAAATTATTGTGGCGGAAAGAAATTTTAGTGCATGTTGATGAAAAGATTTTTTATGATGCGTTGTTTTCAGCCGCAAGGGGACGCAGGCTTCTTTCAAGAATTCCGTTTACGTGGGCAAGGAAAATTCCGTAGTTGCAGAATGGAATTTTCTGATCCTGGGCACATTTCATGCGGAAAAGAATTTCGCGTTCCGTGATCATGCAGCCACCGCAGTGGATCACAAGGGAATAGGGTGAAAGATCCTGTGGAAACTGGGTTCCGGCTGTAAATTCAATCTCAAGGTCTTTGCCTGTGATTTTTTTCAAGGCGGCAGGAATTTTCACGGAACCTATGTCGCCGCATTGTCTTTTGTGAGTGCATCCTTCCGCAATGAGAATCCTGTCATTGTCTTTCAGTGAAGGAATAATTTCCACGGCTTTTTTTGCTTCCTCTAAAAATCCTTTGTAGCGTGCCATGAGAATTGAAAATGAAGTCAGCGGAATTTCATCAGGTAGAATTTCCGCAGTTTCCTTAAAGGCCTGGCTGTCGGTTATTACAAGTTCAGGCGGAACTTTGAATGACGCGATTGTTTCCTTTAATTCCGATGGCTGGCAGACAACCGCTCTTGCATGAAGATCAAGAATTTCACGGAGTACCATCTGCTGCGGAAGAATAAGTCTTCCTTTCGGAGCTGCTTCATCTATGGGGCAGACAAGAACAATTGTGTCCGAGCTGTTTACGATTCCGTCAAGAATTTTTCTGCCGCCCACAAGTTTCTCTGCGACCTGCAGTATTGAATTTATCAGCTGATCTTTTTCAATGGGACCGCTTTTTTTATTGATGAATTCAACAAGAGGAATTTTCTTTTCTTCTATCAGATTTTTGAAAGCAAGGTCGGCCTCTGTAGTTCCGGCCTGGGAATCAACCACAAGAACTGCGACATCGGTTTTGTTGAGGATCTGCCTTGTCTTTGCGATCCTCTGCTTTCCAAGTTCTCCTTCGTCGTCGTAGCCCGGAGTGTCGATGATCACAACCGGACCCAACGGAAGAAGTTCCATTGCTTTCTGGACAGGGTCTGTAGTTGTTCCTTTCACATCTGAAACAATTGAAAGATTCTGTCCAAGAATTTCATTCACCAGGGTGGATTTTCCTGCGTTGCGGCATCCAAAAAATGCAATGTGGATTCTTTCTGAAGATGGTGTGTTCATAATTTTGTTTCCAAGGAAAGTGTGCTGGTTTCTAAAATCGCTCTGGGAAAATATTCTATAGAAAAATTCACATTATATATAGTATAATTGGTTATAATTTTTTTATGGGGTTTTTATGGTAGAACTACATGAATCTGGCGAAGATTATCTTGAGGCCGTTCTTGTTCTCAAGCGTCAGAATGGAATTGCTCGTTCAGTTGATGTTGCAAGAAAACTCGGTGTTTCAAAGCCGAGTGTTAGCCGTGCAATGAGTATCCTTACAGAAAACGGATACATTACGGACGGTCCCATCGGTTCTCTTGAGCTTACAACGGAAGGACTTAAGCGTGCGGAATCAATCTATGCCCGGCATGTTCTTCTTACAAAATTTCTTATGAAGATCTGCGAAGTTGATGAAGAGCAGGCTGAAGCCAATGCATGCCGTATAGAGCACGACATCGATGAAGACATAAAGAACGGTATTGAAAAATGGATGGAAAAAAATTCATAAGGGACGGTTCGACTTCGATCACCGATCCTATGAAGCTGTAGGATCCCTGAGTTCGTCGAAGGGTCCAGTTTCTAAATGACATAATACTGTTTCAGATAAACTTAAAACTATAATAGAGGAAAATATGGCAGCAAAATCACACGGAACACATACTGACGACAACCACAAGGCCCTCTGGTCGGGTCGCTTTGCAGAAGGACCTGATGCTGCGGCAGTTGAATTTGAGACTTCGATTTTCGTAGACGAACGCATGGCTCTTGATGACATCCACGGTTCAATAGCACATGCAGAAATGCTTGGTGCGAGCGGAATCATCAGCAAAAAGGATAGCGATGCGATCGTAAATGGACTCAAGTCAATCGAAAAGGATCTTGAAAGCGGTAAGCTCAAGATTGACTACAGCGCGGAAGACATCCACTCGTTTGTTGAGGCAACTCTGACGGACCGCATCGGTGAACCTGGAAAGAAAGTCCACACTGGACGAAGCCGCAACGACCAGATTGCTTTGGATGAGCGCCTTTACCTTAAGAGGATCATCCCTTGCCTTCAGAATGAAATCATCACTTTGATTGATACTTTGACCGCCATCGCGGACAAGAACAAGAAGACGTTGCTCACCGGCTACACTCACATGCAGCATGCACAGCCTGGAACTTTGGCTCAGCATCTCATGGCATGGGCAACAATGCTCAAGCGTGACTGGCTGCGTCTTGAGGACAGTCTCAAGCGCGTGAATCTTTCTCCGCTTGGGGCCGGGGCTCTTCAGGGCAGCACCCTTCCATTGAACCGCGAACTTGTTGCAAAGAAACTTGGCTTTGAAGGTGTTACAGAAAACTCACTTGATACTTCAGCCGACCGCGATTACTGCATCGAATTCACTTCTGACTTTGCAATCCTCCAGAGCCATCTTAGCCGCATGTGCGAAGAAGTCGTCCTCTGGTCTACTACGGAATTTGCCTTCATCGAATTGAGTGAAAAATGGTCTACAGGTTCCTCGATCATGCCTCAGAAAAAGAACCCTGACTTTGCGGAACTTATCCGCGGAAGAACGGGAAAGGTTTACGGCGATCTCATCAACCTGCTTACGATGGTGAAGGGACTTCCACTCGCCTATGACCGTGACATGCAGGAAGACAAGGCTCCTTTGTTTGAAGCTCTTGATACAGTTGAAGGAAATCTTAAGGTTTTCACAGCAATGATTTCTTCCGCAAAATGGAACGTTGAGAACATGGCTGCAAGCTGCGAAGGCGGTTTTGCAAACGCAACAGACCTTGCGGAATATCTTGTGCGCAAGGGAATGCCTTTCCGTACTGCACACACTGTTTCTGCTACTGCTGTAAGAAAAGCAATTGAGGCCGGCCTTACAAAGATTGAAGACCTTTGCATCGAAGAACTTCAGCAGTGCTCAAAGCTTATCGATGAAGACGTTTACGAATGTCTTTCTCCTGTAGCCTGCGTCGAGCACCGTCAGACAACAGGTGCTCCATCGTCAAAAACAACGGTTGTGCAGATACGCAACATGAAGACTTTCTGCAGGAAGAGCTTAAAATAGATTGCCGCGTCACTGCGTTCCTCGCAATGACGGTTCTTGTAGCGTTGCAGGCCCATCGCAATGACAC
>JAEDDW010000084.1 GCA_016293645.1 Treponema sp. | reverse complement strand
CTGTCAGGATGGCTGAGCGTAGTCGAAGCCGCAATTAGTAGAATGGTCATTTCGACAAGGCTCAATGCCCCTGACAGGTGGACGTCCCCATCAATTATTTTTTGATTTTTTTTCAACTATAATATAGAATATAAGGAGATGAACGGACTTATATTAAGTGGAAGTAAAAATGTATTTGAAGTCGAGTGCGATGATGGCATATTACGCGACTGTACCATCAAGGGCAAAATCCTTAAGGATGCAACGGGTTATTACAATCCGCTTGCTCCTGGCGATATTGTAAGCCTTGATGATGAAACCCTTGAGGAAGAAAAGGGACAGATTCTTTACATTGTTCCTCGCAGGAATGAATTTGTCAGATGGAACATCAAAAAACGCGAGCCCCAGCTTCTTGCCGCAAATCTTGACTATCTGCTCATCGTCACGACTCCAGACGAACCTCCATTCCGCCCAAGATTCATAGACCGTGCCCTTGCCCAGGCAGAGTACGAAAACATAACTCCCGTAATCGTATGCAATAAATACGATCTTGCTGCAGGTAGTTCCGATGAATTCCAGAACCAGCTTGATGTATGGGAGAAGGTCGGCTACAAGGTCATAAGGTCCAGTGCCCGTACAGGTGAAGGCATTGAGGAACTTGCCCATCTCATGGAAAACAAGCTATGTGCTTTTGTTGGACAAAGCGGTGTTGGGAAAAGTTCCATTATAAACGTCCTTGACAACAGCGTGGTGCTCAAGACAGGAAGCCTTTCGAAAAAATATGGCAAAGGCTGTCATACAACAACCAAGGGAACCCTCATCCATCTTCAGCTTAACGAAGCCCTGATGGGAGGCCTTAAGGATGCGACTGCGGATATTATCGATACTCCGGGTGTGCGCCGTTTTCTTCTGCATGACATCACGTCCGAAAATCTTGCCCTCTATTACAGGGATTTTGTTCCCTATGTTGGAAAATGCGGTTTTGGAATGAGCTGCAGCCACAACGGTGAGAAAAACTGTGCCGTATGCCAGGCAGTTGAAGAGGGAAAGATCGCACGTGAGCGCTACGAAAGCTGGCAGCGTGTTGCGGAAGAGCTCAAGACCGGCAGCTTTGAGGACTAGTTCATGCCGGCGTATACAATAATCGTTCCTGACAGTGATGTTCTTTCCCGTCTGTGCGGAACCAATGACTGCAACCTTAGGCTTATCGAAGAATTCCTCGGACTCAGCATATTTGCCCAGGGAAATGAACTTTCGGTGGAGACTGATGATCCGGCTTTGCAGCAGCAGTTCAATTTCATAATCAACAGGATCCTGGATGAATTTTCAGACGGAACAATAGCCGTGACCGACGGCGAGCTTATCCAGTCCGTGCTGAACAACGGGGATACCGGCGACCATCAGTTCCTTACAAGATATTCGATTCAGATTCCAGGCGGAACCAAGAAAGTCTACCCGCGTACAAAGGGGCAGGCTCTCCTCGTCCACAAGATGCGTACTACGGACATGGTTTTTGCCTGTGGTCCTGCCGGCAGTGGAAAAACATTCCTTGCTGTGGCAGAGGCGTTGAAACTTCTTTTGAGCCACAAGGTAAATTCCATTGTTCTTACAAGACCTGTGGTAGAAGCCGGTGAAAGCCTTGGATTTCTTCCGGGTGACCTTAATGAAAAAATAAACCCATACATCAGACCACTATACGATGCTATGGGTGCGGTTTTGCCTAAAGAGACTGTTAAAAGACTTACAGATAATGGTATAATTGAGGTGGCTCCTCTTGCTTACATGAGGGGCCGCACATTGAATGACTGTGCCGTAATCCTTGATGAGGCCCAGAATACTTCAATAGAACAGATGAAAATGTTTTTGACCCGCATGGGTGAGAATTCCAAGGTGTTCATCACCGGGGATCCGACTCAGGTTGACCTTCCAAAGAAGATGACCTCCGGCCTTGTCCATGCACTGGAAATTCTCAAGGATGTGGATGGTATTTCCATCGCGCGCCTTGATTCCGGTGATGTTGTCAGAAACGAGCTTGTCAAGAAAATTATCCGGGCGTATGAAAATGAAGAAAAATGATGAAAAAAAATCCGTTTCAGAGATTCTGACGGATTCCTTTGGATCTTACCTCAAGAGGGATTATCCAATCCTGGTGCTGATTTTTATCACTCTCCTTATAACCGTCACACTTTGTTTCTTTAAGATTTCAACTACAAATACGATCGCCTCGTTCAACATCAATGACTACGAGGTAGGCCAGATTGCAGACGTGACCATCAAGGCCATAAAGACGCTTCCAGCCGACTATGACAATCCGATTCCGATTGAAAAAGGGGAAAAGGTGATCAGAAAGGGATTCCCTATTACTGAAGACGGCTACGCAAAGCTTAAGAAAATGTCCGAATCCCCTGTGTACATCGACTACCGCGCCTTTGCGAATTCCATAATCTACCACATTCTCATGTGCGCTCTTTTCTTCTTTCTTTTCTCGAAGATCTATTTCAAGAACAACATGATTGAATTCAAGGAACTTGTCACCGAGTGCGTTTTCTACCTGATTGTTTTCGCAACCGTCATCTTTGGTTCCAAGCTGCCGTATTTCTCATCGCCCTTTGCCTTGTGCGCCATCATTCCGGGGCCTTTGTTCATTTTCCTTATTTCGATTCTCTTTGGTCAGCTCAATGCGGTTTTCTTTTCACTCATGATTTCCCTGGCTGTCCTCAACGCAACCTCATACCAGATCGTTCCTTTCCTTTTTGTGCTTTCATCTTCGTTTGCATCTTCACGCCTTGTGCGCAAAATCGACCGCAGAACCGACATGGTTTTTGTTTCTGTGCTTCAGGCTGTTCTTAACGCTGTTCTTCTCGTCATCTTCAAGATTGTTTTCAATGACCCGATTACAAACGGAGTCGGAGCACTTGTAGGAGTCATCCTCAACGGCTTTTTCTCAGGCATTCTCTGTCTTGGACTTCTTACGCCTCTTGAACTTGTTCTCAACACGTCTTCTGTGTTCCGCCTTATGGACCTCAGCGATCTGAACAATCCTTTCATGAAGAAAATGCTTGTCACTGCAAGCGGAACATACAACCATTCCCTCATGGTGGCTTCTCTTGCCGAGGCTGCATGCAACGAGGTCGGAGCAAATCCTCTTCTTGCCCGCGTCGGTGCCTACTACCACGACATCGGAAAGATGGACAATCCGGAATACTTTGTTGAAAACCAGGGCGGCGGTGAAAACATCCACAAGGAAATCAATCCGTCGCTTTCCGCTAGCGTCATCAGGACCCATGTGAAGCGTGGAATTGAAAAGGCCCATTCACTAAGGCTTCCAAGTTCCATCGTGGACATCATCTCCGAGCATCATGGAAACCAGATCATCGCATATTTCTACAACGAAGCCCAGAAAATAAATCCTGATGTTTCTCCGGAAGATTTTTCATACACTGGAAATCCTCCTTCCACAAAGGAAAGCGCTGTCGTCATGCTCGCCGACACTGTAGAGGCTGCCTGCCGTACTCTTGAAAAGCCATCGGTTCCACGGCTTGAAAAATTCATAACGACTCTCGTGAATTCAAAAATCGAACAGAAGCAGCTTGAGAACTGCAATCTTTCTTTCAGCGACATAACCAAAATAAAGGCGGCCTTCGTTCAGATTCTTGCAGGCTACTATCACAGCCGTACCAAGTACCCTGACCAGAAGGATCCTGATGGACAGCAGCAGACAGCAGCAGTTGAAAGCACGGCAGCCGCAGGTGAAGATCATCCACAGGAACAGGTTCAGCAGAACGCAGCATCTTCATCTCAGGAAGACAAGGCTGAAGCAAAGAAGAATGTGACAAAAACTTCTGAAAAAAAATCACTCAAGGAAAAGGCAGAAAAGGTTGCCAGGTCCGCAGCTGAAAAAAAGGGGAAAGCCGAATGAACCAGATTTTTGTAAGCTGCGAGGAAGGACTTCAGGAACCTGCATGGCTTTCCAGAATTGAAGACTTTGCCGCAAATGTTCTTGAGGCGGCCGGTTATGACGGAGAAGAGATATCGATCCTCTTTTGCGGCGACCCCATGATAAAGGAATTGAACGCAAACTACAGGAACATCGATGCTCCGACTGATGTCCTGAGTTTTGAAAATGGCGAGGAATATACCGATGAGGAAGGCAAGATCTGGTTCCAGGCCGGCGACATTGCCATCAGTGTTGACACCCTGCCAAAAAATGCTGAATACTTTGAAGTATCGCAGAACGAAGAATTGAAAAGACTGATAATACACGGCATCCTGCATCTCAATGGATATGACCATGGAGAAGAGCATGTTGATAAAGGTGTAGAGCCAAAGTGCGAGATGCTTGTTCTGCAGAAAAAATTAATGGAAAAATTTGAGACCTATGAGCTTATTTAAATTTGGAAAAAACAAAAAGACAAAAAAAGAAAACCAGACTCAGGAAGAAGTCCAACAGGAGATACTTGCTGAAGAAAAAAATGACATGATTCAGGGTGTTGAGGAACTTTCTGCGACAACCGTAAAGGAAGTAATGGTTCCACGCATCGACGTAGATTTCATTCCGCTTGAGACTGTGGAAGAGGAACTGCTGCAGAAAATTTCTGAAAGCGGTCATTCACGCATTCCTGTCTATGAAGGAAGCATTGATAATGTAGTCGGCATTCTTTACGTAAAGGATCTTATAAAGATCCTGGCTTCCAAACAGGCCGTCGACCTTGAGAAAATAATCCGCAAGCCATATTTTGTTCCGGAAAGCAAGCACATCGACAGCCTTCTGCGCGAATTCAAAAGGCGACATGTTCACATTGCGGTTGCCATCGATGAGTACGGTGGAATAAGCGGCATTGTCTGCATGGAAGATATAATAGAAGAAATCGTCGGTGACATTCAGGATGAATTCGATCACGAAAGGGAAGACATAATTGCCCTTGCCGACAACGTATGGATCTGTGATGCACGCGTTGACCTGGACAGCCTTAACGAGGAGATTTCCTCAAGCTTTCCGACGGAAGAATTTGATACTCTTGGCGGATTTGTCTTTGATCTCTTTGGAAAGATTCCGGTCAAGTTTGAAAAGATTTCATGGAACAACTATGATTTCATAGTCCAGGAAATGGAAGGCCATAAAGTCAATACGATTAAAGTGATTTATAAAAACAATTCGTAGTTGCTTACCGCGGATTGCGCATTGAATCAGAGGGTGGGGAAAATGAAAAAAATAACATCTCTTGTCATAGCCGGAACTCTTGCAGCAGTTTTGTCTGCTCAGGGACGCGGTACAGGACGTACAGCCATTGAGTTGTTTGCCGACGGCCAGGAACTCCAGGCCCATAAGCAGTGGTTTGATGCCATGGATCTTTACCAGGAAGCCCTTTCCATGAATCCTCAGTATGGAGACGCATGGTACAACATGGCTTTGTGTTCCTATGCTCTTGGCAGCTATGACCTTTGCGTTCAGTATGCGGACAACGCTGCAAAGTATGAACGCAATCTCAGTGACATCCAGAACCTCAAGGGAATGGCCATGATCTCCCTTGGAAAAATCGATGAGGCAAAAAATGTCTTCACCGCCGTTTTGAAAAAATATCCCAACAACATAGATGCCCGTTTTGGACTTGCCGAGCTTGACCTTCTGGACGGAAGGATAAGCGTTGCCGAGGGAAGATATCTTGACGCACTCAAGCGTGACAGTCAGAACAGAAAGGCTTTGCTTTCCCTTGCTCTCGTAAGTTCCGAGATGGGAAAAAATGAGGCGGCCGAGCAGTACGTGAAGCAGGCTCTCTCATACTACAGCGGAGAAGCGGAAGTTCATTACATGGCATCCTATCTCGCAGCAAAAAACGGTGACTACAAGGTTGCTGAGCAGAGGGCCAGAAGCGCAGTTCAGATCAACGGAGACCTGGACAAGGCCTATTCTCTTCTTGCACAGATTCTTTTTGCCCAGAAACGTTATGACGAAGTAATAGACATCTGTGATTTCAGAATCGGAAGAAAAAGGGATTGTGTCGGTGCCTGGTATCTCAAGGGATTGTCACAGCAGAAACTTGAACGTTACTACGATGCCATCGATACATACCAGACCGGACTTACGATCAATCCTCAGGATGAGGTCATGCGCAATGCCCTTGAACTTCTCGTTGGTCAGGTTCTCACAGTCGAAGATCCAAGAAGAAATTCATGGGCGGAATACCATTCAAAGAAAGCTGCTGAATTCGGTCGTAATTTCGACGGAATTTCTGAACGCTATGAATATCAGAGGGCACTTTCTGTTGCTCCTCTCAACGCTTCAATCAGACAGTCCTTTGCCGACATGCTTGAACGTGATGGACTTTACGAACTTTACCTGCAGCAGCTTAAGTTCATCAAGGAAAATGCGGAGGTTCTCGACAACGGTCCTGTTCTTCAGCGTGATGAGAATTCTCCTTCAAGGAAAAGATCCCGCGAGCAGATCAAGAACGATGATGCCATTGAAAACTATGAAAGCATCATGAGAAACAATATTTCCGCAAGATGGAAGATTGATCCGTTCTATCTGGACAAGACAAGATGGAACATCGGCATCTACTACACAAAGAAACCTGTTCAGCTTTTCCACGCAGACCTTGAGGAAATCAGCGCACTTGCTGCACGCACGGCATTCAGTGGAGTTCCGTCGACAGCTGTTGATGTTGAGACGGATCCTGTTGCAAGCTACGGTGAAGCATTCCGGCTGGCCCGCACACAGGGACGCGACTATTTTGTGATCATGACTGCTGAAGAAACAGAGCGCACCTATTCAATCGACGCGACGATCTATTCCGCAAGAACCGGAACAAAGACTTCCGAGATCCATGTATACCGTACAGGAAACGACTGCATGGCAAAATCGCTGCAGAGGTTTCGTGCAGGGGTTCTCGATATACTTCCGATCCGCGGTAAAGTTCTGCAGAATGTGCAGGGAACGCTTTTGCTTGACCTTGGCAAGAATGACGGCATTTCCGTAGATGCAGAATTCAACATCATCCGCAAAGGTGGAATCGAGACCAACGATGAAGGTCCCGGCATCAAGTACAATAAAAAGGATCTTCTTGGTACTGTCAAGGTCACTGCCTGTGACGAGGAAATCTCAGAGGGCAAGTACAGAAAGAACGGATTCTATGACACCCTCAATGTGGGTGATGAGATCATACTTGTGAAAAACAAGGACGGCGATAAGAAAGACAAGGATGGAAATGCCGCAACTGACAGTCGCCCTGCCGCCGACTCTGAAGGAAAGGCCGCTACGGAAGCTGCCGCAGCCGCAGAAAAAGAAGCCATCAAGGAATCTTTGAAGCCTGTGAGCCGTGAAAATGATCTGATCCATCTTATCCGCGAGATTCTGTAGG
>JAEDDW010000021.1 GCA_016293645.1 Treponema sp. | reverse complement strand
TTGATTGCTTCGTCGCAAGCTCCTCGCAATGACGAAACATAACAGCGTCATTGCGGGCTTGACGGCAGAAGTGCATCGTCACTGAATCGTCATTGCGAGCCCGTAACGGGCGCGGCAATCCCCTCCAATATTACAAGGCAAAGAGAACCATCATGATAACCCAGCTTACCAAACAGGAAATTGCAGACAGGCTTGAATCCAGAAAAATCAGGCCCTCACTTCAGAGAATGGCTGTCTATGATTTCCTTCTCAAAAATCCGGTGCATCCTTCTGCCGATGATATCTATTCATCTCTGTCTCCTTCCATTCCGACTCTTTCAAAGACAACCGTATATAATACCTTGAAGCAGTTTGCAGATGCCGGTCTTGTGACAACCATCACCATCGAAGACGGTGAGCTGCGCTTTGATGCCGACACAAGCGACCACATCCACTTCAAGTGCACTGAATGCGGAAAGATTTTTGACATCTACGAGAACATCGAGATAGACAATGACATCCTGCCAAAGGGGTTCCGGCTGACAAAAAGCCAGATGAATCTCTGGGGTACCTGCAGGGAATGCCAGCCAAACCGTTGAGACAATGTATCAGTTCCGGCTGAAAAAAATTACTGGAAAAGGATAAGTCCTTCCGGCACCAGGGCGCGATAACGTATGCGGCACTCGACAACCGCAACAAGAACGACCACAAGAGAAAACCAGAAAAAGAAACTGTTCATCTTGAAGCCCGCAAAATAGTTGTAGACTCCGTGAAGAAGGATGGCAAGAATGAATGAAAGGACTTTTGTGCTTTCGTTTTTGACACTGTAAACAAAGAGTCCGGAAAGCCCGGCACAGCACGCGTGGATCACAACCGCCGTGAGCATCCTCAACTCAAGATTCTGGATTCCTGAAACAAGATAAACCAATGCCTCAAAACATCCCAGGGCAAGACCGCTCAGCAGTGCGCAGGAAAAAAATGCTGAAAGGTTGAGTTTCCTGGAAATGAAAAAAAGCAGGAACATCTTTATTGTTTCTTCGACAACGCCATTGATCAGAAGGCTTTTGAGAAGAACGGAAAAAAGGGAATGCACGGAAACAACATGGTAATACTCGATTGCAAACTGGATTGCCGAAATTGGAATCACGGAAAACAGGCCGAGCAGAATTGATACCACGCCGTTGCTGAATCTGAATTCCTTTACGAGGATCAGCATGCAGGCAAAAACTGCGAAAAGAGGAAGGATGCAAATCAATATCGATGAAATTACTGGTCCTGAAAACATGTCTTATACCCTGAACTGTTCTACTGTGAAATTTATGATGCTTCTCATCTGGTCAAGATTCGTCTGATTGAGAATACCCAGACGGAACATACCGGATTCGATGAGGCTGTAAAAAAGATCGTTCATGTCCTTTACCGGAACATTTTTTATCTCGCCTTTCTTCTGGCCGCGGATGATTATGGTGCTCATGAGATGCTGGATTCGGATTACGCGTTTCTTGATCCTTTCATTGATGTCAACTCCGCCTTTCTCAAGCTGCATGAGGTACATCTGAAGAACCTTGAAGAACTTGCAGTTTGATTCCGCGATGTCAAAGATCTTCAAGAAAAGCTGCTTAAGGCAATCGACGGAATGAAGTTCCGGCTGCTTGATTATTTCCAGAAGCTGTCTTTCAACGTCTCCAGTAAGCTGCTTTATGCTGAACGAAAAAATTTCCCGCTTGTTCTTGAAATAGATGTAGAGGGTAGTGCGGGTAATTCCGCAGCGGTCTGCGATTTTCTGGTATGTCACATCCTCATATCCTTCCGCGATGAAAAGCTCAAGGGATTTTTCAAGAATTTCTTTTTTGCGTTTCTCGTGTTCAACAACGATTGCCATCTTCTGTTCCTTTGTCTTTGACTATCTGTAAATGTAAAGTGTCGTGTCCAGGTTTCCGGCCTTAAGTGTCTTTATTGCCGACGCCTTCTTGCAGATGCATTCCTGGAATTTTTTCTGGCTTGTAATCACACCCATCTGCCAGTTTTCAAAATCAACGAAAAGGGATTTCATTTCGCTGTAGAGGTCTTCCGCATCCGCCTGATCAAGAAGACGCTCACCGTATGGAGGATTGCAAAGAAGGAGTCCTGTTTCATATGGCGCGTGAATGTCCTTGTAGTCGCTCTGGATGAAATCAGGACGCTCGATCCTCATGTCGCTTCCGATGAGCTGGAGTGCACGGCCTGCCATTACGCATGCGTGTTCCGCATTGAGTCTTGAACGCTCAACGGCTGCTGGATCAATGTCGCTGCCGGTGATTCGGCATTCCACATCCGTGCGGATTTTTGATGCTTCCTCTTTCTTGATTTCAAGGGCACGCTGCTGGTTGTAGATGACGAGGTTTTCGTAGGCAAAGCGACGGCCAAGGCCAGGTGCGATGTTGTGTGCGTAAAGTGTCGCCTCGATCGCAATTGTTCCGCTGCCGCAGAACGGATCGTGAAGGGGAGTCTTGCGCCTCCACATCATCTCCTGGAGAAGCACGGCGGCTGTCGTTTCGCGAAGGGGTGCAATTCCGCCGTCTGTCCTGTAACCACGCTTGTGGAGTGCCTCTCCGCTTGTATCAAGAAGGATTGTCGCAACATTCTTGTCAAGGTAGACGCGAACATCGCATGGGTCACCTGTTTCCGGCATTGATGCCATGTGCCATACGTCACCCAGTTTTGTGTAGATGGCCTTGAGGATCATGGACTGAATGCTGTGCTCGCTGTTGAGTTTGCTTCCATGAACACGGACCTTGTCAACGATTACGCGGGCAGTCTTTTTAAGATAGTCCTGCCAGTTGATCCTGTAGCATCCTTCAAAAAGTTCATCAAAGTTGTAGGCCTTGTATTCCGCAAGCTGAATGTAAACGCGGTCGCTTGTGCGAAGACAGAAATTTGCGCGATACATTGCATCCATATCGCCGCTGAAAGTCACTCGCCCAGGTGACTGCTTGTCCTGCAGTGAATATCCTAAATGCTTGATTTCGTTTCCAAGAATTTTTTCTGCGCCAACTGCGCAGAGTGCAACATATGTCATGCTGTCCTGCCTGTACAACTGAATTTTATTTTGACATTTTAACATTTTTTGTAATTTTGTTCAAATTGAAAGATTTTCTTTAAAAAACCGACGTTTTTTTTATTTTAGCAGTTATTAAATATACAGGAGGGAAAAGGAGTTATACATGTGCAATATTAAACGAACAACAAAGGATTCTGTTTTTACTACTCTGTTTAGTCATAAGGAATACGCCCTGCAGCTCTTTAAGGTGCTTCATCCAGAAGAAAAAAATGTTACGGAAAAGGATATTGAGATAATCACCATCGACAATGTTCTGACTGACGGCATTTACAATGATCTTGGACTCATGTTCAAAGACAGGCTGATTATTCTTGCGGAAGCCCAATCAAACTGGAACGGCAACATGGCCATACGAGGACTTTTTTATCTTTCAGAAACCTATAAGCGGTATATCGCAAAAAATAAAATTTCCCTGTTTACTTCTACAACAGTTCAGCTTCCTGTTCCAGAAATCTATGTAATCTTTACAGGAGAAAAGGGAAACCGCCCTGATGAAATTTTTCTTTCAGACCATTTTCCAAAGAATTCATCTTCACCACTACAACTAAGGATAAAAATGATTTATGATAGTAGGAAAGGTGATATTATCTATCAATACATCAATTTCTGTAAAGTATTTGACCAGATGCGGAAGGATTTTCCTGACAGTGTCGTCATGGCTGTTAAAAATACCATCAGCATTTGCCGAAACAAAGATCTTCTCGCAGAATTCCTTAGAGATCACGAAACGGAGCTGAATGACATTATGTATGATTTTTTGTATAACGAAGAATATTGGCGAAAGCTTATGCTGCGTGATGAGCGCAAGAAGGCTCGAGAAGAGGGCTTGGCTGAAGGTCATGCTGAGGGCCTGGTTGAAGGCCGTATACAAGGTGCCCACGACAAGGCCGTTGAGACAGCCAGATTGATGCTTGCAAACAACATTGAAATTTCCATGGTCGCAAAATGCACAGGGCTTTCAATCAAGGAAATCGAAGCACTTGGCATATCTGAATGAAGCACTTCTTGTGACATGAAAATACCCCCAAGCCTCTGCCTGGGGGTAAAATTTGATGGATCAGATCAATCCCTGTATTTCTGGGCTTTGATGTAAGAGATTTATGATATAATTACCTGTACTTGCTTGCCTTGTTCTCATCAATTCTAAACGCAACAGAGCCTGCATCCAACGTCACTTTTTGACCGGCACCAGCAGGATAATCAGGCGAATTCGGAACCCAGGAATTCTGAAGGAAAATTCCATACTTTGGACCAAGACTACATTCTTTTCTAATTCCGTCAGTAGGATCCTCCTGAATCTGTGTTTTAGTTTTTTCATCCATCAATCCTGCCATGAACATGAAATAATACTTGTCTGAAACAGACCATGTAACCATATGATAATTATCACTACTATCTTTAGTCATTAGACAGGCATTAACAAGATCATTTGCATTCCAAGTTGTTGGATATCCATCAATCGTATTTGGTCCGGTAGGATTGTTTCCCCCACGAATAAATAGTCCAATATTAGGACATTCAACATAGTTCCATTTATAGATATCCGGATTTGAACTAATCTTGTCATAGTTCTTTGTCATCTGTTGATCACCAGAATTCGCTGTAACCTTATCATGGATGTTTGTAACCTCAACTACGGTTTTATATGCAACTTCAAAACCATATTCTTTTTCGGTGCCTTTTTGGGCAATTGCGGTAATCTGGAATTCCTGACCTCCTGAAGAAGACCCGTCTCCCAGTTCCTTGCTTGCAGTATTTGCACTACCTTTTGCTTTTCTACTGCCTGATCTGGTTCCGGACTTATTACTATCCGTAACAGATGTTTTTTGTGTTTCATATTCCTGTACTGAAAAACTCAAAGAATCAACTTGCGACTCACAGTCAACCTTAAATTCAGTCTTGTAAGGCTGTGTTGCAACATAATCACTGCCGACAGTTGTCCTTGTCTTTTTGATTCTTATTACAGGACTTTCAATTCCAGGAGCTGTAATGGCAGATGTTTTTTCATATGAATCGACTCTATAGGAAGCTTTTCCTTTTTTATCCTGAACGAAGCCCTCATTAATTTCCAGCTTATAGGTTGCTCCCTTACAAGGCAATTCCTTTATATCGAATTCAACCGTTACTTTCAGCCCATCGTCAGATATTTTAACTTTGTCTGACTTAACTTTTTGTACCAGAATATGATTTTTTGTTGCAATATAATCTGAAACCAACGATGATTTTTCTGTTTTTCCATCCTCACTTCCATCGCAGTCGTATTTGTAAAGAAGAATGTGTTTTGCTGATAAGTCTGGTTCAAATTTCAAATTTTTATTAGCATCACTTGTATTTTTTGCTGTCTCATAGTTCTTAATGCCATTTGTACCTGTTTCATAGTACTTCTGCATTGATGAAAGCTTTCTATAATCTGAATCAGATAGAACAACAGGAACTCTTTCAACATTTTCCTGAGTGATAGTAATATTACCATCTCCTTTTTCTACTGGCTTTGAATAAGTAAGAATGATTTTTCCATTTTCAAAATTACTGAATGATACCAACTTTGGTTTTTCAATAATTATGGTAATACTCTTTCTATCCCCAAGGTTTGCCCCGGAACCGGACTGAGTCAACTCATTGACCATATCCTGCGTTATCTTTCCGTCTGCGATTGTACAGCCATTCAGATTGAATCCATTCTCAGCAACCGTAAGCCTGTCCGTCTCCTTATCGCTTCCAATCGTATATTTGAACGAATACTCACGCTCTCCTTCTGTATAAAGGTTAGGGAAGTCTGCGGTATCTGTTTCCATCTGAACTACAGCATCATTGTTGAGTTTGATTTCAGGTTTACCTGCACCAGCAAATTTAAGAGGCTTGTTGAACCTTAACCTGATGTCAATAACACTTCCTGTACCATAGCATCCGTCAGTCTGCTTTGCATAGAAATATTCAACTCTTGGTTTTGACGTATCGACCACAAATGAATAGTTTCCGATGGTTGAAAGCCCTGCCCAGTCAGTGACCGTTGCCTTGAAGGACAGAGACGCTCCCTTAAGAATTTCTCGGCTTGTTATCGCAGCTTCAAAAGTTCCGTCGTCAGAAAGAGAATATGAAACATCTTTTTCATTGGCCGCAAGCTTGAAATCAAGCTTGCCTTTATCTTTCCAGACATCATATGAATCATCCCCGATTTTTCCATAAACAGTTACGGAACACTCACCGACGAAAGCATCAAGCAGATCATCCTGATTTGTTATGGTTTCTCCGTTGTACACAATTTTCGTGAATTCAACCTTTGGAGCATTGATGTCACCAAGAATTGTGTATTCCTTTGTCATGGCATTGTGATATTCATCTTCCGTGCGAACAACAAAAGTCTGGTTTGAAAGTTTTCTTGAATTTCCGTCTATGCCAAGATCCGTAAACAGATTGAGAGCAAGCGGAATTCTATAGACTTTGCGGTCAATTCCGGATTCATTTACATTGCCTGTCTGCTGAGGATTTTCAAATACAAGAACCTTTCCGTTTTTTAATTCTGATCCGGAATTTGTCATCTTGCTTTCATCATTCCATTCAGGTGCATCTTTGTTTGCGTATTTTACGACATCCTCAGGGTTTGTAATGTACACTACCTTAAGACTGCTTACTTTTGTGTCATCCTTGGCAGTGAATTCAAATTCAAAATCGCCGGCGGCATTTCCAAACAGGCTTTCTCCTACCTGCTTTTCTTCACCGGCCACCTTGTGTTTTATTTCCATTGAAGGATAGGTCTTATCAACAACCTCAATATATCCTGTAAATGCAAGGGCTGAATTTCCCTTGTTGTCCTTTTCATTAATCTCAACATAATAGACATTTACATTTTCCGGAACCTTAAAGCTGAAGAATACATTGTTCTCCGCTTCTCCTTCCTTTGCCTTGTAGATTTCTGTTCCGCTGTACCCTGAGACTGTTGATCCTCCAGGTCCATTTTCCTTTATGGTCACAGTCACCTGGTCAACGGCAGTATCATCATATGCATTTCCCATCAATGAAGATCCTGCGTATACGGAAAGAGGCTTGTCGCTGGTTCCAAGGTTTAGTGAAATCCATGGTGTGTCGGCTTCTTTCCAGAGGCAGAAGAATCCCTGGGTTGTGACCGTAGTGTTTTTGCTTATGTCGCAGCTTTCAGTAACGATTTTGAGCATATGCTTTTTTGAATCCAGTTTGCCAAGACCACAATCCTTAAGCTTTATGTCCACATCCCATGCACGGAGAGTATCAACCATTATGTAGTCTTTCCCTTCAGCATAATCCGTGTCGGAAACAAGACGCTTGACAAAATAGTTCTCTGTGCTGTCCTCATTCTTTATGTAAAGGTCGATATACACGATTGTGTTTTCATCCTTTGCAATTCCGCTTACGGTAAAATCACCTGTAGTGAACGTAGAGATCTTTGTGATGTCTCTGTAATCCTCAATTTCTGAATAGACAGTTATGTCATCCTTTACTGAAGGACTTGTAATCGTAATGACCGGAGGCATGTCATCCACTATGATGGTACGGGTCTTTTTTGAATCTGCAGAATCATTTCCTGCATCGTCAGAACCGATTACGACAACTTCATAACTGCCTCCCGGCATTGAAGAAAAGTCGATGTTGTTTACAGCCCAGGTCGCATTCTTATTGCCGTTCTTCTGCTGCCATACACCGTCTGCAAATGCAACATATTCAGAAGTTCCTCTTGCCTTGTACTGCCACACACCCTTTGTGTTTTTCCATTCAAAGCAATCACCTTCCTGCCATTCATTCTTCTGGATTCTTACAATGAGGGAATTGATGGAATAGTCATCTGCCACAGTTCCGGAAATATTGAATTTTGTCTGTACGGTCTCTCTTGGTTCCGGTGACGAAATTGTCACAGCAGGTCCTTTTGTGTCGACCGCTTCTCCAAGTCCGATGGAGCAGGAAATGAATAAACTAAATATTAAAACTGATATTAAATATGAAAAAAATCTTACGTTAGAGTTTCTCATAAAACAATCCTCCATCCATTAGAAATATGCCTGATTATTAGTATACAGACTCATACAATATGTAGTATTTGGATTAGCAGGATTCTGATATTCTATCGCATGAGTTTGAAGTGTAAAACTTGAAAGAATCTGCCAGCTAACCCAGTAATAGTTATCGCCATTTTTATAGGCTACCTGATATTTATCAGGTCCCTTATCAATAACATTCTGTGTAAGTGGCCATCCAGGAGTATAAGAATTTGCTTCCGGTATCTGAGCTCCCAATATTTTAAAGGTATCTCCTCCTTTGCCAGGATTTTCATAATGAAGCTGGGTCTTGAAAGCGCCCTCTTTACCACATTCAGAAATTTCAAGTTTTCCTTCTTTTTTGGCACAGGCAACAATGTAAATTTTCTGGGCGGTCGTCATTTTTCCATCTCCAATATCCTCTGTCATTTCCCATGACCCTTTCAGTCCAGAATGTTCTTTGTATTTTGCTGAAACACTATGTAATTCTACATTTCCAATATATTCATTTAGTTTTGCCGGTGTAATGCCTTTAATTGTACTTACTACACCAGACTTGCTCTTGTCTTCTTTAAGAATACAAGAAGTATCATCAATGAAGTAATAGACCTTGACATCTGGAGTCTCGCAGTCAATCTTTGCCTTTGTTTTTCCACAGGTATCATCATCATTTTTATTCGTTGCAATTCTGTTGACACGAATCACCGGCTCTGCAGTTGGTCCAACCCAGAATCTGTATTCATTATTTGCAACAGAAAGTTTTTCAGAGTTTCCTGTGTCTGTCTTTGAAGTTGCGCTTTCCTCAACATAATTATAAGCATTATCTGAAACACATTTCTCAGTAAGAGTAATGAAGTATTCAACACCTTTGACAATTTTTTTACTGCCCGTAAAGTCTGAGTCTTTAACTGTAAGAGTAATAGTATCTGTACCTGATCCAGAAATACTGTCAGAATTCATATCAAACGAGGCCTTATGATATTTGAAATATTCAAGTGCCTTTCGTATTTTTTCTGTCTTTTCATCAACCCCATTAATATTAAAGTCATAATTGAGAACGTATCTTGTTTTTGAAATATCCGGGATCATTTCATCGTCTTTCTCAATTATTCCATGTGTATACTGCATGTATGGTCCTGCGGCTATCATTGTAAGAATTCCGTTTTTATCTTTGCCCGGAGTTACAATTCCACCTTCACCGGTAAGACTGACTCGGTTTTCTGGACTCAAAGCCGCCTCATTGCTGTTATACATGCTGAGGAAAACATCTTCCTCAATTAAAGGAGGAAGATACCAACGTCCACCGTCAGGATCTGCTCGTTGCATTATCAGAGTTCCACTTTCAATATTTACAGGCTCATTGAATTTAATCTTTATTTCTACTTTTCCAGCTGCTATATCAACAACACCATTTTTATCTGGTGAAAAGGAAACAATATGAGGCGCAATAGTATCAATGCTCAATGAAGAGAAGATTTCAACACCTGTTCCATCCTCCTCGTTCGTCGTATAGCTTTCATTGAATCTTCCAGTCAAAGATGAACACATGGATGTATCAATAGGATCTGATCCTTCCGGCAACGAAAGTTCAGAACACTCAAGACCATCAGGTATGGTGTAGTCAAAGTACAAGGTATTTGTTCCGTTACCTGAACGATAAAATGCATTTCCTATTGCTTCGCTTGAAGTCTGTCCACGTTTCTTTGCCTTTATTGCAATAGTTGGCTTTGCTGTTGAAGGGTAGAATTCCACGGCGCTGGAGAAATTGACCTGCAGTGTAATTACATTATCATTCTTGTTGAAAATTTTTCCCTTCGCATAGTTTGCCTCAATGCTTTGGAGCACACCGACTTCATCAAAGGCAACTGTAAGTTTAGATCTGCCCTCATTCCCGATTTTGTCTTTTGCGTAAAGGTTGATGTTGAAAACTTCGCCGGACGACGGATCGCCGTCATTTCCATCAGTGAGTTCTATGATGTATGTATCTTTTTTTGCAAAGCCCCTGTGGTTTTCTCCGTCCATTGTAAACTCTGCAATCTCCATGTTGTTTTTTGCGACAGGTGTAATCTTGAACAATGTCTTTACAAGCGGAAGGGTAACGAGGGGATTTTCTGTTGCTTTCCATGTACTTTCATTGTCCTGAGAATACTCAACATTGAAAGTTGGTTTTGAAGAAAACGCATTGAGTCTGTAGGTCTTTGTTGAAATATTGTCTGTCGTATCCTTTGCGACAATCATGAAGACTTTATTGCTGTTGACTACATTTCCACTTGAATCCTTGAAATCTTCAAACACATCATAGGTTTTGCTGAAACTGTTTGTATATTTATTTTCAACATGTACGGGATCTTCTGCAGTCAATACATAGAACTGAATGCCTTCGATTACTTTATCTCCATTGAAATCAAAACTTTCCATCGCAGCTTCTGCTTTTGCAATGTCACTGTTTCCATCAGGCAGCCAGCCGATGGCTATTTTCTCTACAGGCTGATTGTCAATCGTGTGGCCGTTGATTGTAAATCTACTTCCAGAAAGATCAGGAACTGTATTTTCAACAGGACTATCTATGATGATTGTAGGAGCATCTCCATTGGTGATCCTTACGTCAATTGCCTCAAGATAGACTGCACCCTCACCGGTATCGATGACCCTCACGACAAGTTTATAGGTTCCGTCTTCCGTACTTGCAGATGTAGGAATTTCAAAACTCTTGTCACGAATTCCACCTGAAACATCCTGAACCTGGACAAAATCAGAAACAGAGCCGATGGAACTAAAATCCGAAGTCTTGATGAGCTTGTACCCGATGCTTTTGATTCCGTCATCGTCAAAGACAGTCACCGGAATGCTGTAACCCTGCTGGACTTTTATATACTGGACTACCTTGTCATCTTTGTCCTTATATTCCTCCATTGTGCGGTAAATAACATGAGGTATATCATATGCGCTTTCCCAGGCAAACACTTCAAAAGTCTTTTCAATATGGTTGCCGGCCTCATCCTTGACAAAAATGTGGGGCCTGAGGTAATGGATGCCGGAAGAAAGTGATGAAGATGCTCCTTCAAGCATTTCCCTGGTGATCGAATATTCAGGAGAATAGATGTTTCCACCGGCCACAGGATTGATTCCGCCTAGAACCAGAGCCTCTGACTTCGTCTCAGGATTGACTTCATAAAGGGAAAGTATGGCTTCCTTGATTCCGTTGAGGTCTTTAAGCTGGGAGAAAAGCAGGAAAGAAACATTCTGGAAATAATCCTTGTTTTCCGGACTTGTCCGCATTTCAGTCTTTCCGCCTTCCTTTGTGAATTCCTCGACCGGCAGAAGACGGGCAACATAAGCGCCTCTCCTTATACCCATTTTGCTTGCATCAGGATCCTGGCTGTCTATGAGAACCGTAAGAGTCTGGGATGTGTTTTCTCCGCTGTTGTTGTTTTTATCATATGCCCTTACTTCGATAGTAACTTCATAGTCCTTGTCAAAAGCAAATTCATATTCCCAATGTTCCTGATCAATGAGGTTTGCCTTAACGGTTTTAAGAATCTTTTCGCCGTTATCATTGTAGCTGTATTTTATTTCAACAGACTCAACCTTCTCATTGTCTTTCATAGTTCCGTAAATCTTGAAAGATTTTGGAGCAAAAGAATTGTTTACCGGAGAGACAACCTTCAGCTCCGGTGCCACAAGGTCCACTTCTTTTCCAAGACCGATGTCACAGGAAAGAACCGTTCCAAATAAAACCAGTGAAAGTAAAATCAAAAACATTTTTTTCATAAAGTACCCCATCTCATCTTCGGAAGAATCCTATAGGCTCTTTAGAGATTTTCTTTTTTCAGACGGAACTCCTCCAGCGGCCCGTGTTTTTGACAGAATGACTTATTACCATTAAAATGAAGGAATGAAACAAAACAGTGACTACAGCGTAATTTACAGCGACGACGACATCGTTGTATTCAATAAAAGAAGCGGACTTCTCATAGCAGCCGACAGATATGATCCTGACGCTCCACGCCTTGATGTGGTTGCAGAAAAAGAATTCGGCAGGCTTTTTGCGGTCCACCGCATAGACAAAGACACAAGCGGCCTTGTTGTATATGCAAAAAATGCAGAAGCCCACAAAGCCCTTTCAAAACAATTTGAGGAACGCACGGTAAGCAAGACCTATCACTGCCTTGTCAACGGACATCCGACGTGGGACAACCTGACTGTAAACCTTCCGCTGCAGCCTGACGGAGATGACCGCCACCGTACAGTCGTAAACAAAAGATATGGAAAGCCTTCAAAAACCGACTTTGAAAATGCAGGCAGCTGTGGACCTTTCTCTTGGATCATCGCACATCCACACACAGGTCGTACCCACCAGATCAGAGCCCACCTTCAGACAACAGGGTTTCCTATCGTCTGCGACCCATTGTACAGCGGCAACCAGCATCCTGTTCTTCTGAGTGACTTCAAGCGCAAATACAACGGCGATCCACTTGACGAACGACCGTTATTAAACAGACTTGCGCTCCACGCATATTCCATCGAGATCAACCACCCTGTTACTAACGAACGTATGTTATTTACAGCCCCCTATCCACGTGACATGGAAGCCGTAAGAAAACAGCTGGCAAAACTTTTCAAAATAGATCCAATAAAGACAGGAGGAGAAGAATGAAAAAGTACATTACAATCGGACGCGAATACGGTGCAGGCGGAAACGCCATAGGAAAGCTTGTTGCCCAGGAACTGGGGATTGATTTCTACGACAGCGAGATCATCGACCTTGCGGCAAAGGAATCAGGTCTCTCCCCGGAATTCATCAAGAATACGGAACAGAACCTTTCAAGCGGTTGGCTCTACACCCTTCTTCTTGGATCAAGCTACGGAACTCCTGGAACAAGTGCCAGCCGTCTTGGCATGGGACCTCAGTCTCTATCAGTTCCACTTGCCGACCAGGTTTTCAACGCACAGAGAAACACAATCATCGAACTTGCAAAAAAAGGACCTTGCGTTCTTGTAGGACGCTGCTCAGACTACGTGCTGCGCCATTGCGAAGAAATTTCCAGGGACGACACCCTTACTGTATTCATCTATGCTCCATTGAAAGACAAGGTCAAACGTGCCATCGAAGAGAACGGACTTGATCCGGCCACTGCAGAACGCGATGTAAAGCTCATCGATAAACGCCGTGCAAACCACTACAACACATTCACTGAACGCACCTGGGGAAACAAGCAGCACTATGATCTGCTTGTCAACAGTTCACTTCTTGGAATCGAAAAGACTGCACAGATGATCGCACAGATTGCAAAATCTATGTAGAAAGCCTTATCCTGACTGTCTGAATGCGGCGCTGACTCTGGTCTTCAACGATATAGAGCACGCCGCTTTTTTTATATGTCTTGCCGACAGGTGGAAGCTCATCAAACTGTTCCAGCAGCCAGCCACCGAGAGTATCAAAATTTTCGCTTGCCAGTGAAATGTTCAGCACGTCACGGAGATCATCAAGCTTCATGTCTCCCGGAACGATGAATTCATTTGTATTCACAACTTCAATCCTCGATTCCGGATTTTCCTCTACGGAACCATGCTCGTCTGTGATGCGTCCAAAAACTTCGCGAAGAATGTCGTCAAGAGTTACGATTCCTGCCATGGAACCATATTCATTCACCGCGACAGCAAAATTGATTTTTTCTTTCTTGAATTTCTTCAGCAGGTCGATGGCGCTCATTGTCTCTGGAACAAAAGCAGCCTCGCGCATACATATTTTTACAAAGTCCCTGCTCTGTGTAATTATTCCGGCTGCAAAAAGCACTGATTTAAAATGAAGAACTCCTACAATATTCTCCACATTCTTTTCATAAACCGGCAGTCTCGAATATCCGCTTGTCTGAAAAAGAGCAATGACTTCATCAAGTGTGCTTTCAGTACTTACGTATTTTACGAGGGATCTGTGACGCATTATGGAATGGACATTGAGATCGGAGAATTCAAACAGGCGCTCAAGCATTTTTCTTTCGTCACGTTCAAGGGTTCCTTCATTCTCACCGACTTCGATCAAAGTCTTCAGTTCATCTTCCGTCACCACGACTCTTTTTGAACGGATGATTTTCTTTTCTGCAAAGTCTATGAATTTTGTAAAGAGACAGAAGATCATGACCACAGGATGAAAAACGATCTGGATTATTCTTACCGGAACTGCTGTATTCTTTACTGCAGAATTTGTATTGGTCGCAGCATACGTTTTTGGAACAATCTCGACAAAAATGATTACAAGGAAAAGAACGACTGCCGTTGCCGCGCTGACATATTCCGCACCAAAAACTTTCACTGCAAATGCGGTCGCAAGTGCAGAGTTGAGGGTATTGACGAAATTTGTTCCGATCAGGACAGTCGCAATAAGTTCATCTAGGTTTGACCTGAGTCTTGAGATAAGCTGCGCATGTTTCTCCTTATCCTTGATCATTTGACGGACAGTGATTCTCGAAAGACTTGTGAAAGCTGTTTCCGTCATCGAAAAAAAAGCGCCGCAAACAAGAAGGAGAAGAATGCAGATTGAAATCAAAATGATGTATGCTGTCATGTTTCATTTCGTGCTATGTACATGCAATGCACTACTCACTGCCTCCCATTCCAAGCATCTTTACTTTTGCAACACGGTTCTCGTCCATTTCCGTAACAAGGAACTTGTAGTCACCAAAAACCACGCTCTCACCAACCCGTGGAATTTTCTCAAGCTTTTCCGAAATATATCCACCGATGGTTTCGCAGTTTTCAGAAACAAGTTTGATTCCAAGCTGCTCATTTATGTCTATGAGGCGTGACTGTCCGTCCAAATCTTCATTCCGTGTATTGCGGATCTTTACCTCAACTTTTTTTGCATAGTTTTTGAATTCATCGGTAACGGGACCGAAAATCTCACGAACAATATCTTCAACCGTAAGAATTCCGTCCGTTCCTGAATACTCATCGATCACAACAGCCATGCTCTGGTGATTCTCACGAAGCATCTGCTGGATTCCCGACATTTTTTTTGTTCCCAGAATAAAGAGGGGAGAACGCATGACACGGCTCACCTTGAAAAGTTCCGGGTGGGTTTTATAGACAAGCATGTCCTTTACATAGATGATGCCCACAATATCATCAATGTCCTTTTTGTAGACAGGAAATTTCGACAGGCGGAATCTTTCCGAGAATTCAATTATGTTGCGGTAGCTTTCATCGATTGAAATCGCTTTTATTTTTTTTCGCGGAATCATGATGTCCTTGGCTTCAAGGTCAGTGAATTTAAAAACCTTTGCCATCATGTTCTTTTCGTTTTTCTCAAGAACTCCCTGTTCGTGGCCTACATCTATGAAGGTCTTAATTTCTTCTTCCGTAAAAGTCACCTGCGGGGTACTGATACTGATTCCGCACATCCTCAGAAGGAATTGAGAGACTCCGGTGAAGACAAAAACAAAAGGAGCAAGTACCACCTCAAGAAAACTTACAAAACCGCTGAAGAAAAATGAAATTGCTTCCGGATGGTGTGTGGCGATTGTCTTTGGAGAAATTTCCCCAAAAACAAGAAGAATGATTGTAACGATAAAAGTTGCAAATCCTATTCCGGCACTGCCCCAGATCTTGATAGCGACAAAAGAAAAAATGGATGACAAGGCAATGTTTACAATATTGTTTGCAACAAGAAGGGTATTGATCAGCTTCTTTTTGTCCTGAAGAAGACGCCATACACGCTCAGCCCGTCTGTTTTTCTGATTGCGCAGAAAACGGACACGGAGTTTGTTTACTGAAAGAAATGCACTTTCTGTTGCCGAAAAGATCATGGAAAGAATCACCAGGGCAACAGAAACGGCTATTAGAATACAAAGGGGAAAGGAGTCGGGTGCGTACATTATTCAGCAGTACCTTCCTCTTCCTCAAGCTCAACAAACCTTTTCATCTGCTGAAGGTTTGTAAGAATCTTGCCTGCGTTTTTTCCCGTAGGATTTACCGCATATGCCTTTTCAAGATATTCCGTCACGAGGCGCGAATTGAAATCCTCACCATTGATGAGGGAGTAGGCTGCCATATACCAGGCTTCCTGAATCTGATCTCCTGAAAGATTGCCTTTTTCAATTACATCAAGAAACGGTTTTGCAGGATCTTCATTTTTTGTGGTTGCGTCGTACGAAAGATAGTAGGCACCGGCAAGCTCATAGAATCCAAGGCGGCCTGTCGTGTTTTCAGGGTCAAGGGACGGAAACTCGTAAATCAGGTTCATGAAAAGATCGCTGTAAGTTGAGCTGGAACCTTTGACAAGCGCATCGATTGCTTCTGCCTTTTCCGTACCGGCGGAACCACGCACAGCCTTCACCAGGCCCTTTACCACTTCTGCGGAACCACGGTATTCCTCAAGCTTTGAGCAGTATTCCTCCACGGTGCATGTCGTATCCTTTTCCGCACTGAAAGGAACAGTTGCCAATACGTATCCTTCGTAGGAACAGATGTAAACCGAAGGCCAAGACTTTACGTTGTAAAAACGACCAAGAACTTCCTTCCTTTTGTAGACCTCTGCAATTTTTTCAGCAGCTTTTTTTTCAGAAGAAGAAGCATCATCGTCAACCTTTGACCTTGCGAATTCTTCCTGAGAAAAATCAATGTTGCAGAAAACATAATCCCTGGAATACTTTGATGTGAATTCCTTTCTGTTCAGAATATTCTCCTTGAAAGGAAGGCTGTCGTCAGTCCAGTCATCGCCAGTGAAAACAAGAAAAACGTCCTTGTTTTTTCTCTGCGCCGTTTTCAAGGAGTCATCATAGTTTCCTTTCCATCCGGAACCGCAGGAAACAAAAAGTGTGGAAATGATTGCTGTCAATAAAAGTCTGGAAAGTTTCATAGTAACTCGTTTTTCATCCGTCATTGCGAGCCCGAATAGGGCGTGGCAATCTGAATTAATTTAGCTAAACCGCTAATAGATTGCCACGTCGCTACGCTCCTCGCAATGACGCGGAAAAATTTTTATTTGAAATACCTTACACCGGCGCGGAATACGTTCTGGTTCTTGTCGCCGCCCACATTCATGAAGAGGTCGCTGCTTGAACCGTCTGCGTTGATTCCTACCGAACGTTCGTTGTGCCCCATCTTACCCAGTACGCGTCCATCTGGTGATGTGATGCCTTCGATGGCAAACAAACTACCGTTAGGATTGTCCGGTTCGCAGATTGAAGGAACACCCTTTTCATCAACGTACTGCGTGAATACCTGTCCGTTCTTGAAAAGCTTTTCTGCTGTAGCTGCATCAACAACAAAGCGTCCCTCACCGTGGCTGATTGCAGTCATGTGGGTCTTAGGGTCAAGAACAGACTTGTCCAGTGCCCAAGGGCTCATTGCCGATACCATTCTTGTGCGGACGATGCGGCTGATGTGGCGTCCGATTGTGTTGTATGTAAGGGTCGGCATTTCGCCTGTCATGTCGCGGAATTCACCGTACATTGCAAGACCTGTCTTGACAAGTGCCTGGAATCCGTTACAGATACCAAGGACAAGACCGTCGCGGTTCTTAAGGAGGTCCATGACCTGATCTTCAATCTTCTTGTTGCGGAGAACGTTTACAATGAACTTTGCAGATCCATCAGGTTCATCACCAGCAGAGAATCCACCGGAAAGGGCAAGAATCTGTGCGTTCTTGAGTTCTGCTTCAAGATTGCCGAGAGTTTCTTCAAGCTGTCCCGGAAGCTTGTTTCTGATTGGAACAAGTTTTGTTCTGGCTCCTGCAAGATTGAATGCACGCTGCATATCAAGTTCACAGTTTGTACCAGGGAATACAGGGAGAACTACGAGAGGCTTTGCCTTTCCAGGTTCAAAAATCACCGGTCCCTGCACTTCGGCAAGCTCAGTGTCCGCTTTTATACGGGTGCGTGCCTGGACAAGGGAATCGTGTTCCTTGAGGGCCCATTCAGGAAGGGCAGGCTGTTCTGCCTTGTCTGATACCGGCGGGTAAACCTTGGCAAGCTTTGCTTCCCAGGCGCTTTCGATTTCTGAAAGTTCGATAACTGCATCGTCGAATGTGATTGTTTCTTCTGCAGTTGTTGAACCGATCCTGCAAACTGTTCCTTCAGCAAAGTCTCTGTTTGCTTCAAGGTCTTCTGCAGTTTCCACGATGATTGAACCGTACTGTGGTGTAAAGAGGTCTTCGATTGAAGCAGCCTTTTCAATTCCAACTCCAGTTGCAGATGCAGGGATTGTTTCAAGGGCACAACCGACTCTGTTACCGAGAGCCATCTTGCTTACTGCTTCTGCAATTCCGCCTGCTTGAACAGGATACATTGCCTCGATCTTGTCTGCGCTGTTGAGCTTGTAGAGGGCCTTTGCATTCTTCTTGAATGTTTCAAAGTCTGGGGCCATCTGGGCATCATAAGGAACTGTAACGATGTAAACGCCGTTGCCAGATTTCTTGAATGAACCTGATGTTACGTTCTTAACATTTTCTGTATCTACTGCAAATGAAACCAATGTGTGTGGAACATTGATGTCTTCGAATGTTCCGGACATTGAGTCCTTGCCACCGATTGATGGAGTTCCCATTGCCTTCTGTGCGTCAATTGATCCGAGCAATGCTGCGGCTGGATATCCCCAGGTCTTTTCGCTTACTGCGCGTCCAAAGAATTCCTGGAATGTAAGGCGGCAGCTTTCAGGCTTTCCACCCATACATGCAATCTTTGCAAGGGATGAAAGAACTGCTGTCTGTGCTCCGTGCCATGGCGACCAGTTTGAAACGCGCGGGTCAAATCCGTAAGACATGAGGCTGACTGTTGAAGTTTCGCGTGGTGAAAGAACAGGGAACTTTGCTGCCATACCTGCTTCAGGTGTACCCTGGTACTTTCCGCCGTAAGGGAAGAGTACGGAGCCAGAACCGATGGATCCGTCAAAGCGTTCTCCAAGTCCGCGCTGTGAACAGCAGGCAAGGTCATTCATGTTTGCAAGCCATGCTTCTTCAAGCTTGTCGCTGTCGATAGCTTCTGATGCAGCATCGTATTCCTTGAGGACTTCTGCAACTGAATCGAGAGGCTTAACCAGTGGAGATTCTGTCTGTGGGGCAGGGCTTTCGATTTCTGCAACTGCGTGATGTTCTGCACCTGCGGCATCAAGGAACGAGCGGTCAAGTTCTACGATTGTCTTTCCGCGCCACTTCATTACAAGCTTGTCTGTATCTGTAACTTCAGCAACAACAACTGCGTTGAGGTTTTCGTCGTTTGTTGCCTTGATGAATTTTTCTACATCGCCCTTGCGAACAACACAGGCCATTCTTTCCTGGCTTTCTGAAATTGCAAGTTCTGTTCCGTCGAGACCGTCGTACTTCTTTGGAACCTTATCGAGGTTGATTTCAAGGCCAGGGGCAAGTTCACCGATGGCAACAGAAACACCACCGGCACCAAAGTCGTTGCAGCGGCGGATCATCTTGCATACTTCCTTGTTGCGGAAGAGCTTCTGGATCTTGCGTTCTTCTACTGCATTACCTTTCTGAACTTCAGCGGCAGCAGTTGTAACTGATTTTGTAGTATGAACCTTTGATGAACCTGTAGCACCACCGATACCGTCGCGGCCAGTTCCGCCACCAAGAAGGATGACTACATCGCCTGCATCCGGTTCTTCGCGGAGTACCTGGTCAGCAGGGGAAGCAGAAATAACGGCACCAAGTTCCATGCGCTTTGCAACATAGCCCGGATGATAGATTTCCTGAACCTGACCTGTAGTAAGGCCGATCTGGTTTCCGTATGAAGAAAAACCCTGGGCTGCTTCACGGCAGATCTTAATCTGTGGAAGTTTTCCCTTGAGTGTTTCTGCAAGTGATACTGTTGGATCTGCAGCACCGGTAATGCGCATTGACTGGTAAACCCATGAACGTCCAGAAAGAGGATCGCGGATTGCACCACCAAGGCAGGTTGCAGCTCCACCGAATGGTTCGATTTCTGTAGGGTGATTGTGTGTTTCGTTCTTGAACTGAAGGAGCCAGCGTTCTGTTGCTTCAGGTGAATTTTCGTCGATTGGATTTCCGTTGGCATCAGTTGTGTAGTGAAGGTCAACGAAAACTGAACAGGCGTTGATTTCTGCACTGACTTCGATGTCATCAAGCTTGTTGTTCTTGCGGAGGTACTTTGCGGCGATACATGCCATGTCCATGAGAGTAACAGGCTTGTCCTTGCGACCAACATAAAGGTCGGTGCGCATAGCTGTGTAGTTTTCGTAAGACTTCTTGAAGAGGCTTGCGTAAGGACCGTCGGCAATCTTTACTTCGTCAAGGTTTGTAAGGAATGTTGTATGGCGGCAGTGGTCAGACCAGTATGTATCAAGAACACGGATTTCTGTGATTGTAGGATCGCGGTTGATGCTCTTGAAATAGTCCTGAAGGAATTTGATGTCGAGCAAATCCATTGCAAGACCAAGTTCCCTGCGGTATGAATCAAGCTTTGCTTCGTCCATTGCGTTGAAGCCTTCAACTGTAGGAATGTCAGCAGGATTCATTGCATCCATCTTGAGGGTTGCAGGTTTGGTTGAATCTGTAAGGCGGCTGTCTACAGGGTTGATAAGGTAGCTCTGGATCTTGAGGAGTTCATCCTTTGAGATGTTGCCTTCAAGAAGAACAACCTTTGCACACCTTACGCGTGGAGGTTCTGTTCCGACTGTAGTTTCTGACTTCATTCCTTCGCGAAGAAGTGAAAGACACTGTTCAGCGCTGTCGGCTCTCTGGTCATACTGTCCGGGAAGGAATTCCCAGACGATTACCTGATTGCCGGCAGGAACTTCAAGTTCTTCAAATGTAACGAAGTCACTCTGAGGTTCTGAGAAAATGCGTGTGGCTGCTACTTTTGCTACAGCGTCTGCAACATTTTCTACATCGTAACGGTTGAAATAGCGAACACCGTTAACACCACTAATTCCCAAAAATCCGTTGATTTCGGACTTGATGCGGGCTGCTTCATTTTCAAAGCCAGCCTTTCTTTCTACATAGATACGAAACATTCGTAGATTATAGAAGAAAATGGCTTTTCTTTCAATTAATGCCTAGTTTTCTTTGTGTGATTCTCTTTGAGCAATCTTTCTGTTCAAGGCAGCATTTGCAAAGTGGATGAAGCAGAAGAATGCAATCATGAAAATGTATGCAATTGCAAGGAAGAATACTGTCACCCTTCTTTCATAGCTTACGGAAACAATTGATGTTATGCAAAGCACAACCTGAATCGCAAGAATTATGAAAAGAACCTGAACCTTGTTGAATCCAAAATTCAGAAGCTTATGATGCAGATGCTGTCTGTCAGGACTCATGATTCCACGATGCTCACGAAGTCTTCTCCAGATAGCTGCAATGGTGTCGATCATCGGGAAAGAAACAAGAACCAGCATCATGAGAACCTTGTTGTATTCTATGACGCCTTCAACAGGATAAAGGGCTACGGTAGCCACCATGAACCCCAGGAGCTGACTTCCGCCGTCTCCCATGAAGATCTTTGCATTCGGACATGGCAGATTATAAACAAGAAATCCAAGAATTGCGGCGCAAAGTACAAAACATATTGCCGTTCCCTCAAGGAACGAACCCTTCATCACAACCCCGATGGTAAACAATGTAGTGAGGGAAAGACCGCCGCAAAGACCATCCATTCCATCAATGAGGTTGTAAGCATTTACAATTCCAAGAATCCAGAAAAAAGAAACTACAAGAGAAACCGGAACCGGAAGAATCCAGCCGAAAACCTGCGTAAATCTGAATCCGCACGCAACAACAATAAGGCTTGCCACAATCTGCACAAAAAGCTTGAAAAGGGCACGCATGTTGAAAAGATCATCGATGATTCCAAAAGTGAAAATGATTGTACCGGCAAACAGAAGCGGAACCGAATTCATCGCCGAAATATCATTGCTCATGAAAACACAGAAAATGATACCTGCAAGAAAAGCTACGGCTATTGCTATTCCTCCAAGGCGAGGAATATTTCCCGAATGTATTTTTCTTGCATTCACCGTATCATAGAGACTATAGAACTTACAAAACTTGATAATTACCGGAATGAGCAGCACAGAAAGAAAAAAAGCTATTCCAGTGGAAATCATGATCATCCGCATAATTTTATATTCTATAACAATTCTTAAAAATTTCCAATCTTTAAGAATGTCTAGTCTCTCTCCTATGGATTACCTCTGGATTCTTCCGCTTGCATTGCCGGCGGCAAGACGTTCAACCTCTTCCGCAGAAACCATGTTGAAATCACCCTCTACGGAATGCTTGAGACAGGATGCGGCGCTTGCAAATTCAACGGCATCCTTCGAATCTTTTCCCGACAGAATTGAATAGATAAGTCCGGCGCAGAAGCTGTCTCCGCCACCAAGTCTGTCGACAATCATCATCTCATGTTCCCGGCTGAAATAATATTCCTGACCGTCATAGAACAGTGCAGACCAGCGGTTGATGTTTGCGTTTATGGAAGTACGCAAGGTTATGGCAACCTTCTTGAATCCATATTTTTCCGAAAGCTTTTTTGCCACCGTTTTATATCCGGTTTTGTTCAGTTTGCCATTCTCGATGTCGGTATCATCAGCCTCAATACCAAATACATCCTTTGCATCTTCCTCGTTTGCCACACAGACATCAGCATAGGGTGCGATCTTTTCCATTATTGTCCTGGCCTCATCTTTTGACCACAATTTGCTTCTATAATTGAGATCAATGCTTACAGGAATTCCCATTTCTTTTGCAGTCCTGCAGGCTTCCATACAGATTTCAGGTAGATTTCCTCCAAGGGCCGGTGTAATTCCTGTCACATGAAACCAATCGGCACCCTCAAAAATTCTTTTCCAGTCAAAATCCGACGGAACGCATTCAGCGATGGAAGATCCGGTTCTGTCATAGATACATTTTGAAGGTCTCTGGCTGGCTCCCCGTTCATTGAAATAGATTCCAACACGGTTTCCGCCACGGGTAATGAAACTGGTATCAACACCATAACGTCTCAGTGCATTGACCGCACACTGACCGATTTCATGAGACGGCAGCTTTGTAACATAAACTGAATCAACTCCGAAATTTGCAAGGGAAACAGCGACGTTGGCCTCTGCTCCTCCAAAAGTGGTAGTCATTTTGTCAGACTGAACGAAACGGTAATAGCCTTCCGGTTCTATACGGAGCATTACTTCACCGAATGTAACGACTTTCATTCCGTTGCCTGTACAGAAGTATCATGAAAAACAAGGTAACGGCTGGCATAACCCTTGAAATAGTCATCATCAGTCAAAGTATATGACATGACGCTTCTGCGGGAAGTGTCGGCGCTTTCAGTTTTTCCGCTTTTATCCATGGTCCTTGTATTGTACTCACGGATTCCGTTTCTGGCGTTTCCACGCGGATAGATCTTAAGGTTCATGTCGTCATCCCATACGATTTCAGGAGAATACCAGTCATCGATGATGCAATTAACAAGAGCGACATTATCCCAGTTTTTTACGCTTGCAGCGCTTCCTTTTCCTTCCGTACGGATTATGAATGCAGTTGTCTTTGTTCTCCTGTCACCGGTAAAGTGGCAGTCCTTGAAAACAAATCCGCTTTTTTCTGCCAGTGACTGGCTGCATACAACAAAAGAATCGGAATCAGCTGATCCATCACCCCTTGCATAGATCGTACAGTTTTCAAAGCAGGTTGTTTCCGATTCCCCGTAAATAAAATCCATTTCACCAGAGATAAAAGAATCGACAAAACAGCTGTTTCCTTTGACATAAAGCGTATTTTGCCTTCCGATGATCTTCATGCTTTCGCAATGAAGCATTCCGGATGTATTGTTCCAGACAAGAGCTTCTGCGGCATCTGCTGGAGAGATTCCTTCGGAGGTTGCCCTTGCATGGGTGTTTTCTATAGTGAAATTTTTCAACGTAACATTTGTGGCATTGGGACCAATCACAAATATGCCTCTGTTGATGAGTCCCTTGTTGTATGATTCGCAATTGTCAGCCTTGAGCACACAGTCTTCTGCCTTTGTTCCAGGAAGGCTTTCAATGATGATCGGATTTGGAAGATTATAGCGCACTGATTCCCAGTAAACTCCAGGTTCAAGAATGATATGAACGGGTGCTTCCCTGGAAACATTTCCTGACGAAGACATTTCCTTGATTTTTTTTAGGGCAGCAGAAAGGGCCGCCGGCGATTTTGAACTTACATTTATTTCTAGCATAAAGAAATTATAGGATGAAAATTGATAAATAGCAAATTAAAAGGCCGCCGGCAGTAGAAATGCCCTCATCAGAAAATATTCCCTTTTTGAAAAATTCCCATCAATACAGATTTCACCTGTCATTATTTTATTTTCCCTGTCATATTCTTTTGAACCTGGGCAGTCAGACACTTTTTTTTCTTGCAGATTTTTCAATACCTGTTGTATTCTGTAACTGGAGGAATATTAAATGAAAAAACTTTTGGTTTTGATTGCTGCAGCATTCATGTGCACTGGATTGTTTGCTCAGACAGTAAAGGGCTGGTCTCCTTACAGTGATGTCGACAATGGTGGCTCAAGTACTGCAAAAGTTACAGTAAACAATGGAGTCACAACTGTCGCAGGAACTGTAACAACAAAGTATCAGTATGGTTATGCAGGACTCACCATGAACTCAGATCCTGAATTCATATCTGCCCTCAAGACTGCAAAGGGCGTGAAAGTCACAGTAAAGGGCGACGGAAAAAAGTACAACTTCCGCGTTGAGACAAACGACAGACCTGACTACTGCTTCCACCAGTTCACAGTTACAGCAGGGGCAAAGGAAACAACCTATGAGATTCCTTTCTCAAAGCTTGCTCAGGAATCATGGGGAAAGAAAAAGGCTTTCGTTCCAGAAAACATCACACAGGTTTCATTCCAGACTGTTGGTCAGCCTATCTCAAGCTACAGTTTTGATGTTGTAAAAGTTGAGGTAATGAAATAATAAGCAACCTGCTGCTGTTAAAAAAGGACTGATCCAGAAGTCTGCCTTACGTGGTCCAGTTTTTGTGACAGTCCTTTTTTTATTTTAAATATGTAAAATTCCATGTTAGAATATACATGAAATGAATCCACTTATTTTATGTTATTCACTTTCCTTTTTCATATCTCTCAGTTTTGTGATAATCACGGTCTTTGTTTTTCACAACAAGATTTCAATATTCTACCATCTTCTTTTTACCACCTTCGCCATTTCAAGCCTTGGCATCCTGCAGACCGCAAACGCAGACAACCTTCAGATGGCCGTCTTTGCAAACCAGATAACATACCTTGGCGCAAGCTTTACACCGCTGCTCATGCTCATGAGTTTTGCAGATCTTTGCAGATTCCGATTGAACAGAATTCTACTCCTTGTACTGATAATTCTTTCAATGGGTATTTTTGCATGTACTTCCACTGTTGAGGTCTCTCCGTTCTATTACAAAAATTTCTGGATCACCGAAAAATACGGAATCACGCTTTTCAAGAAAAATTATGGTTTTCTCCACTGTTTCTATTACGTCTATATCATTTCCACAAACCTTATCGGCTGTTTCATAATCCTCAAGTCCCTCACCAGACAGCATGAGGTTTCTTTCATCACAAGCGGACTTCTCCTGCTGTCCATGTTCCTTTCCTTCCTGAGCTATATGATTCAAAAACTTCTCAAGCTGAATGTGACCATCGTTCCAATGAGCAATGTCATTTCCGAGTTTTTCATTTTCATCCTCCTTGTGAGAATAAGGCTCTACGACATAAAGAAAGTTTCATCCGATTTCTATGCCGAAACAAAAACAACAGGTCTTGTCATGTTTGACAAAGCCGGGCGATATCTTGGTTCCGACGACACGGCAAAATACTGGTTCCCTGAAATAAGAAAACTTAAACTCGATCAGATCAATCCTGAAATTTCCGGAAAGCTCAAAAGCTGGCAGAGCTGTCTCAATTACGAAACAACCTACCTTGAAAACAACGAGAGGATCATCAGCGCAAAGTATTTTGAACTGAAGAAAAGAGCGGGAAAATCCATCTGCATCGTTTACCTTACCGATGCCACACAGCAGCAGAAATATACGAAACTTGTTGAGAACTATAAAAATGAACTTGAAAAAGAAGTAGAAAAGAAGACAGAAAAACTTTTCAAGATCCAAAACGACATTCTCATCAGCATGGCAAACATTGTCGAAAGCCGTGACAACAACACTGGAGGTCACATTGCCCGCACCAGCGACATAGTCAAGATTTTTGTGTCTCACCTCATGGAAAAAGACAGATACCCCCAGCTGACGGAAAAATTTGCGGAATGCATGATCAAGGCAGCACCTCTCCACGATTTTGGAAAAATCGCGATACCTGACGTTGTCCTGAACAAACCTGGAAAATTCGAACCTGAAGAATATGAGATAATGAAAATGCATTCCGCCAAAGGTGCTGTCATCGTCGGTAAAATCCTCAACAATACCGATGATCCTTTTTTCAAGCAAATTGCCATCAACGTGGCACACTTCCACCACGAAAAGTGGGATGGTTCCGGCTATCCTAAAAATCTCATGAAAACCTACATTCCTTTCGAAGCCCGCATAATGGCCCTTGCCGATGTCTTCGATGCCCTTGTCAGCAAACGTGTCTATAAGGAAAATTTTGATTTTGACAAGGCTTTCACGATTGTCAGTGAATCTTCTGGAACTCATTTTGACCCGGAATTATGTGAAGACTTCCTTGAATGCCGGCCACTTTTGGAAGAGCTTTATTCTACTTACGACCGATAGTTCTATACTAACGATAGTTAGTCAAACCACCGCAAATATATTTTTGCTTTCCAAGAATTATGCGGTATAATCCAGGAAGCACCTAATCAGGAGGAAATTTAATGCAGCAGCTTGAAAAACAGTTTCACATCCATTGTGTCGAGGGCGATGTCGGTCGTTACGTAATCCTTCCAGGAGATCCAGGCCGTGTGGAATCAATCGCAAGACTATTTGACGATGCACATTTTGTTGCTTCAAACCGTGAATTTACAATCTGGACCGGAACCCTTGACGGAGAAAAAGTTTCCGTATGTTCAACAGGCATCGGAGGTCCTTCTGCGTCAATTGCCATGGAAGAACTCCACAACATAGGAGCCGACACATTCATCCGCGTAGGAACCTGCGGCGGCATAGATACAGATGTAAAAAGCGGTGACGTTGTTGTCGCAACAGGCGCAATCCGTTATGAACATACAAGCCAGGAATATGCCCCGATTGAATATCCTGCGGTTCCTGACTTTGGAATTACATCGGCCCTTGTCAAAGCCTGTGAATCCCTTGGAAAAAACTACCACACAGGAGTTGTCCAGAACAAGGATTCCTTTTACGGCCAGCACAGTCCTGAAAAATCTCCGGTCCACTACGAGCTCCTTCAGAAATGGGACTCATGGAAACGACTTGGAGTAAAGGCAAGCGAAATGGAAAGTGCAGCTCTTTTTGTAGTTGCATCCGCCCTTCATTGCCGGTGCGGTTCATGCTTTCATGTCATCTGGAATCAGGAAAGAGAAAAACTTGGACTTGACCAGGACATGAGCGAAGACACAACTTCCGCAGTAAAGGTGGGGGTAGAAGCACTTCGCCTTGTCATTCAGAGCGACAGAGAAAAATCCTGATATGAAAAAAGCCCCCGGTAAGATCAACCAGGGGCCTTAAATAAAAAAACAGCAATCCTACAGAATATCTACCAGTCTTTTTCCGGCATATTTCTGGGCGCGGAAAATTCTTCCGGACTTTTTATCGTCAGCAAAAATCGCCAGCTTGTCCAGTTCCGCCTGAACGCAAAATGTTTTAACGCCTTTTGTTTCAAGTTCCTTTGCAAAATTTTCACAGTGGCTTTTGTCCCTCGAATGCAGAATCAAATTGCATCCGTAGTCGGCCAGCAGCAGTGCAGAAAGTTTTCCAAGACCACGGCTTGCTCCAGTAACAAGTGCCCATTTTCCCTTTACGTTTGTCATAAGACTATTATGCGTCAATGATCGTCCATTATCAAATAATTTTTTTTGAAATCATGATATACTGAACTCATGCACTACGCAAAAATTGTTTCAGGCATTTTCATAGACCGCCCAAATCGTTTCATTGCAAATATTCTCATCGACGGAACTCCCACAGCTGTCC
>JAEDDW010000020.1 GCA_016293645.1 Treponema sp. | reverse complement strand
TCGCCAAGTTTCAAAGTGAACTTTTTAAATGGATTTGCCATGTGTCTGTACCTCTGTATGTTGCGTGATTATATCAAAGAAGTCATGGATGTGTAAAAGAGTGAAGGGTGGGAGCGGTTAAAATTTTTCATCTGACAGTAGAGTTTATAAAAGATGAATGAACTCCCTTTCTGGAATACAAAAACAAAGGCTGTTGCTTTTGTAAGTTCCCTGTCCCCTATCCGTCTGGAAGTTGAAATGGAGAAGAAGCAGTGGCTATGGCAGTGATGGTTTATAATGATGCTTCCAGGGAGTGGAAAAAATAGAAATAGCAGTTGCTGTAAAAATTGTTTTTTTCCATTAATATCGGTATAATTTCGCCCATGGCTTTTTATGATTCATTTGACGTTGCCGTTTGTGGTGGCGGTCATGCAGGTATTGAGGCTAGCCTTGCCTGCGCACGCATGGGATTAAAAACTGTTCTCATTACTCAGACTATAGATTCAATCGGAAGAATGTCCTGCAATCCGAGTATCGGCGGAATTGCAAAGGGAAACATCGTCCGTGAAATTGATGCCCTCGGCGGCGAAATGGGAAAACTCATTGATAGGTCAATGATTCAGTTCCGCATGCTGAATAAAAGCCGTGGCCCTGCAGTTCAGGCACCAAGAAGTCAGGCTGACAAACTTCTGTATTCGCAGCTTGCCCGCAAGACCCTTGAGACGACGGAAAATCTCTGCACTTTGATGGATACTGTCGTTGATGTTCTGACTGTGGCATCAGATACTCCTCTTCCTGAAAATTCCGACAGCGCCGCAGAACTCAATACCATTCCTGGCGAAAAACGTGGAAGTGCAAATTACGAATATGCAACCGATGCTGCAAAAAGCGGAATGCGCCAGAAAGTCATAGGTGTTGTTACCGAGCGCGGAAGAATCGTTACATGCCGTTCCGTAGTCCTTACGACAGGAACATTCCTTGGCGGAAGAATTTTCATCGGTGAGTACGATGCTCCTTGTGGCCGCATTGGAGAAACCGGTGCCTTTGGCCTTACAGAAAGCCTCAACCGACTTGGTTTTACGACAGGTCGCCTTAAGACAGGAACACCTCCACGCATTCTTCGCCACACAATTGATTTTTCAAAACTTGAACTCAACGAAGGCGATGCGGAAATCATTCCTTTCAGCTTTGACACTGAAAAAGTTGAACGCCCTATGGTTCCATGCCACCTTGTATATACAAATCCGGAAACCCATAAAATCATCCGCGAAAACATCGGACGCTCGCCCTTGTATTCAGGAAAGATAAGCGGCATCGGCCCTCGCTATTGTCCTTCCATTGAAGACAAGGTAATGCGCTTTGCAGAGCGCGAACGCCACCAGCTTTTTGTTGAGCCGGAAGGACTTGAGACAGATGAAATTTATCTCAACGGTTTGAGTTCTTCTTTGCCGGAAGAAGTTCAGGATGCATTCCTCAGGACTATGCCAGGTTTTGAAAACTGTGTTGTTAGCCGTCCGGGCTATGCCGTTGAATACGACTATGTTGAACCGACCCAGCTTTTCCCAAGCCTTGAAACAAAACGCGTCGCAGGACTTTTTGATGCAGGCCAGATAAACGGAACTTCAGGTTACGAAGAGGCCGCAGGTCAAGGACTTATTGCCGGAATCAATGCAGGCCTTTATGCCCGCGAGCATAAAAATCTCTGTGGTCCCCTCTGTGCCGCAGATTCAAAAATCTATTCATCTCCTGCCAGCGGAGAAAAAGGAAAGTTCCAGCCAAAGCCTGTGTTCAACGCGGAAGATCTCAAGAACTTTGCGGAAATTTCTGCACGCGAAACAAAGGAGCTTTCTGAAAAACTTAAAAACTTCCAGACGGAAAATGGCTTCAACAATTTTGAAAAGATTCCGTCTTATGAACCTCTTGTTCTTGGCCGTGATGAAGGTTACATCGGTGTGCTTATCGATGACCTTGTTACTCTTGGAACAAAGGAACCCTACCGCATGTTCACTGCCCGCGCGGAATATCGCCTTAAGCTTCGTCACGATACGGCAGACAGAAGGTTGCGCCAGAAAGGCTTCAATGTTGGCCTCATTTCAAGAGAACAGATGGATTCCATGGAACTGAAATACCGCAATGTAGAAGAAGCCATGGCATTTCTGGACAAGCATCCTGATGGAGAAAATCCGGGCAACTATACTTTGCTTGAATGGACTCTTGCTCAGGAAGACCACAAGTACCGCTACTACATTGAAAAGCAGGACAACCGTGTTGCAAAGATGCACCGCATGGAAAATGTCCGCATTCCGGATAACTTTGATTATTCAAAGATCGTGGCCCTTTCGTCAGAAAGCCGTGGCAAGCTTGAGAAGGTTCGCCCTGTAACTTTGGGGCAGGCATCCCGCATCAGTGGAATCCGCAACAGCGACATCATGCTCCTGATGGTTTACCTTCAGTAGGTGGCGGGCTGCAATGAGAAAACTGGCATTCTTTTCGGCCTTGTGTTTTTTTCTTTCCGCAGTTGAATATGCAATTCCAAAGCCTGTGCCATTTTTCCGTCTTGGTCTTGCAAACCTTCCAATAATGATTTCATTTCTCTGCATGACCCGTAGGGAAAGCACCGCCTTGATTTTTCTTAAAGTGCTCTTGCAGGGTATAATCAGCGGAACCCTTTTCTCCTATATTTTCCTTTTTTCTCTTGCGGGATCCGTTGCTTCAGGTTTTGTAATGATGGCGATTTTCCATCTTTTTTACGGAAGAAAACTTGTGTCCTGGCTTGGCATCAGCATGGCAGGCGGACTTGCCAACAACCTTGCCCAGCTTGGTGTTGCCTGCATTTTCCTTTTTGGAGAGAACACGAAATTTGTTGCACCTGTTTTGCTTGCCATCAGTTTCGTTGCATCAATTGCAATGGGCTTGTTTGCCAATGTCTTTGTAGAAAAATCAAAGTGGCTTGCAGACCTAAGAAATAAAAATTGGACGGAAGTAAAATCCGCAGGGAAAAAATCTGCAGCCGCAGAAGAAAAAAAATCATCTTCAAAGTTTCAATTCCTTGTTTTGACATTCTCTCTTTCAATGTTCATCCTGCTTTTCTTTTCTAAATCAATTTATGCAGTCAGTGGAATTTTCCTTTTAGCCGTAATTGCCTGCTTCATAAAAAACAAAAGGGTAAATCTTCTTCCTTCACTTGCACTCATCCTGTCAGTAACATTCTTTTCGATTCTTGTTCCCCACGGCAAGATCCTTGCAGAAATCTGGAAACTTAAAATTACGGACGGTGCAATTTTTTCTGGACTTGAAAGGTCCATAAAGCTTTGCAGCTGTGTTTTCCTTTCAAAACTCATTGCGGATAAAAACATGAAGCTGCCTTCAAGAGCAGGTTTGTTCATGTCCTTTGTATTTGAATATTTTGAGAAGCTTTCAGAAAATATAGGGAATAAAAAAATAACCTTTTCAAATTTCGTTTCCCTTCTGGATGAAAAACTTGAAAAGGCTTTTGAATGCTAGGTCACATAGAAAGTGTTGCTATCCTATAGGTGAACTTTGACATTCACGTCATTGCGAGTCCGGAACGGGCGTGGCAATCTGCATGGCTTTAGCTAGATTGCTTCGTCGCAAACTCCTCGCAATGACATATGTCGCAGCAATACCGTTTTCGTACATAGCAACAAATTAGCTGTACAATTTTTCCAATTCAGGACGGCACTTTATGAATTCAAGTCCGAGGACTGGATCAAAGTGTGTTCCCAAATCTTCTTCGATAATCTGGAATGCCTTGTCGAATGAAAAATTCTCCTTGTAGCATCTCTTGCTGACCAAAGCATCAAAAACATCAGCCAGAGCCATGATCCTTGCTTCCAGAGGAATGTCAGTGCGGGAAATTTTTTCTGGATATCCTTGGCCGTTCCATTTTTCGTGATGGTAGTGGGCAACATTGATTGCAATTTTTTTGAATTCAAGGTCCTCAACAGAACTTAAAACATTTTCAACAATTCTTGCTCCTTCTGCAGAATGGGCCTTCATTTTTTCGTATTCTTCATCTGTAAATTTTCCGGGTTTTCTTAGGATTGCATCGTCAACTGCAATTTTACCAAGGTCGTGCATAGGAGCTGCCTTGATTACTGCATTATAGAAGCTTTCAGGAATGTCCTTGTATTCAGAAACTGTCTTAAGGTGTTCTGCAAAAATCTTTACGCAGGAACTTGTTCTCTTGATGTGGCCTCCGGTTGAATTGTCGCGGCTTTCAACCATGGCTGCCATCCCTTCGATGATGGAATTCTGTATTTCAAAAATTTTCTTTGTCTTTGATTCGATGGATTCCGTCATGTCATTGAGGGTATCTGCAAGCTCGCCAAAGGAATCGTTGGCAACAAAATCTATCTTTGATGTATAATCGCCTTCCTTGATTTTTTCAATGCGGCCTTTGATTTTTTCAAGTGGCTTTGAAAAATAAGTATTGAGCAGAACAGAAATTGCAATCCCGATTACGAGGATTACGATAAGTATGTACAAAGATTTCATGTCGATGGAAATACCAAATCTTTTCTGCAGAGAAAGGATCAGTGTTGAAAGGAATATGACTGGAAATAAAGTTACAGAAACATAGTTAACAATAAAGAGGAACCTTACCTTTGGATATTTTGTTCCTGTGTATTGCGAAAGGTTTCCTTCTGAAAAATATTTTGGAAGTATATATTTCCTGTGGATTGTTTCGGTTATAAAAAAAGAAAGGGAAAAGGTTACTGTTGCTTCTAGTACAAGATTCAAAATTGAAGTTTTTAAAACATCTGCAACATTAAAAACATATCCCTGACTGATTGCAAATCTGATGTAGAACAGTTCCAGTATGAAATAGGAAATCCAACCTGATATCCCGATGGTCGAATAGGCAATCGGAAGGTTTATGAAATGGCTGAATCTCTTTTCTTTTGGTAAAAAAGCATAGAGTGTGCAAAGAATTGATGGTACGGCAAAAGCCAGGTATTGTGTCCAGTTGCTGGTAGGACTGTTGTGCAAAAAATTAAGCCAACCGTCTATTTCACCATTGGTCAAATCGTTGCTGGTAAAAATGTTTGGAATTACAACGCCGATGACATTGCCTGCAGCAACAATTACTCCGTAGAGTGTTGCGATAGAGAATATTGTTTTTCCTGATAGTGTCATAAAAACATTATACTGTTCATTTGTTGAATGGAAAATAGAAAAAACTCAATCAGGTACGGCAGTTCTTGTTGAATAGACGCAGCCGCAATATTGCTGTCGGTATAGTCCGTACTCTTCGCTGATTTCAAGGCTTCTTAAAAATCCGCTCTTCTTCTTAAAGTCGGAATAAAGCCATTTTGGACCTGCTGGATTCTCAGAGGCAATCTTTTCGCCTTCAGTATTTATCTTTAAGGAATCCTTAAATGGACTTATGGAAAGGGTAGTACAGAAATAATCGAATTTGTTTTCTGCTGCATAGCCGTAGGATTTTCTCAATCTGAATTCGTAGCATCTTCTGCACCTTTCGCCTTTTTCAGGATCGTCGGCCATGGCTGGTTCTTCACGAACTTTGATTGCACCGTAGAATTCTTCCGGATCATAATTCATTTCTACAAGTTTGATTTTGTTTTCAACGGCAGGTGAAAATCTTGGAAGAAAATCCTTCAGTTCCTGAAGCCTTCTTTCATATTCTTCCTTAGGATAAATGTTCGGGTTGTAGTACAGAATCGTAATGTCAAAAATTGACGCAAGGTATTCCATTACATAACTTGAACACGGCCCGCAGCATGCATGCAGAAGCAGTTTAGGTTTTCCATAGAGTCCTTTGATGATCTTTTCAAGTTCCGTCTGATAGTTCATTGCAGTTTCATCTAGAGTATGAATTTCAATTTTTTTTCAAATGTCGAAAAATCAAGATACTGGGCCTTGTATCCAACTTCGCCGTCAGTATGAAGCCATAGAGGAATCGATGTTTTTACTTCCGCTGCCTTGAAACGATAAATTTCAATCCCTTTGAATATTGTATGGAATCCAAAAAATGCGGTTGGAAGGGCGACAAGAATTCCAGGAATGGTTTTGTTGCTTGCACAGATGAAGTCCAGTTCACCGTCGTAGGCATCAGCTTTTGGGCAGAACTTGAATCCACCGCCTTCGTATTTATGTACCATGGCGGCCATGAACAGAAGGTTTTTCAGTTGGAGTTCAGTTCCGTCGGAGAATTTAACCTGGGCATCCACTTTTGGCGCGTTGATTATCTGGTTCAATGCAATTCCAAGATAAGTAAGCTTTCCAAGACCGATTTTATTCAGTCTCTTTTTCAGAATTGAGTGGACTGATTTCTGGCAGACTGCACCATCAAATCCAATTCCACTGCTGACGGCAAACCTTCTTGTTCCTCTTTCAGTTTCAACCTGTCCTATGTCCATCAGAACCGGTTCCTTTGCTTTGAGAATTCTCTGGAGATTTTTTTTCACGTCTCTTGGAAACTTCAGGTCTCGTGCAAAGTCATTGCTTGACCCTGTCGGTATGTAGGCCAGTGTTGTGTTGTCAAAATCCTTCATGCCCTGAACAGCATCGTTGACAGTTCCGTCGCCGCCAAGAATCACTATGATGCAGTTTTTTTCATTCTTTGACTGTGATGAGATCCTGGTGACTATGTTTGTCACATCACCGCGTTCTTTTGAAAATTCCACGGAATGTTCCATGTTCTGTTTTTTCAGCTCCGGTTCGATTTTGTTCTGCCAAAGTCTGAGACCTTTTCCTGATTGTGAAACCGGATTTACTATGAAGTGATACATGATTCTATTTTATATTCAAAAATTCAAAATGTCATCCAATTGAAAAAAAACTTATCTTCTGCTATTTTACATTCAGAAATTACGTTTGAGATGACTGCCGGCAGAATGGAGTTCTACCACTGCCTAGGGAGCCCACGTCCGCTCCAATCAACTACATCACCAAGTAAATCAACCTGAACATTTTTATTTTTCTCATGAGGTATTGTTTATGAACAAGTACGTAAAGCGTTATCTTATTGACGCTCTTGGCGGAATGGCACAGGGCCTTTTTGCATCCCTCCTTATCGGAACAATCGTCAAGACTCTGGGGCAGCAGCTTCTTCGCATTGACGTAAATCCAGTCTTTGATTTTCTTGTCAAAGCCGGAACTTTTGCAGGCGAACCACATGTAGTCGGTGCAGCCATGGCAGTGGGCATCGGTTTTGCAATGCAGGTTTCACCTCTCGTTCTTTTCTCCCTTGTTGCTGTCGGTAGTGCCGCAAATGTTTCTGGAGGAGCAGGTGGACCTCTTGCAGTTCTTCTCATTGCCATTGCAGCTGCTGAAGCCGGAATGCTTGTAAGCAGAAAGACAAAGGTAGACATCATTGTGACTCCACTGGTTACGATTGCCGCAGGTGCACTTCTTTCAGTTCTTTTTGCAGGTTATATTGGAAAGGGTGCCGCTGCCTTTGGAAACCTTATCGTATGGGCGACAACACTCAAGCCATTCCTTATGGGTGTGATCATTTCCGTAATCGTTGGCATTCTTCTCACTTTGCCTGTAAGTTCCGCCGCAATCTGTGCTGCCCTTGGTCTTACAGGACTTGCAGGTGGTGCCGCCGTTGCAGGCTGCTGCGCACAGATGGTCGGTTTTGCAATCATGAGCTTCCGCGAGAACAAGTGGAGCGGACTTCTTTCCCAGGGACTTGGAACATCGATGCTCCAGATGCCTAACATCGTAAAGAATCCCCGCATCTGGATTCCGCCTGTAGTGGCTTCCGCCATCACAGGTCCAATTGCAACATGCGTATTCAAGATGGAAATGAACGGTGCCGCAGTTTCTTCCGGCATGGGAACTTGCGGCCTTGTCGGTCAGATCGGTGTAATTTCCGGCTGGTTTGATCCAAGCGCTGTAGCTGTTGAACATGGTGCCGCAGCTTTAGCTCCTGGTGCTTTCAACTGGCTTGGTCTTATTCTTGTCTGCTTTGTTCTCCCAGGACTCATTTCTTGGGGACTTGGACTGTTGTTTCGTAAGGCAGGATGGATAAAAGAAAGAGACCTTTTGCTTTCATAGTCGATGGGTTTCTTCAAAAATTGAAATTTGGCGCAAATGCTATTAGAATAGCAGCATGAGGATAATTTTGAGAAAATCATTTTTTCTGACTGCTGCTTTTTTTATTTTTCTGTTTGTTTCCTGTCAGCCTTTACATAATAGAAAAGGACCTGTCAGAATCGGGTTCTCCTATTCAGGCAGACAGTCGGAACCATACTATTCAAACAATCTTTCCATAATAGAAAATTTCTCTGATGATCCCAGATATGACCTTTCAGAATTCAGTGCCAACGGCGATCTGACGGAACAGGTCATAGGCATCTACAACATTATGAGCCGGGGTGTGGATTTTATGATCATCGATCCCGTAAGCGAACATGGACTCGAGAATGCAATAGAAAATCTGTCCCTGAAAAAAATTCCGGTTATCCTTACCTGTGGTACTGTCAGGCATGACCCCTCGGAAAACTGCAGCATCATCCACGAAGTCTACTGCGATTACTACAATGAAGCAAAGTCCGCTGTTGAATGTCTTGAACTGTATGAAAAAGGCAAGTCAAATGTAAACATCTGTGTTTTCAATGATGTCGCCGATACCACATCGGCAAGAGAAAGAATGAGGGCCCTTAACGAAGGCGTCGAAAAAAACAAGGGATGGAACATCATTTCACGCAGGGAAACTAACGGTGAGTATGATAAGGCAAAGTTCCTCATGAACGAACTGTATGAAAACCAGGAAGTCATAGATGCCGTCTTTGTGGAATCCGAAAAGGATTATCTTGGAGTCATCGATATTCTTTTTAAATACGGAAAAATGCCTGGAGAAGACGTTTATATTTTTGTTTTCGAGGAAACTCCGCAGATAAGGCGCATGGTCAATTCAAATATCGTGAATTTTGCCGTTCAGTGTTCCAAGGAAAATGGCGTATTGATCAGGGAACTTATTGAAAAAATCAACAAGGGAAGATCTTTTGTCGGTAAAGACATTACGGAAAGCACTTTCTTGTATTCCAATAAAGCCGTTGATGAAGCCATGAGATCCAGACAGAATCAATTTTTCAGTAGCATCTTCTAAAAAGATTATCTAATTTTTTTTGTTCTGCTGCCGAAAATTTGAACATGAAAACTATCTCTTTAAAATTGTGTTTGGCATTTTCAGCATTTTTAGCATCAGAATCATTGTTTGCTCAGACAAAACCTTTATACCAGTTGCCGGAGAATCTTCCGGAAAAAAAGATAACCTTCAAGGAAAAGGATAAAGACGGAACTCCATTCCTGCTTGGAACCGACAGCGGTCTTTTTAAAATCCTTTCCAACGGAACTGCGGAACCGTTGTGGACAGAAGGCAAGGTTGATAGAATTTTAAAGACAAGCGCCAGATGGTTTTTTGTTACTGATAAGGGAGTTGTTTCCTCGCCGGACCTTGAGACGTTTACGGAAAGAAACAACGGACTTCCATTCCTTACTGTAAAATCCTATGACGGATTTCAAAAGAAACTTGAGCAGAAAGCAGCTCTTCTAAAGGATATCGGTTCAGATCCATTCAATCCGGATATTCTCGTCACAGCCACAAAGGACTCTGTTTTTCTTACAAGAGATGGCGGACAGAACTGGACGAATATCGGTTCGGCAAGCAAATATACGGCAGGTGTAAAGGCAGTCGCCGTTTCCCATATGCCTGTGTATGACAAGTCAGGTGCGATCACCGGCAGCGAACTTGTAGTTTTCATGTCTCACCCGATCTATGGTTTGAGCTATTACAGGGCAGACGCGAAGAAGCCAGCCTGGGTTGATGTAAGTGCAGGCTTTGCCGCAATGCCAAGCATGACTCAGGTTGATGAAATCTCAGACATCCTACCGGTGATGTGCAAGGACGACCAGGGAAATTATTTTGCGGAAGTTTATCTTGCCCAGACATTCCTTCCGAACATCTACAGGTTCAACTGGAAGGACAAGCGCGGAGAAAAAGTCTATCACGGAGAAGAACAGACAGACACCATCGATGGCATGTGCCAGAGCGGTTCAAAAATCGTCTATTCAACTTTAGGAAAACTCGGAACTTTCTCTCTTGAAAACGGTCAGGTCCAGGAACTTGAAAATTATGCCTCGTGGAGACACAGGCTGAATGCCGCTCATTCAATTGTCAATGCTGCATATATTCCAAAAGTTGTGTGCGGCTTGGATACGCCTCTTCAGCTGAACGAATTGTGGCTCCTTAATCCAGATGTGATTCTTACGCCGTGGGGAGAGACCGCAAACAAAAAGAAAGCAGTTTATTCATCCGTCTACCAGTTGAGAAATGACGCCGGTATCGCAAAGTACAGAAAAATCGTAAACGACAACAAATTGAATTCCGTTGTGATCGACATGAAGGATGACTATGGTCTTCTCCGTTTTGAACCTGAAAGTCCTCTCCTCAAGGAAAAAGGAAAAGTCACCGTCTACAAGATCGATGTGGACAAGCTTGTGAATGAATTCAAGAAAGACGGAACCTATCTCATCGGCCGCATCGTAGTTTTCAAGGACAGAAATCTTGCAGGCTACGGAAAAGGAAAGTATGCCGTCTGGAATTACAAGACAAATACACCTTGGGTTGGAATCCGTGGCTATGAAGATATTGTTTCCGAGGACGGAACTGTAACGGGCCAGAAAGCCAACTACTATGACGAAAACTGGGTTGATCCATACAGTGAGGAAGTGTGGGAATATAACGTTGAGATCGCAAAGGAACTCATCAAGCGCGGATTTGACGAAATTCAGTTTGACTATATCCGTTTCCCGACAGACGGAATCAACATGGGATCAGCATCTTACAGATGGAAGGACAAAGGTATGGATAAGGAAAGCGCTCTTGTTTCATTCCTTTCATATGCAAGAAAGAATATCGACGCCCCGATCGGAATCGATATCTATGGTGCTAACGGTTGGTATCGTTCCGGAACAAGAACAGGCCAGGATGTTGAACTCATGAGTGAATATGTTGATGTAATCTGCCCTATGTTCTATCCGTCGCATTTTGAACAGAGCTTCCTTGATTACTCTCCGTATGAGGAACGCCCTTATAGAATTTTCTTCTACGGTTCCTACAGGAATACTGTAATCGGAAGAAACAGAATCGTAGTGCGTCCATGGCTTCAGGCCTTCTATATGGGAGTGCGCTATGACAGGAAATATTACGACAAGGATTACGTCAGCCGTGAAGTCTACGGTGTCCGCGATGGTGTAGACAGAGGATACATGTATTGGAACAATTCAGGCGGATACTATGAGGACATCAGTCCTGATCCAGAAGATTCAGTGCTTTCTCCATGGCATCATAATGAAGCTGCAAAGCAGACACGCATTCCGGCATTCAGCATGGGAAACGGCAGTGACAGCACGGACGGTGTTGCATCTGGAGATTATTCCAGTTCTTTCAATTCAGATGAAATGCTTTCAGTATGGAATACGGTCCTGGAGCAGGAAGACTATGACAAGCCCGTTCCAAGTAAACATGGTTTCCTCAAAGTGGAACCATTCCCGGTTGTGAACCATGAATAATACAGGTTATACTCCGGAGGAACCCATTGCCGCTATTGCTACTGCCCTTGTTCCAAGTGCGATAGGAATCGTCAGGGCAAGCGGCAAAAATTCCATCGAGCTTGCATCGAAAATTTTTTCACGTCCAAAGGCCCTGAATGAAGCTCAGGGCAATACCCTTGTCTACGGATGGGTAGTGGATCCATCACTTCCAAAAGAAAACTGCCGCATCGATGAAGTCATGGCCGCCGTCTATCGTGCTCCAAGATCATTTACTGGAGAAGATATGGTGGAATTCTTTTGTCATGGTGGTGTTTCCGTTGTGACAGCCGTATATAACCTGATGCTGGCAAATGGCTTCAGACAGGCGGAACGCGGTGAATACACTTTCCGTGCCTACATAAACGGAAAAACCGATCTTACCAAGGCAGAAGCCGTTAAAGAAATCATCGACAGCAAGACTGATGCTGGTCGTGGCAGAGCGGTGGGTCGTCTTTCTGGAAATCTTTTTGAATACATAGACTCCATAAAGAAAGGCATCGTCGATGTCCTTGGAAACATTGAAGTTGAAATCGAATATCCTGAAGACGAGGAAAACATCGCCGACTGTTTTGATTCCGCACCTCTTGTTGAGATGAAGGAAAAACTCACTCAGCTTAAATTGTCCTGGAAAAGTGAGAAGCTGTATCAGGACGGTGCCCGCGTAGTTTTATGCGGTAAAACCAATGCAGGCAAATCAAGCCTCTTTAATACTCTCCTGAAAGAAGAGCGGGCCATTGTAAGCAATATCGAAGGAACAACACGGGACTGGATAGAAAGCTATGCTGATTTTGGTGGCATTCCGGTCCGCCTTTTTGACACCGCAGGGCTTAGAAAAACTGATGATGTCATAGAGGCACGTGGTGTAGAGCTTACAAAGGATCTTTCAGAGGATGCAGATGTGATCCTGTATCTCATCGACAGCCGTAACGGTATTTCACCGGAAGATGTTGATTATATCAAGGAGCAGAAAAATGTGCCGGTGATCCTTGTCCTCAATAAATGTGATGCAGGACAGAATGTTGTAATTCCAACAGATGGTACATGGAAAAATACGGTTAAGATTTCTGCTAGGGAAGGTACGGGTATTGCGGAACTTGTAGCCGCAACAAAGGAAATGATACTTTCAGACAATGGATCGGAAAGCGATCACGCCGGACTTGGATCTGAGCGTCAGAAAAAATCAGTCGAGGAAGCTCTTGAGCGTGTAACCCATGCCCTTGAAATCTCATCGACCGGTGAATATGGTCTTGATGCCGTTGTTCAGGATCTTGAGGATGCTCTGGACAGTCTTGGTGAAGTAACCGGCGATGTGACTCCAGATGATGTTCTTGGAAATATTTTCAGCCGTTTTTGTGTAGGAAAATAGAAAGGCTTGTCATGCGAGTAATGAGGACTCGTCATTGAGAGCGCAGTGCGGAAATTCCGCAGGGAAACAGATATGACAATAATTCAATCAATTCTTTTAGGCCTTCTGCAGGGAATTGCAGAATTTCTTCCAATCTCATCAAGCGGTCATCTCAAGATTGTTCAATATCTTTTTGACCTTGAGGAAGTTCCGCTTTTGTTTGATGTGATGCTCCATCTTGCGACACTTGCGGCTGTCTGCATTTTCTTCAGGAAAAAGCTCTGTCAGCTTATAGTTGCCTTTGCAGGATTGTTTGTCAGAAAACACGGTCTTACAGAAGATCAGGCTGCTTTACGGAACAATGACCGTTCCTACATCGCTGCTGTTGTTGCCGCAACTTTTGTAACCGGCGTCATTGGCGTGGTAACAAAAAAACTCATTGATGACGATGTCATCTCGATTAAAGCTACATGCGCAGGACTTATAGTCACAGCAGTCATTCTTGTGCTTTCCGGAATCATTGAAAAGAAAAAAACAAATGTTTCCACCGACGGAACTGTTTCAGCTGACATGAAAGCTCCGACTCTCATACAATCCCTTGTGATTGGATTTGCCCAGGGCATCGGTACTCTTCCTGGAATTTCAAGAAGCGGTTCAACTATTGCCGGTGCTCTCTTCTGCGGAGTAAGCCGCAGCACAGCCGGTGAATTCTCATTCATTGTTTCAATTCCTGCAATTCTTGGTGCTTTCATTCTTGAAGCAAAAGATCTTGGCGAGGTAGCTTCAAACTGTGGAATCGCACAGCTTGTCCTTGGATGTGCTGTCGCATTTGCAAGCGGTTATTTCGCACTTGCAGTTCTCATGAAACTGATAAAAAAAGGCAGGCTGCAGTGGTTTGCCGCCTACCTTGTTCCAGTCGGTATTATTGGACTTTTCTGTTTTTAATCATCAGTTGGACTCTGCGGCCCCAGGAAGACCTATGTCCTTTCTGTAGAACATTCCGTCGAAGCTTACATGTTCAATGGCAGCATATGCTTTCTTCCAGGCTTCGCCGAATGTATCTCCCTGTGCGGAGCAGGCAAGGACGCGTCCACCGTTTGTGACGATTCCGCCCTGAGCTCTTCTGTCTTCCATGGCTCCGGCAAAGAAAACCTTTGCCCCTGTCTCTTCAACTTTTGCTGTATCGATCTTTATTGTCATTCCCTTTTTGTAAGCTTTTGGATATCCACCGCTTACGGCCACAGGGGCGACAACATAACCTGGCTTCCATGCTGTCTTGAAGTCTTTCAGAGTTCCGTCTGTAACAGCTTTTGCCATTTCCGCAAAATCAAAATCCATCAAAGGAAGCACCGCCTGAGTTTCAGGATCTCCAAGACGAACGTTGTACTCGATGACTTTAGGACCTTCCTTTGTGATCATGAGACCAAAGAAAATGAATCCCCTGTAATCCCAGCCTTCTGCCTGGATTCCCTTGAGAGTAGGTTCGAGAATATTCTTGTTGAACTGAGCAAGGATTTCATCCGTTACATCATCTACCGGACAGATCGCACCCATTCCGCCTGTGTTTGGACCCTTTGCTCCGTCAAGGAGTCTCTTGTGGTCACGTGCGCTCATGAAAGGAACGATGCATGATTTTCCGGCTGCTGTAAGTTCCGGGTTTACTGATACTGCACCGAGAATTGAAATCTCAACACCGCGCATATATTCTTCGATGACAAGTTTGCGTCCGGCATCTCCAACCAGCTGGCCATCCATAAGCTCTTCGACGGCTTTGAGTGCGTCATCCATGTTGAGGGCAACAACGACACCTTTCCCAGCTGCTAGACCGTCAGCTTTGAGAACGATCGGTGCACCATGTTCCTTTACGTATGCAAGGGCAGCTTCCTTGTCTGTGAATGTCTTGTTGTCTGCGCAGGCAACTCCATATTTGTGCATGAAGTTCTTTGCGAAATCCTTGCTTCCTTCAAGCTGTGCAGGATCCTTTTTTGTTCCGACAGTTGGAATTCCTTCCGACCAGAATCTGTCTGCAAGACCTGCGCAAAGAGGATCTTCAGGTCCGACTACACAAAGATCGCATCCGTTTTCCTTTGCAATCCTTATAAAGTCATCGTGGGACTTGCCTTCTACGTTGCGGCATTTATTTTCAAAAGCTGTACCGCCGTTACCAGGAGTACAGATTACTTCTTCAACTGAACTGCTCTGTGCCAGTTTCCAGGCAATGGCATGTTCACGTCCACCGTTTCCTACAACTATAACTTTCATGCCGCTATAATAGACAATAAATTGGAAAAAAACAATTAAGGAAACCTCCAAAAACGAGTTCCAGAGGTCAGATGAAATGAATTCTGTGATGAATGGATCAGTTTATGAATATGTAGTCGTTGAAATAGACGGCACGGATTTTTCCCATGACAAGCTGTGCGTTGATTTCATCAAGAAGTTCTTCCTTGATCTTTACTTCACCCTTGTCCATAAGATCTTTGGATGTTCTTGAAGAAAAGTAGCCGGAAAAGATACCGCGCATCTGGCGTTCCTTCTGGGACAATTCCTCAAAAAGCTGCTGGTCTCCTGCAGGATAAGAAAACCATGGACTTACAACGATTACAGCCGGCTCCTCGTCTTCCGATTCAACTCTTGTCTGAATTCTTATCTGGCTGATGTCGGTAAACGCATCTACTGCATCTTCCTTTCCCTTGCTCCTGTTTGTCATTTTCATAGGATCAGGATCTGCACGTCTGTAATTTTTCCCCAGATTTCCGCCTGATACGGCAAATGCAGTGATTGTAGCGATTGCTATGGCTGCGGAAATTGTTCCGGCTGTGATGGCAAGAATTCTGTTGAGCACATCGATTTTTCTTTTCATGCTGTGTAGTCCTTCAAAAGAGCGAGGGTTCTCGTAGTTGCCTTTCCTTCATCATCAAATGATCCAGGTATGCGGGCTTCAAGGGAAATCACATCCTCAAGCCATTCTTCCTTTTCAATGGTTCCGTTTTTGCGGGCAAGCTCAACAAGGTCAGCCCTTGCCATTGGAATTCTGAATGAACGGAGGATACCAAGAAGATTTTCCGTAAGCACAGCGATGATGTCCTCAAAGCCTTCGTGTGTCTTTGCGCTGACGTGGAGTGCGTTGGGAAAGAAATTATTCAGCTGTGATTCAAGAAGAATGTTGCCTTTTACCTTGTCGTATTTGTTGAGCACCACGATGCGCGGAATTTTGTCTGCCTTGATTTCTCCAAGAACTTTCATTACCTGTTCATACTGCTTTTCACAGTCAGGGTCGGCGGCGTCAACGACAACAAGAAGAAAATCTGCAAGGGCTGCTTCTTCCAGTGTTGATTTGAAGGCGTCGATGAGTGTGTGTGGAAGTCTGGAAATGAAACCTACAGTGTCTGTGATGAGGACCGTGCTTGCTTCGGAAAGGGACAGCTTTCTTGTGGTCGGATCAAGGGTTGCGAAGAGCTTGTTCTCGACAAAGACATCGGCATCTGTCAGCGCGTTTAGAAGACTTGATTTTCCGGCATTTGTGTATCCTACAAGGGCGCATCCTGCCGCGGCTGTCCGTTCGCGCTGTTTTCTCTGGATGCCACGGTTTATTTCAACCTGCTCAAGTTCCTTTTTCAGCTGGACGATTTTATCTTCTATCTGACGGCGGTCAAGTTCAAGCTGTGTTTCGCCGCTACCTTTGTTTCCAACGGCACCACCTCTCTGACGTGCCATATCGCCGTACATGTGGCTCAAGCGGGGAAGGGAATACGTAAGTTTCGCAAGTTCTACCTGAAGGTTTGCTTCTTTTGTCTGGGCTCTCTGTGCAAAAATTCTGATGATGACTTCGTTGCGGTCAAAGACAGGCATGCCGGCAAGTTTTTCCCAGTTGCGCTGTTTTGAAGGATCTATTTCCCAGTCAAACACTATGCAGTCGGCGAAAAGTTCCTTTGCCTTGTCGGCTATTTCATGGGCCTTTCCGGTTCCGATTCCGTAGGCTGGAGTCGGTTCTATTCTGACGAGGACCATGACTCCTGCGACTTCATAGTCCAGGGTTTTTATGAGGCCTTCCAGTTCCTTTGGTTCCGGATTTCCGTTCTTCTTGTCAGGGGCACCTATCAGAAGGCATCTTACTTTCTTTTCTTCTTCCTGCTTTAATTCTACCATACGTTTATTATACAAATTTTCATGAAAAGTGTGAAATCCTGCACCGAATTTGCCGAAAATTCAAAGACGGAAAGGGGTTCATTTCTTTTCCGCAACAGACAGGAGATTTTTTGTGACATCTTTGCCAAAAGTTGCACTCAGCATGTTGATATCAGTCCTCATTTTTGCCGGCTGCCTCTTCTTTTCGTTTGCAGGTGGCTTCAATCTGATTGAGGTTCAGTATTACACGCCTAGAGTGATTGGTAACATAAACGACCGACTCGAGAAAATTAAATCCGGTTACGGTGATTATTTCACGAACCTTGACCGGCAGCTCAGGGAATTCCTTTCTGAGCAGAGTGTTTCATCCTATATCGAACGGGAACCTTCTCCGGAAAATATGGAAAAACGTGATACCCTGTGTTCTCTTCTGTTTCAGAAAAATCCCGGGCTTGAAGGAATTCGCCTTGTGGAAAACGACGGTGTCCACATCCATTACAGCACATTCAGCGATGACATTCTTTCAGAAACTGCGGAACTGGTCACATATTCAAACTACATGGATAGGATTCCCTATGCCCTCATAGAAACCTCAGACGGAGACAAGAAAACCCTCGTGTATTTCGACAACACCAGAAACCGTCTTCTGTTCAGCTATCCTTTCTATGATGTATATACGGCATACCGCGGAACCATTGTCTTCTATGTGTCTGGAGATGATTTTACACGTAGTCTCATCAACCGCGACATTGTTTCCCTCAATGCAAGGGGAACTGTCCTGTCTCCTGCAGGCTTTGTCTTCGGGCTTCCTTTGACCGGGCGAAAGGCACTCATCCAGGAAATTCAGGAACGCTGGGGAAAACGTTATTCAAATATTGAACAGATTGCTGAAAGCGACGACAAAAGGGAAAATCTTTTTGTAATATCCACAACTGATGAAAGCGGAATCAAGATCGGCTGGATCTGCAGCCAGGATGAATTCGAATTCAGCGACATGGAAAAAATCGCGCTTCTTGTATGCCTTTTCATCACCCTGTTCCTTGTGGTGTTCCTTATGTTCAACCTTCGCCATGATGACATGGTGTTCATCAAAAGGCGGATCAGAAAATTCCAGTACGAACTCTTAAAGGAATACATCGAGCGCAAGGACACTACGGACTGGAAGACACTTGCAAAAGGAATCGCTTCCAGAAGAATGGATGTCAATGATGAAGTAAAAAAGAGTCTTGGCAGACGCGGAAAAAAACATTCCGAAGTTGTTGATGCAATGCTTGAATCAAGCTGGCAGGACATCATGTCAGCCTTTGCATCCGCGTCATCACGGAATATGGTTCCAAAGCAGTTTGAATCCAGGGAAACTCTCGTAGAAGAAATTCCGTCTCCGGTAAAGGCATCTATGCCAGAGAAAATTCCAGAGGCGGAACCTGTTGAAGCGCCTGAAGAAATCCAGGAGCTCGAGGAAGTTGAAGAAGCGGAACCTGTAGAAGAGCTTGAAGAAGTCCCTGAGGCGGAAGCTGTAGAAGAACTCGAGGAAGTTGAAGAAGCGGAACCTGTAGAAGAGCTTGAAGAAGTCCCTGAGGCGGAAGCTGTAGAAGAACTCGAGGAAGTTGAAGAAGCAGAACCCGTAGAAGAGCTTGAAGAAGTCCCTGAGGACGAACCTGTGGAAATAATCGAGGAATCTTTTTCAGATTATGAAAAAACTGATAGTCCGGAAAAAGTGGTTCCGGCAGATATCGAAGAGATAAAGAAAAAGGTCAATGACAGTTTTTCTGTCAGCGGTCTGAATTTTTCAAATCTTGATGGTGAAAACTGATATGGCAGAAAACATTAAAAAAACGGAAGTTAAAAATTCTCAGAAAAAAGGTCTTATGGGCAAGGCCATGGAACTGACTGAGCCCAAAAAAGGAACCGGTCTTCTGAAGCATATTACTGAAACAAATGGAGCAAAAAACATGAACAAAGTAATTGTTGAAAAAAACGGCGTCTTCGTCATTCAAAGCGGAATCGAAACCTCGGAAATCAAACAGGATCCTGCCCTCAAGGCTCTTGTGGATTCAGTGCTTAAGTGAAGATTCCTTCTGCCATAAATATAGACAGGCAATGAAAAAGCCCGTGAAAGTTCCTGATGTTGAATCGCATTTCAATCTCAGTTGCCTTCACGGGCTTTTTTTGTCTATGTACGGAAATAGTGTTGCTAAACAATCGTTGCTCAAATATCGGGCCGCAACCTTTTTCTATTCGCTGTCCTCAGAAATCTGGATAGGGAAGTTCTGCATCAATGAAACAAAAGAAAAAATCTTTTTGTATGCATCGATGGACATCTGCTTGAGCTGTCCCTCTGCAAAGTGGTCGATGTCGTTCCAGTTGAGGATAAGCTCCTGATGTTTCTTGACGCAGTCTTCAAGAATCATCTTCAGGTTTCTGTCAAAGGAAACAAGAAGTGCGATGGACTTCTTTATGAGGGTCCCCGCCGTGTCGTTTATGTGGGTAAGGGTAGACTGGATTATGTTCCTTGATTCCTTGTCCCTGTCTGCCCTAGGAAGGTGTGTCTTCATCTTGAGACCAAGATCCACAGTCTCGTTTACGCTGTTGTCCAAGGCGGTGATGTTTCCGGCGATGTCCAGAAGCTGGTGGAATGCATCGCTCATAGGAGTCGCAAGCTGCTGGTTGGCCCATTCGCCGCGTACAAGGAGGATGTCCGAAAGCTCACGGATATCCTTCTTCACATAGTCAAGGATGAACTGCTTGAGGTAGCCCAGCGGTTCAGCATATTCAAAGGAACCAAGATCCTTGCGTTCAAATGGAGCGCTTCCTGCCTCGTTGTAGTACTTAAGGTGCTCGACTTCCGTAGTTCCAAAAATCTGAACCAGAAGTCCGTCAACTTTTCCTGCCGTCTGCTTTGCCTGGATTTCATCAAGGGTCTTCTCAGCAGTTTTCTTCACGTCGGCGATATAGTCGTCAACGATGTAAAGTTCCTTTGATGTTACCTCGTCACGATAATATGGATTTTCAGAAATCAGCTGGATGAGCATTTCAAGAATATGGTTGTCCTTAAGATATCTGATGCGTGCAAGAAGTTTTTTCCAGACACCTGCAGCCACAGGATCAGCACCCTTCACTGATTTGATCAGCTTGAACACATCGCTCCAGTCCGAGTCAAACGGAAGGACCCATGCAACATCGATAAAGTTCTTCAGATCCTCTATCAGGTATGTTCCGTTGATAGGTGCAAACTTAGGCGCCACGGAAAAATTCCTTTCCTTCAATGTGTTGTCGAATTTTTTCAGCATGAAATAGAAGTCAAACTGAACGAAATTTGCGAAAGTGATGAGTTTTGTGTAAAGCTGGTCTGTCTTTGAAATCTTGTTGTTGTCATAGGCAGATGAAAACGTATCCATGCAAGCCTTGACTGTTTCACGGACTTCCTTCAGAGGCTTTTTCCTTGCAAGTTCCATGATAGCCGTTTCTGAAAGCTGTTCAAGGGAATCCAGCTGTTTTTCTGAAAGCGAACTGTTGAGCACAAGTCTTTTCAGGCTGTTTGGATTGAAAGACTGCAGCATGGCTTGAGCCGGTGACACTGCCTTGTAGATCTCAATGAAGAATCTTGCAAAAGAACCCTCAACTTCATTTGATCCCAGTTTGTAGAATTTATACTTTGTCTTTGAAAGTGATTTTGCGATACTTTTCAATGCTTTCTTTTTCTGTGCTTCAGGGTCGCTGCCGCCAAAAAGAGAGCCGATTAAATCTTTTAAGAAATTTCCACCCATAATAGTTAAATAATAAGTAAATATCGGTAATTTTTCAAGATTTTTTTAAAGGCGGAACTCTGACACGTACCGGCAGGCAAGGCAAGCTGCCCTATTCCACCTGGACTGCCGGAAACTGTTCTTAACTTTTCTTACAACAAAAAAATCTAGATGGCTGGCGTGTGGAAATGACAGAATTTTTTGAAAATTCCCATAAATTAGCAAGAAATTCAAGAACATTGATAATCCACAGAGAGTGCTTTGATGTAGGATATAATCATCCTAAGAACAAAGGTAGTGTCGGTTCCGTTTGGGGCCGGCGCTAACTGTTAAATGTAAGATATCGAATAAGGAGGATTATCTTATGAAAAAAATCATCGCTGTATTGTTGGCTGCAGCATTGGTGTTCCCTTGTTTTGCTGCTAAAAAAGGCAAGTCAAAGGGTACAAAAGTAGGTGTTTCAATGCCTACAAAGGATCTTCAGCGCTGGAACCAGGACGGAGCTAACATGGAAGCTCAGCTCAAGAAAGCAGGTTACAAAGTTGATATCCAGTACGCAAACAATGACGTTGCAACACAGGTTAACCAGATCGAAAACATGATCTCTGGTGGATGTAAGGTTCTTGTTATTGCTTCTATCGATGGTTCAGCTCTCAAGACTGTTCTTGACAATGCAAAGAGGAAGAAGATTCCTGTAATCGCTTACGACCGCCTCATCATGAACTCAAAGGCAGTTTCCTACTACGCAACATTCGACAACTACAAAGTTGGTACAATCCAGGGTGACTACCTCGTAGACAAGCTCAACCTCAAGACACGCTCAAAGTCTGATCCAGCTTACATCGAATTCTTCACAGGTTCACCAGATGACAACAACATCAACTTCTTCTTCGGTGGTGCTATGGACGTTCTTAAGCCATACCTCGACAGTGGTGTTCTCGTTTGCCGCTCGGGCCAGACATCAAAGGCACAGTGTGCAACACTCAACTGGTCAACAGAAGAAGCACAGAAGAGAATGGAAAACCTCATCACATCAAACGGCTATGGTCCACGCGGAACAAAGCTTGATGCAGTTTATTCTTCAAATGACTCTTGTGCTATGGGTATCACAAATGCTCTCAAGGCTGCTGGATACACAAAGGCTAACTTCCCAATCATCACTGGTCAGGACTGTGATATCGGTTCTGTAAAGAACATGCTTGCTGGAACACAGGCTATGTCTATCTTCAAGGATACACGTACACTTGCAACAAAGGTTGTTGGAATGGTTGACGCTATCTGTAAGGGTGGAGAACCAGAAATCAACGACAAGAAAACTTATGACAACGGTACAGGAATCATTCCTTCATACCTCTGTGATCCAGTATATGGTGACCTTAACAACTACAAGGCTCTCCTTATCGACTCTGGATACTACACAGAAGCACAGCTCAAATAGTTTGAGATTGCTTTGAAATGAGTCAAGGCGGGGTTCTAATCAATCCCGCCTTTTTTTAAGGGTTTATAGTTAAAAATATAAGGTTAAATATACAGGAGATTCCAATGGCAAAAGCATTATTGGAAATGCGGAATATTACAAAAGAGTTTCCAGGCGTAAAAGCCCTGAGCGATGTAACACTTACTGTTGAAGAAGGTGAAATCCACGCTCTCTGCGGTGAAAACGGTGCCGGCAAATCTACTCTCATGAATGTCTTGAGCGGCATTTATGGTTACGGTACATATTCCGGAGATATTTTTTACGACGGCAATATCTGTAAGTTTCACTCCATCAAAGACAGTGAAGACCTTGGTATTGTAATTATCCATCAGGAACTTGCTCTTGTACCTCTTCTTACAATTGCAGAGAACATGTTCCTTGGAAACGAACGCGGCACAAAAGCCAAAATAAACTGGGCAGAAACCTTCGATAAGGCCGACAGTCTTCTTGCTGAAGTAGGTCTTAAAGAATCATCACATACATTAGTCAAAGACATCGGTGTCGGCAAACAGCAGCTTGTTGAAATTGCAAAGGCACTCGGTAAGAAAGTTCGTCTTCTTATTCTTGATGAACCAACAGCTTCCCTCAATGAAAACGAATCAAAGCATCTTCTTGACCTTCTCCTTGAGTTCAAGAAGCAGGGAATGACTTCAATCATCATTTCCCACAAACTCAATGAAATTTCCTATGTTGCAGACAAGATCACCGTTATTCGTGATGGTGCCGTGATCAGAACCATGGATAAGGCACATGAATCATTCAGTGAGAATGCAATCATCGCTGCCATGGTAGGTCGTGACATTACGGACCGCTTCCCTAAGCGTAATCCTAAGATTGGAGATGTCTGTCTTGAAGTAAAGAACTGGAACGTAGACCATCCTGTATTCGATGGAATCAAGGTCTGCAACGGAGTTAACTTTAAGCTCCGCAAGGGTGAAGTTCTTGGCATCTCAGGTCTTATGGGTGCCGGCCGCACGGAGCTTGCCATGAGTATTTTTGGAAAGTCTTACGGTGCAAACATTTCCGGTCAGATTTTCCTCAACGGAGAGGAAGTTGAATTCCCTAACGTCAAGTCGGCCATCAAGAGCGGTATTGCCTATGTAACTGAAGACCGAAAGGGCAACGGACTTATTCTTTCTGAATCAATCACAAAGAATACTGTATCCGCAAAACCTGAAAAGGTATCAAAGAACTGGATCTATGACTACGATGAATGCCGTCGTGTGGCAATTGAAGCAGCCAAAGAAATGCATACAAAGTGTGCTACTGTAGATGAGGATGTAGGAAACCTTTCCGGCGGAAACATGCAGAAAGTTCTTCTTGGAAAGTGGCTTTTTGCCGATCCGGACATCCTTATTCTTGATGAACCGACACGCGGTATCGACGTTGGTGCAAAGTATGAAATCTACTGCATCATCAACAAGATGGTTGCCGAAGGAAAATCAGTAATTCTCATTTCTTCTGAAATGCCTGAAGTTTTGGGAATGAGCGACCGCATCTACGTTATGAACGAAGGACGCATGGTTGCCGAAATGGACGCAAAGGATGCTAACCAGGAAAAAATCATGGCATGCATCATTAATTCAGATAAATAAACTAAGGAGTAAAAAAATGGCTAATATGCAGAACATAAAAAAGACGCTGAAGGGCAATACAATGATTTTGATCCTTCTTGCAGTTATGTTGTTTTTCCAGGTTCTGATTGTTGCAGCAGACAAGGGTTCCCTCTTTGCACCTGCAAACATCACAAACCTCATTAACCAGAACGCATGGGTTGTAATTCTTGCAACAGGTATGCTTCTCTGTATTCTTACAGGTGGTAACATCGACCTTTCGGTAGGTTCGATTATTTGTCTTGTTGGTGCAGTTGCCGGTATCCTCATAGTCAACATGGGTTGGCCTGTTCTCCCTTCAATCATCATCTGTCTTATTGTTGGTGCCCTGATCGGTGCATGGCATGGATTCTTCATTGCATATGTTCACATTCCTCCATTCATCTGTACACTTTCAGGCATGCTTCTTTGGCGTGGTGTTGCCCTTATCCTTCTTAACGGTATGACAATTTCTCCATTCCCACCGTCTTTCCTCAATATCTTCAACAGCTTCCTTCCAGACCTTTGCCTTGAACCTCTCACAGATGAACTTTGGGATGCTTCGGAAGATGCATACTATGCACTTGAAGAAAAAAATGCAGCAATCACATTTGCCGTTACGCTTCTTATTTCTGTAGTCTGCTGTCTCATTACAGTGGTTTCGGCCTTTGTAAGCCGCAAGACAAAGCAGAAGAAGGGATATTCAGTTCCATCTTTCGGCTCGTTTGTTGGAAAGCAGGTTGTTCTCTGTGCTGCAATCATGATTGTTGGTACACTTCTCGCAAAAGACAAGGGACTTCCAGTAATCCTCATCATCCTTGGAATTGTTGTTGGAATCTATTCTTACTACACAAAGAATACAGTTCCTGGACGCTACCTCTATGCAATCGGCGGTAACGAAAAGGCAGCACGTCTTTCTGGTGTTAACACTGACAACGTAATGATGTTTGCATATACAAACATGGGATTCATCGCAGGTATCTGTGGTCTTGTTTGTGCAGCACGTCTTAACTCAGCAGCTCCAACAGTTGGTCAGAGCTACGAAATGGATGCCATCGCATCGTGTTTCATCGGTGGTGCATCTGCATACGGTGGAACTGGTTCAGTAGGTGGTGCAGTTGTTGGTGCTATCTTCATGGGCGTTCTTAACAACGGTATGTCGATCCTTGGTGTTGACTCCAACTGGCAGCGTGCTGTAAAGGGACTCGTTCTCCTCCTTGCAGTAATCTTCGATGTAGTATCAAAGAAGAAGAAGTCTGGTAAATAAGACTTGAATCTGTAATTGCATATCTCCGAATTCCTCCGACTCGGGGAGAGTAATGTATAAATGGTAAGTTTTTACCGCAATTTCCTTTATTGTTTTCCCGGTGTCATTCGTTGGATGATGCCGGGTTTTTTATGTTCCGGAATCTGACAGGAATCTTTTTTTGCAAATAATTTTTCTATGATGTATAATTGAAGCATTGGGGTATGATCATGAATGACATTTCACGCAGAATAACTAGAAAATCTCTTAAGGCAAAAAGAAAAGCTGCCATAAAAACAATCAAGGCTCAGGCAAAGGAAAAAATAAGGCTTGTAAAGCTTGAGTGTTCAATAGATGCCGAACAGAAAAAGGCAAAGGTCGCTGAAAAAGACCAGAAGAAGGAACTGAAGGTTCAGAAGGCAAATGCCCGTGTTTCATACAATGCAAGACAGCCTAGACCATTTTCTCTTGGTGAAGATCTTTTTAATTCCATCAGTCATGGTATTGGAGCCGGACTGAGTGTGGCGGCCGTTGTCCTTCTTGTCATCAGAAGTGTTTACAATGCACCGTCATCTTCCGTTGCTTCATGGACTGCTTCCTATGCGATGTTGGGTTCCGTGTTTTTCCTCATGTATCTTTCGTCTACTTTGGCCCATGCGATTACTGCTCCAGGCGGAAGAAAAGTTTTTTCAGTACTGAACTATTGTTTTATCTACATGCTTATCGCTTCGACTTTTACACCTTTTGCAATGAAGACTTTCCACGGAACTACCTTGACTGCTTTTGTTGCAGTTCTCTGGTCGGCCTGTGGAATTTTCCTTGCCCTTCATGCGGTGTTCTTCAAGAAGTTTAAAATGACTTCAGCATTCATCTTTGCTGTTTCAGGAATACTTCTAACGGCCTATTTTTCTGCCGGCGGAACTCTCCTTATAACCGGAACTGTAATGTACATGGCAGGCGGATTCTTCTTCCTGTTCAGAAATTACAAATGGTCTCACAGCATATTTCACTTCTTTGCGCTTGCAGGAAGCATTTTCCACTTCTTTGCTGTTTACTATCTGATCGGATAAGGGAAAAAGAGGAATGTCCCAAAAGTATTACGGTGGTTGATCGTAGGATCCCTGAGCATCTGTCGAAGTGTCGAAACCACCGTATGTAGTGTCAATGGTCATTTTAACATGAACCCATAACAGTCTCGTATGGGTTAACGAAGCGCTCAACGACCCTGTTTCTTTATCAATAATGAGGAGGCCTTCTGTTGGGAATGTCTCCTTCCATATGGTCGGAAAGATCTCTCAGCTTTTGTGCCATCAGTTTGTTTTCTTCACGCAGTTTTTCAATGGTCCTGGAATTTTCCACAGCGACACCTTGAAGCTGATTGAGGAAATCTTCAAGATAGGCAAGTTTTGTCTCCAGCTGAACGATTCGTTCTTCCGTTTCTTTTTCCATATGTACGGTCTACTCCAAGTTATAGGTTTCACCGTATTTTACAATTTCTACGTTTTCGAATCCATTGTCCTCAAGGAATTTCTTCATGTGCTCCTGGGCTGTTTTTTCACCGTGGACAAGGAAGATTTTCTTGAGTCTGCTCGTGTCTATGGTGTTGAGCCAGTCAAGACTTTCCTGGTAATCAGCATGGGCACTGAAGGAATCGATGTTTACAACTTCCGCGTTTACGTTGTACCAGTCACCGAGGATCTTGACCTCTTTTGCACCGTCAAGAATTTTTCTTCCCAGTGTATCCTCTGACATGTATCCGACGATACAGATAATGTTTTTAGGATCAGAAATATTGTTTGCCAGGTGGTAAAGAACTCGACCGGCTTCACACATTCCGTCTGCTGAAAGAATGATCATAGGACCCTGCTTGTTGTTGAGAGCCTTTGATTCATCAACACTCTGGATGAATGTCATGGAATTGAAACCGAATGGATTCTTGTGATGAGAAAGGAAAGCTTCCTTTGTGGCTTCATCATAACATTCCTGATGAAGCTGGTAGATTCCCGTAGCGTTTACAGCCATCGGACTGTCCATGTAAATAGGAATCTGAGGAATCTTTTTCTTGTCTACAAGAAGATGGAGATAATAGACAAGTTCCTGTGCACGTTCGATTGCAAAAGTCGGAATTATGATTTTTCCTTTGGTATCAACGGCACGCCTTACGATTTTCTCAAGATCTTTCAATGCGCTTGTAGGTTCCTTATGAAGCCTGTTTCCGTATGTGCTTTCCATGAAGATATAGTCCGGAGCTTTCATGTTTGTTGCAGGATCGCGTATTATAGGTTTATTGTTTCTACCAAGGTCTCCCGTGTATAGGATTCTGATTTCATCCGATGGAGCACCCTTGAGGGCTTCTTCGCTTGCAGATTTTTCGAAAGAAGATTTTGAAATTCCGGTGCCAAACAGTCTGTGCCATAGTCTTCTTCCTGACATTCCAAGACCACCTGAAACTCTTGAATTTGCAGGATTTTTTCTCTGTCCTGTAATCGTGAAATAGGCAAGTGAAGATCCAAGAATGTGTCCTGCATCAAAGAATTCAAGCTGAACATCAGGAGCGATATACATTTTTCGATTGTATCCAAGTGTCACAATCTGGTTTGCTGCCTTTACACAGTCGTTTTCCGAGAATAAAGGTTTCCATGAGAATTTCTCACCTTTTTTCTTTGCCTGCTTTGCAAGGAATTCGGCGTCGCGTGCCTGGATCCTTGCGCTGTCCATCATGACTATGTTTGCAAGGTCTCGTGTTGCAGGGGTTGCAAATATGCTTCCTCCAAATCCATTTTTTGTAAGAACCGGTAAAAGTCCACAATGGTCAAAATGTGCGTGCGTGAGGACTACGCCTTCTATTTTGTCAGCGGCAAAATTAAAGTCTCTGTTTTTTTTGTCAGCTTCCTGACGTTTCCCCTGGAAAGCACCGCAGTCAATCATAAAACTGCGGCCGTCGATCTCAAGAATGTGTTTGCTTCCCGTTACTTCCTGTGCTGCTCCAAGTGAATAAGATATTACTGACATTTTTCTGCCTCCAGTCGATCAGTTTTAATCGGGCTGTCCCAAAAGTAATCTCAGGGTGGTTGAGCTTAGTCGAAACCACCACATATAGTGGTATCGGGCATTTCGACATTGCGGCTTTATGGAAGCTCCGCCGCCATATGCAATGACCCTGGCATGAATACTTATTGGACAGCCCCATTAATATTATATGACACATATCGTGAAATAACAAATTTTACCGGGATCGAACAGCCGGTCTTTTCCTTTTGAAATATGGAGAAATTTGATATATAA
>JAEDDW010000019.1 GCA_016293645.1 Treponema sp. | reverse complement strand
TCTTCATTTTTTCCTCCAATACAAGACCTAATATTCCGTATTTACCAAAGGCGAAAGTAAAATTCAGAAGTTTTTGAAAATCCTTTGCTTTGTTTCGGACAACTGTTGATAGTTATTTTAGAAAATACCTTAATATGTCTACAATTTCAGACGATTAGAGCAAATTGCCCGGTGTTGGTTCCACCTTGTTGTATGAACAGATTGCATGAGTTTGAAAATTTTGCTATTTTCTATATTTATAGAGAGGTATCTATGAAAATCAATTTGAAGAAAACAGCGGTATGCCTTGTTTCAATGGTCCTGGCATTTTCCGCATATGGTCAGAACAAGAAGATCATAGGTGATGCATATGACTATGTAGGAAAGGAATTTGCGCTTTCCCTTCCACAGCTTACAGGCATGCAGAACATTTACGCCGATGCCCATATCGGTAAGATTTTTCCTACTGCAATCCCTCATTTTGCAGGTGGAATTGATGTTTCTGCAGTCCGTGTCGATACATCCGGAATTGCCGATGTACTTTCAGAGCTTGGAGTAAGCGCAGACGGTGTTGGAAACCAGATGTTCCTTCCTTCTGCAGCCGTGGATTTCCGTCTTGGTGGTGTGATCCTCCCGTTTGATGTTGGATTCATGTTCCTCAAGACCCCTGACATCAGTTTCAAGGATGTTTCATTCGGCTTCACGACATTTGGAGCAGACATCAGATATGCCGTTCTCGAGAGGGATCTGGTTCTTCCATGTGTTTCAGTTGGATTCGGTTATCTTTATAACGGCGTGAATTTCAGCTATGACTCAAAGAATGTAAAGACTAAATTTGACTTTTCATCCCACAGCCTGTATGCGACAGCCCAGATTTCAAAGAAATTCATATTTTTGACACCATTTGCAGGCCTGAGACTCATGACCTCGACATCTTCCCTTGACTGGGACTGGTCGATTTCAGTTGCTGGCGGTGATTCTGGGTCATGGTCCTCTGACGGATTCGACTTTGGCAACATCCAGACACAGCTTTTTGGCGGCGTTGGATTCGACTTCCTTGTTTTCCAGCTTACAGGCAGCGTAATGGCCGATATGACTCATCTCAACGACAAGAAATTCCTCAGCGGATGTCTTTCAATCCGCGCAGGTCTGTGAGAAGGTTTTTAGAATCCTATCTTTACGCCGGCATAGACTGTGGCACCGGTGCTTGTGAAGCTGTAAAGGAAGTCGGAACTGCTTGTTGCGACTGCAAAGTCTATCTCAAGCACCCTCAGGTTGATCATCAGTCCCATCTGCTGTGAGAAGACATTGTTTCTGTAGTTTGTGCACAGGTTGAGACCAAGGAAATTCCATGCGGAGAATTCTGCTCCAAGGGAATATTCGAGACCTGCATTTGCGTACTGGCTGAAAGGCGAGCGGACCACAAAGGTAAGCTCAGGTCTGAATGTGAGCCAGGAACCAAATGGCCTCCAGGCTGCTTCTGCTCCGAGTTTGAAAGGACGGTGCAGCCTGATGGAATCCTTTGTGTAGATATTGTCTTTCCTGTCGTAATCCCAGTCTGTCAGATCCTCTCCATCGGCTTTTTTCCCGAGGATATTGTTTATGTAGCCTTTGCCGGTGAATCCCATTTCCGTACAATAATCCAGTCTTCCTGGTACAATCGGAAGTTGCGTATATACGCCTACGTCAAGGCCATGGAAGATGTTCTTTTCAACTCCCAGTTCAAGGGTAAATCCGGCGGAATTCATGATGCTTTCAGGTTCAGTGACTTCATGATCCTCAAAAAGTGAGTCTCCAGGAACGAGGGTGTAGAGTTTTGCCTTTCCGTCCATGGAAACGTTGACCCTATTGTTTTCTTCCTTGTAAGTCGCCTTTGCTTCAATCTTAGGGCAGTAGAATACAGGGACGAATATGGAAGGTTTCAGCGTGAATCCGAAATCTTCTATGATGGAGAAGGTTTGCATCTTAATTCCGGCAATCGCGTAGGCTTCTGCTCCTGCGTGGGCTCCGATGTTGTAAGTTTTCCTTCCGTCAAAACCGGAGATGAATTCGAAGAATTTCTTGTCCAGGGTGAAATCGACATAGCCTTCGGAGCCGGCAAAGAAGTCGATCCTGAATATTTCGTCAAAATTCAGCCTTAAATCGGTCATTTCATTGAAATTGAAGTTGATGTTGAATCCGCTTTTTGGAATTTTCTTTGTGATTGTGGAAAGATCGAACACGACATCTTTTTTGAGCACGTCTGCAAGGGCCACATAGTTGTTTGATGCGCTGAAAGTTACGTCCTGAGATATCTCAAAATACCTGTGCGGCTTATGGAGTTCCGCATGGGCGGAGAAAATGAAGGATGTGGCAATGAATGCCGGCAGCAATTTTTTCAGGCTTTTCATTTTAGTCCTCCTTGTCCCAAAGTTTTACGGTTCCGTCTGTCTTGACGTGGACTCTTATGTCTGCTTCGAGATTCCTTGGAAGGGCAATTGTTCCTGAATCCACAGTAAGGAGAATTTCTGGATTGAACGGATAGTTATCCATTACAGCTTTTGTGTCGTTTCTTGTGAATTCCAGGCCCGAAGATCCGTTTTTAAGGCCTGCGGATTTCATGACCGTCTGGCCGTTGTCCCATTCCTTGCGTATTGTAAGAGTTGGAACTGTTGTATTGCCGGAAAGTCCTGCGACATTGAGGTTGATCTTAAGAGATTCGATGCATTCAGCAACGTCCTTGTGGTCATCCCAGTCATCCACACCGTCACGTTTGAAGAGGTCTTTTTCTGATTTTTCAGGGTCATCCTCGTCATCGATGATGGATTTCACGTCGATTTTTACGGATTCCCCGTCCTTTATACGGAACTTGAAAGGAACCGCGATGGCAGCCTGGATCGTTATTTCGGCGGAAGATCCGGACTTGAAGGCTTCGAGGTCCTGCTGGTAGAGGATGATTTTTCCACCGCCAAGCTGGATCGTGTAGCCCAGGTTCAGTGCGTCCGGGCGGGAATTGATTATGCGTGCAAATTCTCCGTTTTCAGCGGAACTGTAGTCCTGCATGGTGCTTACAGGAATCCTGAGTGTTTTATCGGCATTCCTGAGCTTGTCAAAATCCACTGCTTTTTTGAATGGTATTTCTTCTAACGCATCCTTTGATCCGATGAAATAGGTCGATTCAGGTGATTCCCCGATCGTATAGTCGCAGAAAACCCTTCCACTGAGAGTGAGGGCGGAAAGAGGATCCGCATCGTTGCCTGTTTCCGGCTTTGAGATGAGGATGTAGGCTCTTACGGCGTCTTCTGCAAGCTCAAGCTTTTCCAGTTCCTTTTTCATGTCACCCTGGTCGTCGCATATGTTTCCTATCATCTCGGAGATATTCAATCCCGTTTCCACGAAACCGTTTTTTTCGACTTCAGAAGCGTTGAGTTCCGCCTTGATCATGTCAAAATCCACGTCAAAGGAGGCTTCAAACCTGTATTCCTTGTTGAAGTCAATGTTGCCGAACCTGATGTATTTGGCGTTTTCAGGATCGTCTCCGGTGAGATTGATGGCGACCTTGAAGTCGATTTCAGGACTGGATGTAAAATCGATTTCAGTTTCCGTGTCCACCAGCTTCTGCTTGAGCTGTGGTGCAGGATCAGAAAGCTTTGCCTGTGATCTGTTGCCTGCAACCTTGAAAAAGTCCGATGAAATCGTGGTGTTTGCGATGAAATTCGTCTCGTCGAAGTTGTCTGAGAATGTTCCCTTTACGACAAGATTGTTGATCCATATTTTGCTGATGTATTCGGAAGATTGCCCAAGGCTGTCCCTGAAGTCGTAGGTAAGGTCTTCCGGCGGAATAAGGGCGTCGATGTCAGCTACAACATCACCAAGGGATTTTATGGAACATTTTCCCTGCATCATTGCTGAATTTGACTCGTCAAAATACAAGGTTGCGTTGTTGAAAGCGAACTTCATGCCTATCTTGATCTCAATGTCATCTTTTTTAAGCGGTTTTCCGGCAAGATTTGAATATTTGCTTACAAGATAGCTTCCCGAGCGGCTTTCGTCGGTCATTTCATTTTCCGGAATGTCGAGTCCGCCTGAGACGCTTGTGGTCGTGGTTGAAGTGATTCCTCTCCAGGAGTCCGGGATTTTTGCGTTGAAGTTGAGGCTTCCTTCGCGTACTTTTGCTTCAACAATATAGCCTGCCACATCCGTCATCGGGATCTTCTGCACATGGTTCACGTCAAGGGCAGGAGAATTTTCCATGGTCAGTCCTGAAATCGATGCCAGGTCTATGTCGTTGATGGCGCTCTCTATGTTGTATGTATGGGTCTTTCCCAGAGTTCCGCCGCCGTAGGTACCGTTGAGGACCAGCTTGAAGGAAGGGTAGATCGTACGTCCCTCAAGGCCGAAGGAAAGAGTTCCGCCTTGGGTAATATCCTTTTCTCCGGCTTCCGAAATAACCTGACTGTCAGGTGAAACAAGGTAGGCTTTGGTGATCACAAAAGAAAATCCAGGGGTAAAACTGGAATCCTGAGGTGTCAATGTAAAGTCAAGGCTGCCTTTTCTAAGGGTTGCGGAACTAAATTCCGGGCTTGAAACGACAATCTGGATGTTGTCATAGGAAGGCTGTCCGGCTGCAGGTTCCTCAAGGGAATATTCATTGCCATCTCCAGGTTCGATCACGATGACAGGCGATGTCCTGAGGCTGAAATTCTGGGCGATCGTCTTTGAGATGTTGCCGAAATCAATGGGAGTTGAAAAGGCGACATCCTTGATCTCAGGAATCGTAAAGGACTTTGACAGTGCGTTGGACAGTTTTGAGTTAATGTCCATGGATTTAAGGTATTCGTTGAAATTGATAGGTATGGAAGCAAGCTTATAATTGAAAAGATATTCCATTACCTCTTCGTTTTCCGCGGTTCCGTCGTAGTAGTCGTAGACCTTGAGCTTGTTTTTTCCAGCGTCATCACCAAGGGAAATGGAATCAAGGATGTCTTCCGTTGAGAAATGGTCACGTGTGTTGAATGTTCCAAGGTGAAAGTCGTATTCGTTCTTTGTTTTGACGGAAAAAGTCTCCGGTGCCTCATAGTTCCAGAATCCACAGGAAAGAATAAATAGTGGAAGTGATGCAAGCACCAGCGCAGATAATTTTTTCATAATTCCCTCCATGTATCGGTGCATGGTATATATAACAATTTATTTTGTTATACATGTTCCTTTCTGTTTATATTATAATACAAAAACAACACAAACCGAAATATTTTACATAAAAATCTGTGAATTTAGTCTGGTTGCAGGATGTCGGTTGATTACTTTATGTTATGCATATTTCTTTTTCTTTCTTTTTTGCTATACTTGCGCGCGAAATCATCTCAAAAATATACTTCAGGATTGTGAAATGAAAAAAACTGTTCTTACGTTTCTTGCATCGTGTGTGCTTTTTCCGGCTTTTTCTGCTGAACTCAAGGTGGTCGGTGCTGTCACGGCAGGCATTTATCCGGTTGAGAAGACTCTGGATTCCAAATATGAGGATTCAGACATCGGTTTTGGCGGGGCCTATCTTCTTGCTGACTTCAATCTGTCAAGTGAATATATAACTGCGGCAAGCAAAATCTACCATAGAACATCTTCGGCACAGAAATGGTCGGAGGAAGGTCAGAAAATTGAACTCAAGAGGGCCTATGTCAGGTTCCGGCCGATGGGAAACAATGCCCTTGAGTTTTCAGCAGGCAAACTTTATTCCTATTATCTGCCTGGAAATTTCTTCAATCTTGCTGAGATCTATACGGGAGCCTCACGCTGGGGAAAAACCGGAATTGCAGTGAAATCAGAGATTGAAGCTTTTACTTTTGGACTTGCGGTTCCTGCTACGGAAAGTTATGTTGCCTACGGGGACTCTTTTGGCGTGAACGGATGCATCGGCTATGATCTTTCAAAGACCGGGAAAGGCATTCTGCTGTCTTTTGGCGCCGACTGTCTTTTTACCAGGACGGAAAAGGAAAAAGAGGATTCTGAATACAAGTGCAGCTGGGCATTTTCGTCAAACTGGAAGCCGGAACTGGACGGTACGATCAGGAAACTTTCACTTACCATGACTGTCAGCGGAAAAACCGAGCCGTATGTTTCCAGTTCCGTCTTTAAGAATGTCACAAACTATAAGAACGAGGACATGAAGGAAAGCAACCTCATTTCGCTTAATTTCAACTCCTATGTTGGAGATGTGCAGGTTGAACTGGAGGCTGAGGCAGGCAAATCCGTCAAGGGAAACATGATTCCGCTTTATACGGGCCTTCAGCTTCTGATTCCTTTTACAAAGATTGTGGCTTTCAAGCCAAGGGTCTATTACTATGGAGCCCTTGATTCCGATGTCAGCGATGATTCAAGGCAGACTTTTGAGATTTATCCGCGCCTTTGGATCACCCGTGGACTTTGGACCTATAGCCTTGGATTTGACTGGTTCTACAAGCAGACGTCAAAAGACGAGTACAAGGCGGAATGGAATGTTCCGATCTACGTGAAATATAGAATTCCTAAATGATGGAAAGGTTCCGGCTGTATCCAGATTATTGATAATTATATGTTAAAGTGATATCTTAGCGTCAACAGTAAGCGGTGCCGTTTGTGCTTCTGCATGGAACGGGTAAAAGGGAAGCAGGTTAGAATCCTGCACGATCTCGTCACTGTGTCGAGGGAATCGTGTTTCAATGGAAGTCACTGGGTAAAACCGGGAAGACAGGAAATACGGTGCTGATCTCCAAGTCAGGAAACCTGCCGTTTATCATGGTACGGGAGAAGTTCTCCAGGCCACGAGGAATTGGTCGTACTTTTATACGGGATAGCTGTCTGAAAGTGATTTTGCTCTGGTCTGTGTGGATTGACCGGAGCTTTTTTATTTTATGAGGAGTTCAGAAGATGAAGAGAAAGATTCTGACGGGTATCATCGCATTGACTATGGTTTTTGCCTCGTTTGCAGGTGAAAAGGCTGATAAAAAGAAGGCAGATAAGGTTGCTCGCCTTATAGACGCCATCTACGTTCAGAAAAGAACGTCAAAGACAGATTCTCAGTGTGCCCTGGCAAAGAAGGAATGGGACAGGCTTACTGATGTTCAGAAAGAAATGGTGAGCGGTGAAAATGCAGATCCTGACTATTTTGGAAGGGATACTGGAGATGCCAGCCTTGATGACAGCCTCAACCAGGACGGCATCGGAGAGAACGAAATTCTTGTCGTCAGCTTTGGTACATCTTTCAATGACAGCCGTGTAAAGGACATCAGGGGAGTGGAAGAGTCCATCAAGGCAGCATATCCTGAGTGGTCGGTACGCCGTGCATTTACAGCACAGATCATCATCAATCATGTTCAATCAAGGGACGGTGAGTTCATCGACAACATGGACCAGGCACTCCAGCGTGCAGTGAAGAATGGCGTAAAGAACCTTGTTGTTCAGCCGACACATCTCATGCACGGTGCGGAATATGATGAACTTGTTGAAGCTGTCGAAGCCTACAAGGGAAAGTTTGAGAACGTAGTAGTTGCCGAACCTCTTCTTGGAAAGGTCGGAAAGACTTCCTCAGACGTAAACCAGGACAAGGAAACTGTAGCAAAGGCTGTGATCGACGAGGCCGTGAAGTCTGCCGGATTTGATTCAGTTGCATCTTCAGCAAAAGCAGGAGCAGCATTCGTATTCCTTGGACACGGAACTTCCCACGCGGCAAAGGTTACTTATTCCCAGATGGTCGCTCAGTTTGGTTCTCTTGGCTATAAGAATGTCTTTGTCGGAACAGTTGAAGGGGAACCGGAAGAAACAGAAGTAAAGAACGTGATTGAAAAGGTCAAGAATGCCGGTTTCAAAAAGGTCATCCTCAGACCTCTCATGGTAGTTGCAGGAGACCACGCAAACAACGACATGGCAGGCGATGATGACGACTCATGGAAGTCTCTTTTCTCAGCTTCAGGTGCATTTGACAGCATCGATTGCCAGATTGAAGGACTTGGAAGAATCAAGGCTGTAAAGGATGTTTATGTTGAACATACAAAGGCTGCCGTGAAGTCCCTCGAAAAAAAAAACTAGGTCTTGAGGAAGGAACCTACTCGGCAAGATTCAAGACAGACAGCGCAATGTTTTCTGTAAATGAAACTTTCAAAGGCAGGGGAGTCCTTACAGTGAAAGACGGAAAGATGTGGATCCATGTGAGCCTCAGGGGCAACAAAATCAACCACCTTTTCTGCGGAACTGCGGCGGAAGCAAAAAACAGCAGATCACGCTGGCTTGATCCGACCGTAGACACTGTGACCTATGACGATGGAACTGAAGAAAAGGTAAGCGGTTTCAATATTCCGGTTGAAAAAATCGGTGTGGAATTTCCGGTTGCCTTGATCGGTAAAAAAGGAATCTGGTACGACCATATGGTTTCCGTGTCAGATGTACAATAAACAGCTTAAATATAATATAATCTAACTATGAACAGACCTCTTTATAGAATCACTGGAATCCCGTTTTTTTTGTTTCTTGTTTTTCTGGGGGTCTTTTCTTTTTTTTCGTGCAGCAGGGTAAAAAAGAATTCCCTTGCTGACGGTACCTATTCCTATGATGTGGCAGTTGAAGGCGGAACGGGGAAAGCAAAAATTCTTTCACCTGTAGAAGTCAAGGTCGAAGCCGGAAAAACAACCGCAACTCTCCTATGGAACAGCCGCAATTATGACTACATGGTTGTTGGCGGCAAGAAATATCTCAATCAGACTCCAGACGGAAAATCCTCTTTTGTGGTTGAAATAGATGATATTGAAAATCCGGTGAAGGTTCTGGCGGACACGACGGCCATGAGTGTTCCCCATGAAATAGAATACACTCTTTGTTTTTCTCAATCAGAGCCGGAATTCGACGGAACTCTTGAGCTTGCCTATGCAAGGCAGTTTTCCGTAGACCTGTACGGTGATTTCAAAGTCATCAGGATTGAAGGAGAGGGGGAACTGCTTCTGGTTCCACAGGGCAGAAGAGTGCCTGAGAAACTGTCAAAGGGAAGGACTGTTCTTGTTCAGCCTTTGGACAGAACCTACATGGTGTCGACTTCGGCAATGGACCTTGTGCTTAAAGCCGGATCGATCGATTTCATAAAATTCTGTTCACTGAAGGAAAATGACTGGTTCATCGATGAGATCTCTCAGAAAGTCAGGGATGGCAGTATGACCTACGCAGGAAAATATGGATCGCCCGATTTTGAAATGCTCGTGTCAAAAAAATGCAACCTTGCCGTTCAGAACACGATGATCCATCACAAACCTCATGTGAAGGACAAGCTTGCTGAACTTGGAATTCCCGTCGTGATTGAAAAATCAAATTTCGAAGAAGATGTCATGGGGCGCCTTGAGTGGGTGAAATTCTATGGCCTGCTTTTTGGAAATTACGAGGCTTCAAAAAATTACTTTGACCGTCAGGTTGAAAAACTTGGGGCCATCAAATTTGATTCCGCCGGAACTGATGGAGTCGCATTTTTTTCCGTCAATTCAAACGGAATAGTCAATATCCGGAAAAAAGATGACCATGTGGTCAAAATGATAGCAATGGCAGGCGGTCAGTATGTTCCGCTTGTGGAAAATTCTGACGACAAAAGGGCGACCGGAACTATGAACATCCAGATGGAAGAATTTTTCCTTAAGGCAAAGGATGCAGACATTCTTGTCTACAACGGGACGATTGATTCCGGACTGGACAGCATCGATGCCCTTGTTGCAAAATCCCAGCTTTTCAATGATTTCAAGGCGGTGAGGGAAGGCAGGGTCTACACGACAGATAAAAATTTCTTTCAACAGGTTTCTGGCACCGCGGATTTCATTTCTGATCTCAATCGGGCAATGAAAGGACAGGATGACGGTCTTACATTCATGAAGAAGCTGGAGAGGAAATAGAATATTGAACAGACGTCTGGCACTGGTTTTTGCCGCCTCATTTGCAATTCTTCTTGTCCTCTCTTTTTTCAGTCTCCTCAACGGAAGTGTCAGATTAGGCTTTGGTGAATTTATGTCGTTGGAAAAGGATTCCTCCATGTTCAAGATCGTGTGGAATCTGAGATTTCCACGACTTGCGGCGGCAATCATCCTTGGTGGTGCATTAAGCGTTTCCGGATTCCTGCTGCAGACTTTTTTCAACAATCCGATAGCCGGGCCTTATGTTCTTGGCATTTCATCAGGTGCAAAACTTACAGTCGCACTGACAATGATTCTTTTCATGAACAATGGAATCATTCTTTCGTCCTTTGGACTTGTGGCGGCAGCTTTTGCCGGTTCTCTGATTTCAATGTCATTTGTGCTTCTTCTTTCCATGCGTGTGAGAAATATGTCCATGCTTGTTGTCTGCGGAATTTTTACTGGCTATGTATGTTCCGCAGTGACGGATTTTTTTGTGACTTTTGCCAATGACAGCAACATCGTGAATCTTCACAACTGGTCCCTGGGCAGCTTTTCAGGCATTGGATGGGATGATGTGATCTCAATGTCTTTGATTGTATTTCCTGTTGTCGCTGCTGTAGTCCTCATGTCGAAACCCATAGGTGCCTATCAGCTTGGGGAAAGCTACGCACGCAATTCCGGAGTAAACATAAAGGCTTTAAGAATACTTCTTATCCTGTGCTCAAGCATGCTGAGCGCGTGTGTCACGGCTTTTGCAGGCCCTGTATCCTTTGTGGGCATAGCGGTTCCGCATATTGTAAAGCTTGCCGCAAGCACGGCAAAACCGCTTGTTGCGATTCCCGCATGTTTTTTCTGTGGTGCATGTGTCACACTTTTCTGCGATATGATCTCAAGGACTGTTTTTGCTCCAGTTGAGATGAGCATAAGTTCAGTAACGGCAATTTTATTGGTTCCGGTTGTAATAGTGATGATGGTCAGAAAACAGAGGGAAAGATAGATGCTGTCCCTGGATCGAGTTGGCGCAGGCTACGGGAAAAAAATAGTTCTCTCAGGTGTCTCCCTTGAGATCAAGGAAGGTGAAATAGTCTGTCTGATCGGACCGAATGGTTCCGGAAAATCCACCGTCCTTAAAACAATCGTTCGGGAACTTAAGGCAGTGGAAGGTTCACTGACTCTACTTGACAGAAATTTTTCTCGTATGAAGGGCAGTGAAATTGCAAGAGAAATTTCCATGGTCATGACGGAACGGATTCATCCCCAGCTCATGACCTGCCGTGAAGTAATCTCAACCGGAAGATACCCTTATACCGGAAGACTTGGCATCCTTTCTGAAGAAGACAGAAGCAAGGTAGAAGAGGCCATCTCAATGGTCGGTGCGGAAAATATCGCGGACTGTGACTTCAATGAAATCAGTGACGGCCAGAAACAGAGGATCATGGTTGCAAGGGCAATCTGTCAGGACACAAAGATAATAGTTCTTGATGAACCTACTTCTTATCTCGACATGTTCCACAAGATAGATCTATTGAAGATCATACGCCGCCTCGCGAGGGAAAAAAATAAAACCATCATCATGTCTCTCCATGAGCTTGATCTTGTCAAGATGGTTTCTGATCGTGTTGTATGCATCGGTGAAAATAAGGTTCTTCGCGTAGGCGCAGTCGATGACATCTTCTGTGGAAATTTCATCCAGAATCTTTATGGGGTCAGGGACGATGAATTTGATCCAACTGATGCAACCCTTCATGTCGACTTTGATGAAGAAAAGAAAACAAAAAGAACTATTGCTGAAAACAACGTTCATGCGAAAGTAATCATGGTCCAGGGGACGATGTCCAATGCCGGTAAAAGTCTCATAGTGGCAGGCCTTTGCAGAATTTTTGCCCAGGATGGATACAAAGTTGCTCCGTTCAAATCGCAGAACATGGCTTTGAATTCATATGTCACCGAAGATGGCCTTGAGATGGGAAGGGCTCAGGCAATGCAGGCAGAGGCTGCTGGAATCGAGTGTGATGTTTCCATGAATCCGATCCTTCTGAAGCCTACAAGCGATATGGGATCCCAGGTCATTGTCAACGGTGAAGTCATAGGCAACATGAAGGCAAAGGAATATTTTGAGTACAAAAAAAATCTTGTTCCTGAGATATTGAAGGCTTTCAGCAATCTTGAAAAAAAAGCTGACATCATTGTCATAGAAGGTGCGGGCAGTCCTGCTGAAATAAATCTGAAGGGAAATGACATTGTCAACATGGGGCTTGCAGAAATGCTTGATGCTCCCGTGCTTCTAGTCGGCGACATTGATTGCGGCGGTGTTTTTGCCCAGCTTGCCGGAACTGTCGGGCTTCTTGAAAAGAAAGAAAGGGACAGGATTTGCGGACTTGTCATAAATAAATTCCGTGGTGATAAAACGATTCTTGATCCTGGAATCTCGATGATTGAGGCACGTCTTGGAATTCCTGTCGCAGGTGTTGTTCCATACATGGACATAAAGATAGACGACGAGGACAGTCAGAGTTCCGTCTTTTTGAAAAAAGAGTTTTCAGCGGTCAACATCGGTGTAATTCATCTGCCAAGAATCTCAAACTTTACTGATTTTACTGTGTTTGAAAAGATGGATGAGGTTTCTGTTCATTACATCGAAAGGGCGGAAGATGTTTTCAAGATGGATATGATCATCATTCCCGGAAGCAAAAATACGATAGCGGATCTCATATGGATGCGTCAGCGCGGAATAGAGAGCACGATAAAAAAAGTTTCAGAAGATAAAATTGTTTTTGGTATCTGTGGCGGTTATCAGATGCTTGGAAAAGAGATAACTGATCCCAATGGAATTGAATCTGAAAAGCAATGCCGCGGAATGGAACTTATCGATGCGACGACAGAAATCACGGAATCAAAGACAAGAGTCCGCGTAAACGGTAAATTTGAAAATGTTTCCGGAATGCTCTGCTGTCTGAATGGATGTACCTATTCAGGATATGAAATCCATATGGGAAAGACGGAAATTTCTGGGACAGTGGATTATGTTCCGTCTGGGGCAGGATGTGGTAATGTCTACGGAACCTACCTCCATGGAATTTTTGATGAAGGCGAGATCGCCTGGAAAATTGCAGATGCCATCGCAAGAACAAAAGGCATTGAACTTGAAAAATCCAATGAGAATTTCAGGGCATTCAAGGAAAGACAGTACGATATTCTTGCTGACAATCTGAGAAAAACCCTTGATATGGATGCGGTTTATGGAATGTTGCGGCCAGCTTTTTCGTCTGACAGGTAGGAATTGAATCATGGAATATTTGGATTGGTTTGAAGCAGTAAAGAAGAACTGGGACAGAATTGCAAAACCGTTGGACAGCCTTGGAGAGCTTGAAAATGTGGTTTGCAGAATCGGGGCGATTCAGGAAACCGACAGGCCTCATGTCAAAAATGCTGTTGCTGTGATTCTCTGCGCGGACAACGGAATTGTTGAGGAAGGTGTAAGTCAGTGCGGCAAAGAAGTCACAAGGATCTGTGCTGAGAATATTGCCGCAAAAAAATCTGCAGTTGGTTCCCTTGCAAGACTTACCGGAACTGAAATAAAAGTTTTTGATATCGGCATTGAATACCAGAAAAAAATTACAGGTGTATCAGACCGTAAGATTTCCATGGGAGCAAAAAATTTCCTTAAAGAAGATGCATTGTCAAACAGGCAGCTTGATGAAGCGATAAAGACGGGAATTGAAATTGCCGGTGAAATGAAGGCTGCAGGCTATGACGCAATCTGCATCGGTGAAATGGGAATCGGCAACACGACGACTTCTGCCGCAGTCACAGCAGGAATATTGAAACTTGGTGCTGCCGATGTAACCGGAAGAGGTGCCGGTCTGGATGACAGAGGTCTGGAAAGAAAAATCAAAGTTGTTTCCAGGGCGATTGATAGATATGATCTTCATAATCTGAATCCGGTGGAAATACTTCAAAAGGTTGGAGGTCTTGACATTGCTGCCATGACAGGCGTCTATCTTGGTGCGAAAAAGTTCCACATCCCTGTGATTCTTGATGGTGCCATAAGTCTTGCCGCATTGCTTGTCGCAGATTACATGGACAGTGATGTCAGAAAGTATGTGATTGCTTCCCACAAAGGCCGGGAAATACTTGGGCAGAAGATTCTTGAGAAGATGGATTTGCATCCAGTTATTGATGCGAGCCTTGCTCTTGGAGAAGGAACGGGTGCCGTATTGATGGTGAACTTAATCAGGAGTTCCCTGGATGTATACTATGAATGTGTACCTTTCAGTGACAGTGGTGTTGAGCAGTATGAAAGGTTCAACAAATGATCATATTTGTATATGGAGGAAGCGGAAGCGGTAAGTCAGCCTTTGCGGAAGAAATTTCCAGCCACTATGGTGGATCAGAAAAATACTATGTTGCGACTATGAAAGTTTTTGATGAGGAAGGCAAGGAAAGGGTTGCGAAACACAGACGGCAACGTGAGGGACGGAATTTCAAATTGATTGAGAAACCAGTCCTTATTGAATCTGTCTGTACCGACCTGGCACAGGAAAAAGCAGCCGGAAAGAAAATTTTTCTACTGATTGAATGTCTATCCAATCTTGTTGCCAATGAGATGTTTTCTGATGGCTGCATCATAAGTGCGGAAAAGGTTGTAGACAGTGTTTTAAAAGGTCTGACGGAGGTTTTTGAATCTGCGGATGATGTTGTTGTCGTCAGCAATAACGTGTTTGAGGACGGAATCGTCTATGATGATTCAGTTTGTGAATATATGCATGCACTTGGAAAAATAAATGAGTGGATGTGCAGGAAAGCTGACAAAAGTTATGAGGTTGTCGTAGGGATTCCATTGGAGATAAAGAAGTAAATATGATTTTAATAAAAATTGCCAAAGCATTCATCGTTGCATTCTCAATGTATTCAAAGATACCGATGCCCGGGTTCAAATGGGATTCGGATGACATGAAATATCATTTCTGTTTTTTCCCTTTCATAGGGGCTGTCATCGGAGTCCTGGAATTCGCATGGCTGAAGGCATTCATTAATTTTCAGTTTGACAGGATTCTTTTTAACTTATTTGCTGTGGCAATACCTGTTCTAACGACCGGCGGAATTCATCTTGATGGATTCATTGATACGATGGATGCGCTTCATTCCTATCAGGATCGTGAAAAAAAACTTGAGATCTTGAAGGATCCCCATGTCGGTGCTTTTGGGATTATTTGCCTTGCAATGTATTTTGTCATCACCATCGGATTCCTGTTTGCTGCCACAAAATTCATCGCATATATCTGTATTTGCTTTTCCTTTATCATATCAAGAGCTCTCAGTGGAATAAGCGTATGTGTCTTCAGGAAAGCAAAGTCCCAGGGAATGGCTTTTTCATCAGGTATGAATTTGAACAGGAATATCGTGGTGACTGTCTTAGCGCTGGAAACTGCAGCCGCAATCGGAGCGATGTTTTATTTATGTAATGGAAATTTCCTTTTCCCGACTGTCACTGTGTCGGTTATTGGACTTGTTTTTTTGTATTATTGTTTCATGAGCAGGAAAAATTTTGGTGGAATCACCGGTGATCTTGCCGGTTTTCTTGTATGTTCCGCAGAATCTGCCGTAGTTGTATCTTCTGGGATTGTCTGCATTTTGCTGGGGTAGTATATGGTTCTTGTCATAGGTGGAAAATCGCAGGGGAAGACAAAGTTTGCAAAAGACATGTTTCCTGAATTTGATGTATTGGATGAACCGTCATTGCCGGAAATTTTATCCTGTGAAAAAGAAATCATCTGGGATGGTTTTAATCATATGATCAGGGATTTAATCGAGGAAAAAACTGACGAAGAAATTGTAAATCAGATAGAAGATTTGATCTCGAAAAAGAACATTGTCATCATCAGCGATGAAGTCGGGAATGGAATAGTTCCTGTTGAAAAAATTGAAAGAAGATACAGAGACTTGTGTGGCAGATTGCTTGTTGAAATCGCTTCCAGGTCAAAAGAAGTCTACCGGGTCATTTGTGGAATAGGGCAGAAAATAAAGTGAAGGTGAATTTGATTTTCATACGCCATGGAGAGACAAAGGGGAATCTTGAAAAAAGATATATTGGCAAGACCGATGAATCTCTATGTGAAGAGGGCAGACAAAGAATTCTCAAGTTTGCTGATGGCGGAAAATATCCTTTGACTGATTTTGTTTTCCTAAGTCCTATGAAAAGATGCAGGGAAACATGTCAGATAATCTATCCCTCATGTAAGATGTGCGTGATAGAAGAATTCAGAGAAATAGATTTCGGTCTTTTTGAAAATAGAAGTTACAAAGAACTTGAAGATGATATCAACTACATAAAGTGGATTAAAAGCAACGGTGAACTGCCATTTCCAGATGGTGAGCCAAGAGAAAGTTTTATTGACCGGTGCTACACAGGTTTTCTGAAAGCCTGCGATGAAATCAATAGATCTGTCCGGAAAAAAAATCCAGTGGTAGCATTCGTCATTCACGGCGGAACCATAATGGCCATCATGAGCAAAATATGCGGAAAATCATATTTTGACTGGCAGGTAAAAAACGGCTGTGGATATGTGGTTGAAGCGGTTTTGAAAGACGGAACCATTGAAGTTGATAAGGTGGAAAAACTATGATCAGATTCCACCTCTATGCTTTTGTCGCCGGATTCATTCTGGACCTGATTATTGGAGATCCTCATATTCTATATCATCCTGTGAGAGCAATAGGAAAGTTTGTTTCTTTTTTAGAAAAAAAATTTATGTCAAAAGAAAAAACAAGTAAAGATAAAAGGCTCTACGGAACTGTTACAGTTCTTCTTGTCTGTCTTATCACGGCTTGTATTGCCGGTGGACTTCTTGTGGCTTCATATAGCGTAAACACATATGCCGGCATGGTTATGGAAACCATAATGTCGTGGCAGGTTTTAGCGCTCAAATGTCTTGGTTCTGAAAGCCTTAAAGTTTATAAAGTTCTAAAGGCCAAAGATCTGATCAAGGCAAGAAAGGCCTTATCAATGATTGTTGGCCGTGATACTGAAAATCTTACTGAGGAACAGGTCATAAAGGCATGTGTGGAAACTGTTGCAGAAAACGCTTCAGACGGTGTGATTGCACCGATGTTCTATCTTGCCCTTGGAGGACCTATCGTTGGGTTTATATACAAAGCCATCAATACTATGGATTCCATGATCGGATACAAGGATGACAGGCATATTGATTATGGAAGATGCGCTGCAAAACTTGATGATGCAGTAAATTTCATCCCGTCAAGACTTTGTGCTTTCATGATGATCATTTCATGTTCGATTCTTGGGAAAGCATTCAGTGTGAAAAATGCCTGGAAAATTTTCAGGAGAGACAGGTTCAATCATGCAAGTCCAAATTCAGCACAGACGGAAAGTGTCATGGCAGGAGCCTTATGCATTCAGCTGGCAGGGCCTGCATCATATCATGGTATAATTGAAGATAAGCATTTCATTGGAGATGCCCTCAGGACAATCGAAGTGAATGATATAAAAAGGGCAAACAGGCTTTTGTACGTGAGTTCCTTTCTATGGGAGATTGTTTTTACCGGAATTCTATTCATGATGGAGAAACTGTAAATGCACGGTGGAAGTATATACGGAACAAAAATACGTCATGATTTCTCAGTCAACATAAATCCGATGGGATTTCCGGTTTCCCTCTGGCCTAAACTTGCATTTTCTATCAGCAGGATCAGGAATTATCCGGACATTGAATGTGGACTTCTTATAGAAAAAATAGGGGAACATTTTGGTATTGCTTCCGGAAGAATTGTTGCCGGGAATGGTGCTACACAGATAATAGATGCCGCGATTCAAAGTTGTAGAGATAAAACTGCGCTGTGCATCGTTCCGTCTTTTACAGGTTATAAGAATCTCCTTGAAAAGAATGATTTCATCTGTGAGAACATTTTTCTTTCAAGAGAAGATGACTTCAGCTGCAACGAAAAAATTCTTGAGAAGATTAAAGACAGAATACGGGAATCAAAGCCAGGTATTGTGATTATCGCAAACCCAAATAATCCGAATGGAAAGGTTGTTCCGCTTGAAATTCTCCGTGAAATCGATAATGAATGCTTGCGGGCAGGTTCTATTTTCCTGATTGACGAGTGTTTTATCGAACTGACAGATTCGCCCCAGGAAAATTCCTACTTCTCATCTATGAGCACTGACAGTAAAACCATAATACTCAGGGCATTTACTAAAACTTTCGCGATTCCAGGCATAAGACTTGGGTATGGAATATGTTCCAGTGATTTGATCGCAAATGGATTGAAAAATAAGATTCCTGAATGGAGTACGAATGTACTGGCTCAGATTGCTGGAGTACATTGTTTGAAAAATCAAGGATATCTGAACAAAGCCAGAAAAGTCATCTTCACTGAGAAATCATTTCTTTCAAAGGAACTGTCTTCCGCAGGGTTCAAGGTCTATGGATCTGACGGACCATTTATTCTTTTTGAGACGGATGTTGGATTTTCCCTTTATGAAAAACTGCTGTCGAGAAAAATTCTCATCAGGGATTGCAGTGACTACGAAGGGCTTGACGGAAAATTCTACAGAGTGGCCGTAAAGAGGCACAAAGAAAACAAGATTCTTATTAAAACGATACGGGAGGTCCTGAAAAATGAACAGGCTTGAATATGTACTCCCCCAGGATATTGAAAAAATGAGTTTCCAGATCATTTCGGAAGAACTTGAAACTCTAAAAATTGTTCTGCCTCCAGAAAATGCTGATGTAATCATGCGGTGCATCCATACAAGCGCCGACTTTGATTATGCCGGTACACTTTGCTTTTCAAAAGATGCCGTTGCAGTTGCAAGACAACTTTTACAGGAAGGGGCTGATATAGTTACGGACACAAACATGGCAAAAACCGGAATCAATAAAAAAGCTATTGAGAAGTTTGGATGCTCTGTCCACTGTTTCATGGCTGATGACGAAATTGCAGCCGAAGCAAAAGAACGTGGATTGACCCGAGCCTATGTCAGTATGGAACATGCCTCAAGGCTTGGAAAGAAAATCATATTTGCAGTTGGGAATGCTCCTACAGCTCTTGTTGCCCTGAAAGAACTCATGGACTGCAAGAAATTTTCTCCGGATTTTATAATAGGTGTTCCTGTTGGATTTGTAAATGTGGTGCAGGCTAAGGAGCTGATCATGGAGTCTTCTGTGCCTTACATTGTAAACAGAGGCAGAAAAGGCGGAAGCAATATTGCAGCCGCAATTGTGAATGCGTTGTCGTATGGAATAAGGTGACTTGCGGATGAAAAACGGATTTACCACCGGTAGTTGTGCGGCTGCGGCATCAAAAGCAGCATGCTGGATGCTGTTATCAGGAAAAAGAAAATCTCATGTTGAAATAGAAACGCCTAAGGGTGATGTTTTCAAAGCTGAACTCTGTGACATATCAATTGGTGAGACCGAAGTTTCCTGTGGGGTAATAAAAGATGGCGGAGACGATCCGGACTGCACGACCGGACTCCACATTATCAGTACGGTAGCTTTGTTTGAAGACGGAGGAAAGAGTTCCGTTGTAATTGATGGTGGGGAAGGTGTCGGTAGGGTGACATTGCCAGGACTTGATCAGCAAGTAGGGAAAGCGGCGATCAACCATGTCCCGCGGGAGATGATTGAAAAGGAAATCCATGAAATATGCGGGCTTTTAGATTACAGAGATGGAGTCAAGGTTGTGATTTCCGTTCCTGGAGGAAGAGAAACGGCACAGAAAACTTTCAACCCTCGCCTCGGCATAGTCGATGGAATTTCCATACTTGGTACAAGTGGCATCGTCGAGCCCATGAGTTCGCAGGCTTTGATTGATACGATAAAGGTTGAACTGAACCAGAAAAAATCCATGGGCAACGAAAGTGTCTGTGTCACTCCCGGAAATTATGGTCTTGACTTTATGAAAAATAACTTCAATTACAATCTCGATTCCGCTGTGAAATGCTCCAACTTCATCGGTATTACAATTGATTCGGCATGTGAAAAAGGTTTCAAAAATCTGCTTTTGTGTGGACATATTGGAAAGCTTGTTAAGGTAGCTGGAGGAATCTACAATACACATTCAAAGGAAGCTGACTGCAGAATGGAACTACTTGCTTGTGCCGCAATCGAGGCCGGCTGTGGAGTTCCGGCTGTAAAGAAAATAATCGATGCTGCAACAACAGAAGAGGGAATTTCAATAATCGAGAGTGAAGGAAAAACAAAAGAAGCAATGAACTATCTCTTGAAAAAAATAATGTTCTTTCTTGAAAAAAGGGCAGGCGGCAGGATCAATATAGGATGCATGGTATACAGCAACAAGTTCGGGTTACTTGCGGAAAGCAAAAACGCCCGTGAAATTCTCAGGGAGGTCATGTAATGGTTTATTTTGTCGGGGCTGGCTGCGGAGCTGCGGATCTCATCACTGTCCGTGGCATGAATCTCTTAAAAAAAGCCGATGTCATAATTTATGCAGGATCTCTCGTCAATCCTGAGCTGCTGAATTATGCAAAAGACGGAACAGAAATTTTCAACAGTGCGTTCATGACTTTGGAAGAGGTAATAGAGATCATAAAAAAAGCGGAAAAAAACGGAAAGACAACTGTCAGGCTTCATACTGGCGATAGCAGCATCTACGGTGCCATAAGGGAGCAGATGGATCTTCTTGATGATCTTGGGATCAAATACGAGACTTGTCCTGGTGTAAGCGCATGTTTCGGAGCCGCTTCATCGATGAACCTTGAATATACTCTTCCCGATGTAAGCCAGACTCTGATCATTACAAGAATGGAAGGAAAGACAAAGGTTCCATCAGAGGAATCTATCAGGAGCCTTGCGTCGCACAAATCATCGATGGCAATCTATCTCAGTACAGGACTTCTGGAAAAACTAAGTGACGAACTTGTTGCTGGAGGAATGGATGTTCTGACTCCTGCGGCAATTGTCTACAAGGCAACGTGGCCTGAAGAAAAAATTCTAAAATGTACGGTTGGTACTTTGGAGAAAACTGCAAGAGAAAACGGAATCACTAAAACTGCCCTTGTTATCGTTGGTGATGTAATAGATCACAGCACCTACAGCAGATCTAAGCTATATGATCCGGAGTTTGAAACGGAATACAGGAAGGTTAAGACCAGTGCTGATTAGAATCATTTCTTATACGGAAAAAGGAAAATGTCTTTGTGATAAAATCGAATCCATTCTCATTGAGCATGTCTTTGAAAAGATCGATGCAAGCGATGCGATAATTTCAGACTCATTTTATAAAAGAATACCACTTGTGTTTATCTGTGCTTCTGGAATTGCAGTAAGAAAGATTTCTCCTTTTGTAAATTCAAAAATGACAGACTGTCCTGTAATCGTCATCGATGACAATGGTAAATTTGTAATTCCTATCCTGTCCGGGCATGTCGGTGGGGGAAATGTTCTTGCTGAAAAAATTGCCATGTCTATTGATGCGATACCTGTGGTTACGACGGCGACAGATGTAAATGATTCTTTCTCCGTAGATCTTTTTGCATTGAAAAACGGATTGAAGATCAATGACAAACAGGGCATAAAACTCGTTTCTTCAAGAATTCTTGGTGGGGAAAGAATTTCCGTCTATATCGAAGAAGGAATAAATACAGTCGGAAAGATTCCTGAATGTCTGGAAATTGTTGATGAGATTCCCGAGAATGAAACGGTCGGCATTGCGATAACGAGATCTGTATATGAAAAGAAAAGTCTTATCAATCTGACCACTAAAAATTACTGTCTTGGCATTGGCTGCAAAAAAGATAAATCTTTTGAAGACATAAAAAAATTCATCGAATCAAATATAAATGGAATAATTCTGGATGGAGTCTTTGCGGTCTCAAGCATTGACCTGAAAAAAAAGGAAAAGGGACTATGTACATTTTCTCAGTCCATGAATGTTCCTTTCATTACTTTTCCTGAAGGAATTCTTTCGCAAGCAGAAGGTGTCAAATCTGATTCTGATTTTGTCAGAAAAACAACAGGTGTTGGATGTGTCTGTGAAAGTTCCGCTCTTGTGTGCGCAGGAGAAGGATCACGTCTTGTTCTAGAGAAAATATCTTACGATGGAATGACTGTTGCTGTGGCGGAAAGAAAGCCTGCAATCAATTGGAGTTATCAGTGAAAAAAGAAATTTATGTTGTCGGTATTGGTCCCGGTGAAAAAGATAAAATGACCCATGAAGCATATAAAGTTCTGGAAAAATCCGACGTAATAGTTGGATATACTTTATATGTTGAACTTGTGAAAGAAATTTTCCCCGATAAAGAATTTCTATCAACTCCTATGCGTCAGGAAATCGACAGATGCAGGATGTGCTTTGACCTTGCCCTGGAAGGAAAAACAGTTTCTCTAGTCTGCAGTGGTGATGCCGGTATTTACGGAATGGCTTCTCCTGTATTGCAGTTGCTTTCTGAAGTTGATGAATACAAGTCTGTGGATTTCTGTGTTGTACCTGGAATAACTGCAGCCATAAGTGGTGCTGCTGAGCTCGGCTGTCCGTTGAATCATGATTTTTGTGTCATCAGTCTGAGTGATCTTCTGACTCCATGGGAAGCAATATCCAGAAGGCTGAAAGCTGCTTCTAATGGTGATTTTGCCATCGCCTTGTACAATCCTTCAAGTCATAAGAGAAACGATTATCTTGAAAGGGCCTGCAAAATCCTTATGGAAAATGGAACTTCAAAAAATACCGCTGCAGGTTATGTTGAAAATATCGGCAGAGAAAATACACGTACTGTTGTATGTACTCTTGCTGAACTCATGGAAGCCAGGGTAAACATGTTCACCACTGTGTTCATAGGAAATTCTCAAAGTGAAATCGTTGAGCTTCCAGACGGAAATAGAAAAATCCTTACAAAACGCGGATATGCATTATGAAAAAAATTCTTGTCTTTGGCGGAACTACAGAAGGCCGTGAAATTTCAGAAGCCATAAGCAAAAAGGGAATTCTGGTAGATCTCCATGTCGCTACTGAATACGGAAATCAGATTGTCGAAAAAAATGGCAATCTCAATGTTGTTACCGGCCGTCTCGATTGTAATCAGATCAGGGACATCATCGAGACGGTAGATTATGAATGCGTGATCGATGCAACACATCCTTTTGCTACGGAGGTCAGCAGAAACATATATGATGCCATTTCTGATAAAACTATGTTGATCAGATTCAAAAGAAAAACAGCTCATGAAAAATCAGAGGGCATAAGATATTTCTCATCAGCATATGAAGCATATGATGCCCTTAAACAAACAGATGGCAGGATACTTCTGACTACAGGCAGCAAGGACCTTAAGACTTATTGCGGCGATGAAGAAACAAGACAGAGAATTTTTGCCAGAGTAATACCTGCCGTTGAAAGTCTTGAACTATGTAAGAAAGCTGGTCTTGAAGGTTCTCAGATCATTGCAATGCAGGGACCTTTTTCTGAAAAGATGAATATCTCAATCATTGAGGAAAAGAGGATCAAGGTTCTTGTAACAAAACAATCCGGTGTTGCCGGAGGTACCGATTCAAAAATTTCTGCATGTCTCAAGACTGGAATACAGTGTTTTGTTATATCGGAGTGTGGTTGTAACAACAGCAGTTATGAAAGTGTCCAGGTTGTTTCCACCTATGATGAGCTGAATGAAATTTTTGAGAAGAGGGCAGGGATAAAAATATTTTCCGGCTCCACTATGAATGTCGTGCTTGCTGGGATTGGCCCTGGAACTGAATCGCATATGACGGCGGCAGTGATGAAAGCAATTGAAAATGCGGACTGCATATTCGGTGCAGAGAGAATGATTGCAGTAGTAAAAAGTTCAGCAGAAAAATTTCCATATTATCTGGCCCGGGACATAATTCCAGAAATTGAGAAGATAAAAAGGAATTCAATATCAGGAAAAAACATACTTATACTTTTTTCAGGTGACACGGGATTTTTCAGCGGTGCAAAAAAAATTCATGAAGAATTGAAAAAAATTGCCTCGATAAATATCAAAGTATTACCTGGAATTTCCAGTATTTCCTATCTTGCCTCTTCAATAGGAGAATCATGGCATGACTGTAATATCGTCAGTCTCCATGGAACGCAGGAAAAAGAATGGCTTGAAAAATTAGGGCGTTCGTTGAGAAATAAGGAAAAATGTTTTTTCATTACAGGCGGAAAGAACGATATACCTAAGATCATGGATTCATGCAGACTTGAAAATGCGGTCATCCATCTAGGATATAATCTTGGCTATGCTGATGAAAAAGTGATGAAGATCAATGGAGATACTGTTCTTCCGGAACTGAAGGAAGGCCTCTATTGTGGTATGATTGTTTTTGAAAATTGCGGGAGTTGATTTGATTATGGAAAATATTTTTGACATGATAACACCGGGAATTCCAGACGACAGGTTCATACGGGATAAAGTTCCAATGACCAAGGAAGAAGTCAGGATGATTTCCATGTGCAAACTTCGGCTGAAAAATAACTCAATAATATATGACATCGGAAGTGGTACTGGATCAATCTCCATTGAGGCAGCTTTGCTTTCTCCTACGATCAAAGTTTTTTCGATAGAGTGCAACAAAGATGCTGTCATACTGACGAAGGAAAATGTACGAAAGTTCAATGTTGATAATGTCCAGGTCATAGAAGCCTGTGCTCCAGACGGGCTTACAGGACTCCCGGTTGCGACCCATGCATTCATCGGCGGAACAAAAGGCAACATGAAAAAAATTCTTCAGTCGCTTTATGGGATGAATCCGCATATGAGGATTGTTTTGAACACAGTGACATTGGAATCTTTATGCGATTTCCAAAATCTTGCAAAAAAATTTCCAATGTCCAATATCGATACTGTCGTTGTAAACATAAGCAGGGCTGTCAAAACCGGGAATTACAATATGCTTAATGCTGGTAACCCGGTATTTGTTTGTTCCTTTGATTTTACGGATGGTAATTGAACTATGAAAATTCCAAGGATTGTGATAGCCGCTCCTAGAAGTGGATCAGGGAAAACTCTCTTTACAATCGGACTCATTAAATTCCTTAAGGATTCCTGTCTTAAAGTGAATTCCTTTAAGACAGGACCGGATTATATAGATCCCATGTTCCATCGGAATGTCCTTGGATTGGATTCAAGAAATCTTGATCTGTTTTTCACAGATGAAAATACCACAAGAAAAATTTTCGCTGCGGAAAACGATTCAGAACTATCTATAATAGAAGGAGTTATGGGACTTTATGATGGCATAGGTGGTGTCAGCGATGAAGCCTCTACCTATCATCTTGCAAAGGTTTTGAAGGCACCGATAATTCTTGTGGTGGATGCAAAAGGGATGTCGCGTTCCGTTATTGCCATGGTAAAAGGTTTTTCGGATTTTGATTCCGAAGGCCTCATAAAGGGTATCGTATTAAACAATATATCTTCCATGCTTTACGAAAAGCTTTCAAAAGAAATAGAGAAAAATACAGGCATAAAGGCCCTTGGATATTTCGAACACAATAAAGACCTTTCATTGGAAAGCCGGCACCTTGGTCTTGTAATGCCTGATGAGATTTCAGGTCTTGAAAGTATCTGTAAAATCTCCGCTGCCCAGATTTCCCGTACTGTTGATGTTGATAAGATCATCGAAATTGCAAAAGAAGATCAGGAATTTAATTTTACTGCGGATGAAATCATTTTTCCGGAATGCAAAGTGAAAATCGCCTTGGCCTTCGATGATGCTTTTTGTTTTTACTACACAGACAACATCAGGATGCTTGAAAACATGGGCGCGGAGATCCGGAAGTTTTCTCCGTTGAATGATAGAACACTTCCGGATGACATCGATGGAATGATTCTAGGTGGAGGTTATCCGGAACTTCATCTTGCTGAACTTGAATCCAATATGACGATGAAAGATTCCATAAGGCAGGCTATTACAGACGGAATTCCATCCATCGCTGAGTGTGGTGGGTTCATGTACCTTCATGAATCCATAACGGATAAAGACGGAAGAAAATTCAAGATGTGTGGAGCAATCGATGGCAGCTGTGAATTCAAAGGCAGCCTTGTAAGATTCGGCTATGCGGAATTCCTTGACACCGGCAGAAAATTTCTGAAGGGCTGCGATAATGTCATAAGAGGTCATGAATTCCATTATTATGATTCCACTTCAAATGGTCGGGACTGCATTGCTCATAAACCGCTCAGCGAAAAAAAATGGAACTGCGTTCATGCTGATGAAAACAGATGGTGGGGATTTCCACATCTTTATTACTGGTCAAATCCTGATTACGCAAAAAGTTTTCTTAGGGAATGTCTGAAATTCCGTGAGAGAAGGGAGAAGCGATGATGAAAGGTATTTTCTATGGAACTGGAATAGGTCCAGGAGATCCAGAGCTTGTAACGATAAAGGCTAGGATAGCAATCGAAAAATGTCCTGTAATTGTCCTCCCGAATCCAGACAGGAAAGATTGCATTGCCTATAAAACAGCAGAGAAACTGGGTATCGATTTAAAGAACAAAATCATAGTTGAAACAGATTTTCCTATGACCAAGGAAGATGAACTATTGCAGAAAGCATGGAATGAAACTGCGGATTCAATAGCAGGATATCTCGATGGAGGTAAAGATGTATGTTTTTTGACCATCGGCGATCCGTCCGTTTATTCGACCTGCATGTATGTGGTATATATTCTCATGGAACGTGGTTATTCCATAAAGATCATTCCTGGTGTCACAAGTTTTACGGCAGCTGCATGTTCAGCCGGGATTGACCTTGCATCTCAAAATGAAAAAATCCACGTAATTCCAGGATCCTATGATATTGAAAAATCTTTTTATCTGGACGGAACTCTTGTATTCATGAAGTCCGGTAAAAAACTGAAGGATCTTTTTTGTTTTCTGTCAGATCAAAAGAAGGATTATGATTTTGACTTTTGCGCAGTCTCAAACTGCAGCTTTGAAAATGAGGTAATGGTAAATGAGCTTTCAGACGTGAATAGACTGTCCGGGTATCTTACCACTGTCATTGTAAAAAACATCAGAGAAAAAAAACCGTCAGAGCGAAAGAACAGCAGCGGATTCTTCCAGAATACATCGTGCAAATTTTTCCCGTGTCACAAAACAGAAAATCTTGATGACTTCAATTGCATGTTTTGTTTCTGCCCTCTATATTTTCTTGGTGACAGATGCGGTGGTGATTTTTATTACACCGACAAAGGAATCAAGTCATGCTTGAACTGTTCTTTTCCACATGAAAGAAATAACTATGGGCGGATTACAGAAAGACTAAAAATGTTGAATGCCGATTGAGGTATAAATTATAATTGTTGATGGAGTAAAATATGAAAATTGCATATCCAGAAATCGAAGCAAAAGAATTCCCTAATTTCAAGGGCGGCGAAAAAAGTCTGATGGCTAAAATGTTTTTCGACGGAAAAAACAGAATCCTTCACGGAAAACTTGGTGTCGGTGCAACAATCGGCATGCACTGCCATGATACATCAAGTGAAATCATCTACATCATCAGTGGTGATGGAAGGGTAGTCACGGATACGGTCACTGAATATTTGAAACCAGGAGACTGTCACTACTGCCCAAAAGGTGAATCCCACAGTCTTCAGAACAACAGCAGTTCAGAAGACCTTGAGTTTTTTGCCGTTGTTCCTGAGCAAGATATCTTTGCCAAAATGAAGGAACGCAGAAGCATAAGAAAGTTCAAAAGTGAGATTCCTTCAAAGGAACTCATCGAGAAAGTCATTGAAGCCGGAAGATGGGCTGCAAGCGGAAGGAACAGACAGTCTTCAATCATTCTTGCTGTCACCAATAAAGAAATCATCAGAAAACTTACTGAAATAAACGGAAAAATTGCTGAACGACATAATCCTGCCGGAGAATTTTATGGTGCCCCTGTTGTGCTTATTGTTCTTTCTGATAAAAACTGGCGCAACAAGACTTATGACGGTTCTCTTATTCTTGGAAACATGATGCTTGAAGCCCACGAACTTGGTCTTGGAACCTGCTGGATTCATAGAGCAAAAGAAGAGTTTGAAATGCCTGAATGGCAGGAATGGCTTAAAAGCCTGGGTGTCGAAGGTGAGTGGGAAGGCATAGGACACCTTGCCCTTGGATATCCGGATGGAGATTATCCTGAAGAAATCAAGCGTACCGGCAACAAAGTGTTCTGGTGCGAGTGAAATCACGCAGGGAGAACGACAATGGATGATTCAGAATATTATGCCATGATGAGGCGGCAATATTCTTCGCCGATAAGAATTCAGAAAAAGAAGCATGATTCTGCAGAGACTAAAAACGAAACAAAGAAGCAGGAAGGAATCACTCCAGGCACTTTTTCTGAATGGTCGAAAAAATATGGACATGAAGATGCCGAAATGTTCTATGAAAGAAACAATGAAGAATAATACAGGAAATGGAGAAAAAATATGAAACAGATTTCTACTGACAAAGCACCAAAAGCAATCGGACCTTATTCCCAGGGATTTGTCTCTGGCGGATTTGTCTATACTTCCGGTCAGATTGCAATCATTCCTGAGACTGGTGATATTGACGGAACCACTATTGCTGTTCAGGCAGAAAGGTGCTGCAGAAATGTTCAGGCGATAATCGAAGCTGCCGGCAGTTCAATGGATAAGGTTGTCAAGACAACCTGCTTCCTTGCTGAAATGTCAGACTTTGGAGAATTCAATTCAGTCTATGAAAAGCATTTCATCGGCAAACCGGCCCGTTCATGTGTTGCTGTAAAGACACTTCCAAAGAATGTTCTTTGCGAAATTGAAGCAATTGCAGAGGCCTGATTTTTT
>JAEDDW010000018.1 GCA_016293645.1 Treponema sp. | reverse complement strand
AGATGCCAGCCATCACGTAACTTTCGCCTCAAGAATTGCAGGGGCAATTCTTGGATCTTTAATTGGGATATGGACCCTTCGACTGCGCTCAGGAATCCTTGGCGAAAGCGTTTGATTTAATTAGGAAGGTGTGATCTTTTGTAACTTTCGCCACAAGAATTGCGATGCAATTCTTGAAAGATGAGGTTGGGATATGGATCCTTCGACTGCGCTCAGGGATCCTTGGCGAGACTAGCCCCGATTGGAGGGGCGCCGGAGGCGTTGCCGCCGCAGCACAGGCTGCGGCGGCAATGAGCGGATAGCGGAACCCCGGAAAGCGGGGTGCCCTAGGGATTGCCCGGACCGGAACGGTCCGGGAACCTCGCAAAACCAGACCACACCAAAATAGGAAAGGTCGCTCCCCTATCCTTAAAGCCATCAACTAAACCAGAAATTTTCACAACTTGTTTTATTGAATAAACACTGATATTATGGAAACAAAATTAATTTAGGATAATAATATGAGATGTCCATATTGTGGCAGTTTTGATGATAAAGTTCTTGAATCCAGGCAACTTGCAAACGGAGAAAGCATAAGACGAAGACGTGAATGTCTATCATGCGGACAAAGGTTCACCAGTTTTGAAAGAATCGAAGAAAAACCGTTCATGGTGGTCAAGAGAGACGGCAGAAGACAGCCTTTTGACATAAAAAAAATTGCCAAGGGAATTGAGCGTGCTCTTGAAAAACGACCGATATCAACAGACTTGAAAGACCAGATCGTCAACGAGATTGAAGATGAAGCATACAACGTTGGAAAGGCTGAACGGGAAATATCCACAGCAACTCTGGGAGAACTTGTTCTTAAAAGGCTCAATACAATTGACAAAGTCGCATACATCAGATTTGCCAGCGTCTATAGAAAATTCAACAATCTTGACGAGTTTATCGAAGAAGTAAAAAAGATTTCGCTTTCCTAAGCATCACTCACGAGGGGAACATGAACAATTCAGAAAGCAGGCTGTATATTATCGGTGCGGGTTTCGCAGGGCGCATGATCGCAAAAGATATTCTTTCCAAAAGAATAATAGGTTCCGTAGCAGCGTTTCTTGACGATGATAAAAATCTAATAGGAACACAGATGGACGGAATTCCTGTCCTTGGGCCAATTGAAAGCATGACAAATGCACTTCATCCAGATCCTTCAGTAGATCAGGCCTTGATTGCAATTCCCAGCACAGGAACAGAAAGAATCAGAGAAATTTATTCCGCCTTGAAAAAATGCGGATTTACAAAAATCAAGATACTTCCTTCCATAAGCCAGGTTATCGATGGCAAGGCTCACTTCATTCAGGCAAGAGACATAAATCCTTTGGACATTCTTGGAAGAACCCCCGTTGTAATTCCATTAACAAAGAGTCTTTCTTATCTGCGCGGAAAACGTGTTCTCATTACAGGCGCCGGTGGTTCAATCGGCAGTGAACTTGCAAGGCAGCTTTTGTCTGGCGGTGCGGAACGTCTTTATCTTTTTGGGCACGGTGAAAACTCCATCGTGAACATCTATCGCGAACTTCATGTTCTTCAGAATGAAGGTGTGGGACAGAAAGCTTCCGTAGTTCCTATCATTGGTGACATGAAAGACAGAGAATATGTACGCTACATCATTTCACATACCCACGCCGATGTAATTTTCCATTGCGCCGCATATAAGCATGTTCCAATGATGGAAGAAAACTCTGTTGCATCGATAGAAAACAATGTTTTTGGTACAAAAAATCTTCTTGACGCAGCTCTCGAATATGGAGTTGAAAGATTTGTTCTCATTTCCACCGACAAGGCAGTTGATCCTGTAAGCGTCTACGGAGTCAGCAAAATGCTTTGTGAAAAACTTGTAAACGCATACTCGAAAAAAGCAGCTGAAAACCAGTCGTTCATGTTCGTGCGATTTGGAAATGTTCTTGGCAGCCGCGGTTCGATTCTTCCGATTTTCATGGAACAGATAAAGAACGGAGGCCCTGTTACTGTCACAGATCCTGAAATGGAACGCTATTTCATGACCATTCCGGAAGCATGCTCCCTTGTTCTTCAGACCGGAGGTGTTGGAAAAAACGGTTGCAGTTACCTTCTGGACATGGGCGATCCTATCAAGATAGTCGACCTTGCACGTCAGATAATAAAATTTTCAGGCTTCACTCCGGATGAAGACATAAAGATTCAGTTTATTGGTGTCAGACGAGGAGAAAGACTTGAGGAACCGCTTTGGCTTGATGAGGAAAAACCGACGCCAACCGAATACAAGAAAATTCTCGTGCTTACAAATATTCCGCCAAAAACTTTTGTCCTGGACGAGTTGATTGAAAAACTTTATCCAATCTGCAATTTCACAAAAGACAAGGAAAAACTTTATCGCAACAGCATAGAACTCAAGCAGATCTTGCGACAGGCAGTCCCTACCCTTGATGAGTTTTATATCGAAAAAGAAAAATCAGGTTTTCAGTTTGACATGGCAACTTCTGTGAAGGTGGTTTTATAATGAGCGATACAAAAATGACAGTACCATTTTTTAAGGCTTCTTTGGGAAAGGAAGAAGAAGATGCAGCAATAAGAGTTCTTAGATCAGGATGGCTTACAACAGGAAATGAAGCCCATCAATTTGAGAATGAATTTGCACGGAAGATAAAAACCAGACACGCACTGGCAGTCAACAGCAATACAAGCGGAATGATCATGGCGATGGAAGCCTGCGGAGTCTGCAGAGGAAAAGCTGTCATCACTACGCCATATACTTTTGTTTCAACGGCGGCAAGTGCAAGGCACCTTGATGCTGATGTCTATTTTGCTGACATTGAGAAAGATACATATTCCATTGATCCGGACTGCATAGAAAAAATTCTCGAAAGCGACAAAGGACGGAATGTTGTTGCCATTGTTCCGGTTCACATTGCGGGAAACGTCTGCAACATGAAACGTATCATGGAGATCGCAAAAAAATACAGAGTCTATGTCATCGAGGACTGCGCACATTCTTTCCCATCTCCTACATCCATGGGGTTTGCCGGAACAATTGGTGACATAGGAGTCTTCAGTTTCTATGCGACAAAGACCATCACTACGGGCGAAGGCGGAATGGTTGCAACCGACAATGATGACCTTGCAAAACGAATGACCCAGATGAGGCTTCACGGAATGAACCGTGACGCTTGGGACAGATATACCTCGTCAAAAGCCAGCTGGGAATATGACATCATTGCTCCCGGCTTCAAAAGCAATCTTCCAGATATACTTGCAGCAATCGGAAGAGTTCAGTTGAAAAAGGCGGATGAATTTGATGAAAAAAGAAAGGTCCATGTAAAAAAATATAATGCCGAATTTTCAAAACATGATTTCATTAAAATACCTCCAACTTCCGAAGGTGACTCTTGCCATCTTTACCTCATGAGGCTGGACCTGACAAAACTTGATTGTGACCGGAACACATTCGCAAAAGAACTTCAGGATCTTGGAATTGGAATTTCAATGCACTTTATTCCAATTTTCCATTTCTCATACTGGAGCAACCTGTATCCAGAATTCAACGCAGTAAATTTTCCACAAGCAGAACAAAAATATCTGGAAACAATTTCCATTCCTTTGTGGCCGGACATGACTGAAGAAATCACTGATTACGTAATTGATTGCGTATTAAAAGTTGGAGAAAAGCATCATGTCTAAAAAAGTCACTGCAGCGAAAACCAACAAATTCTCTTTTCAAAAAGAATTCTTCAGTGATCTTACCATGGACGGAATGCTGTATGCCTTGACCGTTCGTAGTCCAACGAAGGAAGGAATCATCAAATCCATTTCTCATCCTGACTTGCCGGAAGGTTATACTCTTGTCACTGCGCGAGACATTCCCGGTTCAAATTTGATTGATACACCAAGAGGTAAAATTCCAATTTTCTGCGAGGGCAACATTTCCTACGAAGGGGAACCTTTGGCTTTACTTGTTGGTCCGGATGAATCAAAACTTCAGGTTCTCCTTGATGAAATAGAAATTACAGTTGACACAAACACAATCGAAGACTATCTTCCTGACGAAGACATGATGGCCTCAAATGTTGAATCTGTAGAGGGGAAAATTTCCAAACGCAGGCTCAATGAACAGAACAGAGAAATCAAAGCTCTAAAGGAAATCAAAGAAGAGTTCTTTTCTGATAAACTTGCTGAACGGACATTGAAATTTGGCCCTTGCTGGATTCCCGACGAAAACGGTGAAATTAAAGGCATCGATTCGATTTTTGATTCTGCGGAATATGTATTTGAGAAGGACTGGACCTATTCACTTAAAACTACAGATTATGGAGAACCCAACGGAGCTCTTTGTTTCTGGAAAGACGGAACTTTGACAATCCTCACGCCGACACAATGGCTTGGTAGTTTGAGGAAAATCGTTTCCGAATCAATGGCAATCGATGCTGAAGACATCAACCTGAAAAAAACGATTTCAACAAACAGAGGAACAAACAGCATCTGGTATAATTCCATCATATCATGCCAGGTTGCAGCGGCTTCAAAAAAATGCGGAAAACCAATAAAACTTGTTTACTCACGAAAGGAACAGGACAAATTCCTGAACACGATTCAACCGATAACAATCACTCACAAGAGCGCAGCAAACTCTAAGGGTAGGCTTATAGCTATGAAAGTCAACATCAAGGTTGACGCTGGCTACGCCAACCCGTTTGCTCAGGAAATGATTGACAGACTTGTCATAGCATCATGCGGGCTTTATGCACCGGAAAACATTCTCATAGAATCAGAAGCCACGAGTTCAGCAAATCCTGCATCTTCAGTTGACATTCAACTTATTGATTCAGCAGCTTTTTTCGCTGTAGAAAACCAGATGAACTGTCTCTGCGAGAAATGCTCATTGACTCCATTGGAATTCAAGAAACTTAATTTCAATACGTTTCTAGAAAGCAAAAACAAAAAAAATCAGTTTCCATTCCTGTTCAATATTGAAAAAATATCAGAGGCACTTGATGCAATTTCATCGAAAAGTGATTTCAATAGAAAGTATGCATCATATCATCTGGATTCCAACAACTGGGAAACTGAAAGCGGACCAAAGGAATACGTGTCTTTGTTCTCTTCTCCAATGCGTGGAATTGGTTTTGCATGTGCCTTTGAAGGTACTGGGTACTATGGTTCCGAGGTCTATGAGGCGGCACAGTCTCTTGAAGTTACTCTGGAAGAAGACAACACCATCACAATTCTTTGTCCTCCCGTATCCGACTCAATCCAGGAAATCTGTTCAACGACAGTTTCTGAAATTCTTGAGATACCTCAGAGCAATGTAAAATTCAATTCCGCCTTTAAAAACGGTGAAGAACCTCCCCTGCCGGAAAACGTTTATTCAAGCATAAGCATCATGACATCATTGCTGCGCAAATGCTGTCAGACGATAAAACGCCGCAAAGGAAACGAGAAACTGCCTTATACAGTGCGAAAAAAAATTTCATCAGTTCAAAAAAATGAATGGAACCACGAGAATTTTTCCGGCAAGCCATTCCACAGTACATCTTACATCGCCGCTATTCTTGAACTTGAGATCAATCCCTGCACATACCGTGAAAACATCAGGAACATCAATCTTGTTGTCAATGGTGGAAAAATTTTAAGTACGCAGGCAGCCGCATCCACCATTAAACTTGGAATCCAAAGAGTTCTTGAATGCCTATTTGATGATGACAGAATTGAATATCCACCGGTGAAAATTTCATTCGTTCAGTCTGAAAATGACTCTTCTCAAATAGGCGAGCTTGTTTATCAGGTCATTCCAGCAGCATTTACCCAGGCGCTGACTCAGGCACTCAATTGTACGATAAATTCCATTCCATTGAGTTCTGACACGATTTTTATGAAAATAAAGGAACAGAAAAAAATCCTGCGTGAACTGAACATGAAACTGGACATGCAGACAAATAAGCACGAAGAAAGCGATAATCAGGAGGCAGAAGAAAATGAAAATTCCACTGACTTTGAATGGTAAAAAAATAATTCTTACTTCGGAACCTACTGATTCACTGATGCATATCCTTAGAAAGGAACAGTTTTACAGCGTAAAATGCGGATGTGAAAAAGGGATATGCGGAAACTGTCTTGTCCTAATGGATGGAAATCCTGTACCAAGCTGCAAGATTCCTATGGGAATCATACGCGACAGTAATATTGTTACTCTTGAGTATCTTAAAACAGATCCGCTGTATCAGGACATCATGTCAGGTTTTTCACAAGCCGGAATTCATATGTGCGGATATTGCAACGCCGGAAAAATATTCACAGCATATTCAATTCTTACGAAGTATTATCGGCCGACTCTCGAACAGATCTACGTAGCAATCAAGGATCTCAATTCATGCTGCACGGATTACACAACTTTGACAAACGGAATTCTCTATGCCGTTGCAGCAAAACATACCCGTGAAGGAAAGAAATCCAATGCAAAAAAATAAAACAGTACTAATTTCCAAGAGTCTTTCAGACGTTCTCTTTCACTTCAAAAACACCGATGAAATCCAGATCCTCTGCGGTTGCACAGGAACAGATCTTGACGAGCTACGGGAAAAATCAGTTTCCATAAGAGCCATACCAGAAATAAACATGATAGATCGTCATGAGCGATATATCGAATATGGAGCTGCAGTTACAATTTCAAAAGTAATTTCCACAGGATCAAAATTACCTCATTTTCTACTGGATGCACTGAAAAGCATCGGAACGGAACAGATAAGGAATATCGGAACCATTGGCGGAAACATCTGTGCGAAAGGTATCAAGCACACTTTATGGGCTCCCCTTCTTGCCTTGAATGCCCGTCTTGAACTGAAAACACCTGCTGAAACAAAATTCATACAATTCAATAAATTTGAAGGAATTCCTGAAAAAACAATCCTTACAAAAATCAGGATTCCCCTTGAAGAATGGGACGTTCAGATTTTCAGACGCATAGGTCCGACAAATTCACTTTCAGAACTGTCTGCAGGCTTTGCATTTCTTGTTGAAACGCAAAGAGGTATGATTGCAAACATCAGGGTTGTATTTGCAGGAAATACCGTATTTTACTCTCCGGAATTTGAAAACAAAATTATCGGAACCAGGCTTCCTCTTACCGAAAAGCGGATTGATGAACTGATAGAAGAAGCAAAAGTAATATACAAGGCAGAGAAAACTTTTGAAAAAGAACCGTCCATAGTCAAGGCACAGTTTCTGAATCTTCTGCGAAATTCTTTCGAACAGTTGACCTGATTTTCTTTGGACTTTCCAGGCTTACTTTATCAGCATACAGTCGCCGTAGCTGAAGAATCTGTATCGGTTTTCTACAGCCTGCCTGTAAGCAGACATTATATTGTCTTTCCCAGCGAAAGCTGAGACCAGCATTATCAAAGTACTTTCAGGTGTATGAAAGTTTGTAAACATCTGATCAACGACCTTGAACCTGTATCCTGGATACATGAAAATATTTGTACCGCGAGTACCTGGAATCAATGCACCACTATCATCGCTGGCACTTTCAAGAGTACGCACACTGGTGGTTCCGACTGCAAGGACTGGACGACCTTCAGCTTTTGCCTTTGCAACTTTTGCGGCAGTTTCTTCCGATACAGTGTAGTATTCAGTATGCATCTTATGATCTTCGATATTGTCTTCGCGGACCGGAAGAAAAGTTCCTAGTCCTACATGAAGAGTAACCCAGGCAAGCTCAACTCCCTTGTCTCTAAGTTTCTGTAAAGTCTCTTCAGTATAATGAAGACCTGCAGTAGGAGCAGCTGCACTGCCAGTCTCTCTGGCATAGACGGTCTGATATCTTTCACTATCAGTGTCATCATCCTCACGACGGATGTAAGGTGGAAGAGGAATGTGGCCATTTCTTTCAAACCACGCCTCATCGATCGGCTTATCGAATTTGATTGTACGGAATTCAGAGCCCTCAGCAACTTCCGGAATCACTCCAATGGTCCCATCTGAAAACTTGTACTCATTTCCAGTCTTGACTTTCTTTGCACCCTTGACCATTGTATTCCAGCTGGAACCGTCACCAATCGGATTCAGAAACATGAATTCCTGCTCACGACCGCTTGTAGTTTTTATTCCGTAACAGCGGCTTCTTCGGACACGGCTGTCATTGAAAATCATAAGTGTTCCAGAAGCTACCAGATCGACTATCTCTTCCATCTTGTGATGTTCGACGGCACCCGTGGTTTTATTCAAAAACATGAGCTTATCATTTCCACGTTCACCACTTGGACGCTGGGCAATAAGTTCTTCCGGTAATTCAAAATTAAAGTCTGAAGTCTGCATGCTGAGTATTATAGTGAATGTAATGTTTCTTTACAAATGCCGGAAAACAAGGACTCTTAGAAGAGTTCCGCCTGGCTTTTAGAAATTCCTGGTGAATATGTCAGACCAAGATGTTCGTAAGCTTTTTCCGTTGCAATTCTTCCGCGTGGAGTCCTTGCAAGAAATCCGCACTGAATCAGATATGGCTCATAGTAATCTTCGAGAGTATCCTGACTTTCACCGATGGAAATGGCAAGGGTTTCAGCACCTACAGGTCCACCGCCAAATTTTTCGATTATGGCAAGCAAAATTTCTCGGTCATAATTTTCAAGACCCATACTGTCGATTCCAAGCCTTTTCAAACCATCAGCAACAATTTCTCTTGTAATCCTTCCGCTGCCCTCCACCTGGGCAAAATCCCTCATTCGTCTAAGGACCCTGTTAGTGACACGAGGTGTTCCACGGCTGCAGTCGGCCATAAGAAGTGCCGCATCATCATCAATGGCAACATCGAGAATTTTTGCGGAACGATGAATGATTTTTGCAAGTTCTTCACGAGTATAGAAATTGAATCTCTGGATGATTCCAAAACGTGTCTGGAGAGGTTTTGAGACCATACCGGCCTTTGTCGTAGCACCAACCAGAGTAAAATGAGGAATCGGTATGCGTACTGTACGGGCAGCAGCTCCCTGGCCAATAACCCAGTCCAGCTCAAAATCTTCCATGGCGATGTAAAGCATCTCTTCGATGGCAGGCTTAAGACGGTGAATTTCATCGATGAAAAAAACCGTTTTTGGAGTAATGGTACTTAAGATACCAGCAAGATCCTTTGGCTTGTCCAAAGCTGGTGCAGAAGTAACTTTAAAATCTGCGCAAAGTTCATTTGCAGTGATCTGAGCAAGAGTTGTTTTTCCAAGACCTGGCGGACCAATCAGGAAAAGATGATCCAGGGCGTCACCACGATCCTTTGCAGCCTTGATGAAAGTTCCAAGGTTTTTCTTTATTTCACTCTGACCCATGAAGTCATCAAGACAAAGAGGACGGAGGCTACCTTCCCCGCTGTCGTCTTCCGTAATCAGATCAGGACGCACTATGGCACTATCGTTGAACATGCCGTCACTGGCACGGACTATGTTCATAGATGAACCGTCATTCTCCATGGCCCGTCCGGCAGCAGCCTGAGAAGCAAGCTGGGAAACAATATTCATTTCGTCTTCTGGAGTATTTTTTTTTGAGCGGGAACTTCTTGCATTTACACTTTTGATCATCTGTTACTCCAACTAATTGGCAAGTTCAACAATGGCACGGCGGAAAATCAGATCTTCTTTCTGGCTTTGTCCGGCCTTTGCAAAAGTTTCATCGGTAGACAACTGCCCGACAATTTTTTCAACAGCATCTGCAGCCTTAGACTTGTCGTACCCCATGTCCACAAGAGCCGAAATAACATCAGCATAAGGAGATGCAGCTTTCTTTGCAGGAGAGGAACCAGTTCCGCTTTCAAGTGTCAGCTTGCCTTTAAGCTGAAGCAGCATTTTTGCCGCAGTCTTTTTTCCGACGCCAGGAACTTTTTCGAGAAGCCCCAAATCCCCGTTTTCAAGAATTGAAACCAGCTGATCCGTAGAAATATTGCTCATGATTTTCACGGCACCTTTAGGACCAATGCCGTCAACTTTGAGCAGATCAAAAAAAAGTGAACGGTCGCGGTCTGACGCAAATCCATAAAGATTCATCAGATTGTCGGTGTGCTGCATCCATACAAAAACACGTCCTTCACTACCTACATCAGGAAACTTTTCAAGAGCGCTGTCAGGACACGTGACATCCCATTCAATCCCATGAGTATCAATATATAGTTTCTGGGGAAATTTCCCCGTTATGATTCCGCTAAGACTGTTGAACATGAGTTAAATATATCACAATTTAAGGCTGTAGTCACTTGAATACATTTTACAAAGATCCTCTTTTGTATTTCGGATTCCGTCCATGGAGAATTCCTTGCTCCATGTCATGAAGTAAGCCCATGGAATTTTTGTCCTGGAAAGAAGCTCGACATCAGGATTATACCCTACTTCAGCAAGAGCGACCACTTTGTTTTTTCCGCAGGCTTCAGTCAGTCTTTCGTATTCCGCCCTATAATCCGTCGCTTTTTTCTCTTCAAGATAGACATCAATGGAATTTACATCGACACAGTCATCACCAGGATAAGCTGATGCAACATCACAGTTCCACACCCACAAAAGATTGTCCAGATGCTTTTCATTTACATAGTAGTCATACATCATGCGATAAAGCCGGCAGGCAACTTCCGGACCTTTACTTCCCCACCAGAACCACTTTCCATAACTTTCGTGAAATGGCCGCCATAGGACAGGGATTTTTTCAAGCCGGAACTCTTCCAATACTTTCGCTATACTGTCCATGTCATTATAAAAAGCCTTGTTTTCAGGAGATCCGTCAACAAGAATTCTTTCAGGATCAAAGTCAGTATTTTTCGCATAAAAACTTTTATCTCGCCCTCCGAGAGGAGAAAACCAGTGAAAGCTGAATGTCAAAATGCATTTTATCTGAGATGCACCGTTGGACTTTGCCCATTCAAGAGCTGTTTTCATGGTCTCCTTGTTTTCTTCAACTTCAGTGAGACATGCCTCATCAGCATCTTCATAGTTGATGTTTGGAGAATAACCAAGAAGTTCAAAACCACGAAGCAAAGGTTCACATCCGGTGATGGATTTTATGTAAGCAATTTCTTCCATGGGATTAGTCTGAGTATGCTGTCCAGTAATAATTTTATTTCCGGCCGTATCATTAAGAAATTGCAGAAGCTTTCTTGCTTCGTCTGACGCATTTTTATTGGAACAATTGATCATGCAACATTCTCCCTGGTAATGTTTTTAAGCCAAGACTTTTTACTGTAATGCCAGAAGACAACAGGCCACTTTACAAATTCATCTGTGCACATGAGAAGATAGACGGACATTACAGGTAGTTTTAGAACGAAAGCAGAAATCAATCCAAGCGGAACTGCATACACCCACATGTTGATGGTATCGCATATCAATCCAAACCTGCTGTCACCGCCACTGCGGAAGATACCGCAGATAAAAGTAGTGTTCACAGCACTTCCCATTACATAGAAACAGTTTATAAAAAGCATTTTCTTGAGGAATTCATATGCCTCGGGAGTCAGATCGGCAAATCCGAGTACCAATGGAGATGCGGCAAATATTATGAGACCTCCAATGGCACCTGTAATGACTGTAAGTTTGACCAGGCAGCTGGCAACGACTTTTCCATCTTTAAGATTGTTTTCACCCAAAACTTTTCCGAGGAACAATCCGCCACCATTCGCAACACCAAAGCATAGAACCTGTCCAAAATTACGGACAATAGCGACAAATGAGAAAGCTGCAACAGCATCAGAATTAAGATGTCCCATGATTCCAGTGTAGACGGAAAAAGCAAGCCCCCACACCAGGTCGTTCAGAAGAGCCGGCAACGAAAGCCTGAAGAAATCCTGGAAAAGAATTTTATTCCTTATGAAAATCATTGAAAACTTGATTTTCACATCAGGACTTCTCGCAGAAAGAACAATAACACAAACCAATCTGAGCAAAGAAGAAATGGATGTGGCAAGAGCAACGCCTGCTATACCAAGCTTTGGCAGTCCAAGCCATCCAAAAATAAATGATGCATTAAGTAAAATGTTGAGCACATTGGCGGCAACATTGACAACAGTACTTGCCCTGACTCTGGAAACGGACTTAAGGGTGCTGAAATATACTTCAACTACAGTATTTAAAAGATAGCTGAAAGAAACAATGCGCATGTAGTAGCAACCAAGACCAATAAGTTTTTCATCATTGGTGAACCACCCCATCAGAACCTGCGGGAAAAAGAAAGTTCCAATGAAAAACAAACCACCGACAATTACAGTAAAACGGAGAGCAATACCTTCAACAGCAGCGATGGCTTTGTAATCCTTCTTGCCATAGTACTGAGCGCCAAGAATTGTAAGTCCCGTACCAAGACCAAAATAGATGCACCATAAAACAAATGAATATTGAGAAGCAAGCGAAACAGCAGCTACAGCATCCTGACCTACAAAATTAAGCATGATCACATCAACGGAATTGACACATGCAGACAACAGATTCTGAAGCGCAATAGGAAAAGCCAGTTTTGAAATCTGGCGGTAAATATTTTTTTTAGAGTATACGTTTTCCATCAAAATTTGAGTTTATAAAATTCCGAAAAAAAAAGCCCCGCATGTCAAATGCAGGGCCATCCAAATCAAGATACTGAATTACCAGTTATCCATCATATCATCATCATCTCTGTTTTCAAGATCATAAAGATCTGTAACAGCGCGCATGTCATCAAGGTACATGTAGAATGATCCCTGTGCATCCATTGGACTACAGTCTACACGGAATCCTACGATGCGAAGACCAGGCTTGTCACCATGGTAGACGCTCTGCTGGATGATACCATGTTCGCTATCTGGGGATGGAGGAATTGCTGTTGTGAGCTTCTTCCAGCCACTGAATTCAAGAGATCCCATCCAGATTTCAAAGTTGTTTCCATTATAATCCTGAACCAAAAGCCAAAGCTGATGACCCATGTTACGTCCACATGCCCAAACAGAAACTGTCTTTGTAACACCTTCAATTGGAATTGGGCGAGCAGATGTGATGTAGAATGAGTTTATACCACGTCTGAAGAATTCTACCTTTACACCAAGAACCTTTGTATCTTCGATCTGCTGATTGTCCTTGTCGTTAAGTTCTTCCTTTGCAGCAGGAGAACCTTCAAAAAGGCGTCCCTGGATAACACCATAGTCTGGTGAAATATGTACATTCCATGAACCTTCACGTTCAAAGCGTTCAACGCTTACTTCACGAAGTGCCTGACGAGCGCTGTCGTTACCGATGTTTGATGCATCAGGTTCTGACAAGCTTGATGTCTGAGCAAAAACCGAACCAGCAAAGGCTACAGTCAATGCCATAATTGCATACTGAATCTTTTTCATTTATATTCCACCTCTACTTTTATTTTGCGTCTGCAGTAGAATCTGATGATCCTTCCTTTGAATCACCAAAGTCAGCGTTTCTAAGGGCATAACCATCATATACATTAGACAATGTGTTTGTTGTATACTTGAAGTTGTCAAAATATACTACATAGTCATCAACAGCTTCTGCTGCATCTGTACGGATTCTGAATCCAACAAATGACATGTCTGTACGTCCTGAACGGATTCTAGAATGCTGGCGGATATAACCAGGAACATTTACAACAATGTTTCTCCAGCCGTGGAACATAAGGTTTCCAGCCTTGAGAGTGTGAACGCGACCGTCTGCATCGCGAACGAGAAGTTCAAGTCTGTAGTTGTAGTTAGCACCCCAGATCCAGAAATCAATCTGTGTTACTGTTCCAACAAAAGGAATTTCAGAAAGTTCATTGTCCTTTGCAGGATAGATCTCGAACCAGTTGTCACCCTTGCGGTTGAATGCAATCTTTGCACCAAGAACCTGAGCTGTTGGATCAGAATCCTTATGATAAGGAACCAAAGAATTTGGAATTCCTTCAAACTTCTTCACGATAGGATATCCATCTGCAACAAAGCGGCTGGCCTGGCATGCCCATGACCATTCCTTGTCTTCATCGAAGTTGTCGATAACAATTGTCTCAACAGCCTTTGCACTTGGCTGAGCAGCTGCAGGCAAGCAGAATGCAAGTCCAAGAATAAGGCCACCCAAAACGACTACGCCCTTTTTCATTCAAATCTCCTTGAATACGATTTTCTTATTTATCGTCAAGCTTTATATTTACGTTTAACTGATTAAAAATCAACTAAATCAGAATAATTATATTTACACATTTCCGTTTTGTCAAATGATTTGTAGAATTATTCAGCAGGCCGATGCTTTTTTTCATCTTGAATTTAAGCGTCAAATGTTTTATCTTTAATGCAAATTATTCTTTCTACTATTGGAAAGTAAATACAAGGAGCTAATTATGGTATCTTACAAGGAACTTGGTCTTGTAAACACAAAGGAAATGTTTGCAAAGGCTATCAAAGGCGGTTATGCAATCCCTGCTTACAATTTCAACAACATGGAACAGATGCAGGCTATCATCCGCGCTGCAGTTGAAACAAAGTCACCTGTAATCCTTCAGGTTTCAAAGGGTGCACGTGCTTACGCAAACGGAACACTCCTCCGCTACATGGCTCAGGGTGCTGTTGAATATGCTAAGGAACTCGGTTGCAAAAAGCCACAGATCGTTCTTCACCTTGATCACGGTCCAAACTTTGAAGTAGCAAAGGATTGTATCGACAACGGATTCTCATCTGTAATGATCGACGGTTCAGCTCTTCCATATGATGAAAACGTAGCACTCACAAAGAAAGTTGTAGAATACGCACACGCTCACGACGTAACAGTTGAAGCAGAACTTGGTGTTCTCGGCGGCGTTGAAGATGACGTTGCAGCAGAAGAATCAAAGTACACAAAACCAGAAGAAGTTGAAGACTTTGTTAAGAAAACCGGATGTGATTCACTTGCAATTTCTATCGGTACTTCTCACGGTCGCTGCAAGTTCACACCAGAACAGTGTACACGTTCAGCAGATGGCGTTCTTACACCTCCTCCACTAGCATTTAATGTTCTTGAAGCAATTGAAAAGAAAATCCCTGGATTCCCAATCGTACTCCACGGATCTTCTTCAGTTCCAATGAACTATGTTCGCCAGATCGAAGAATTCGGCGGAAAGATTCCAGACTCAGTTGGTATCCCAGAAGAACAGCTCCGCAAGGCTGCTAAGTCTGCAGTTTGCAAGATCAACATCGACTCTGACGGACGCCTTGCCATGACAGCAGCAATCCGCAAGCACCTTGCTGAAAATCCAGGCGACTTCGACCCACGCCAGTACCTTGCACCAGCTCGCGACGAACTCGTTAAGATGTACTCACGCAAGAACATCGAAGTTCTCGGTTCAGCAGGTCACCTTGACGACTAATTTTTGTACTGACCGTTAAGTTCGGCAGACAACCATAAGAAACACCGTGTGATTGACTTCATGCGGTGTTTTTTATATGGGCCACTCCCAGGAAAAGGATAAGGAAATGTACTTTTTTTTACTATTTATTATACCGTTTGCGACTTTCAGCATCTTCTTCCACGAAAGCGGATACAAACCAAAGGAAGCATTACTGCCTTCATCCGCTGGATTTTTCATCGCTCTCATCACTTCCATTTTCCGTGAATTTTTCATAAACATGGAATACAATCCGGAGTTCAGTTTTGCATCGGTATTCATACATAACATTGCATTCACAGTTGTTCCGTCGGTATTGATCACAGCGGCTTCATTTTTCCTCTCAAAAGGCAGCCTCAAAGACAAGGCAGTTCTTGTAGTTCCGCTTTTAACATCTTTCTATGCAGTATTCACTCCATATACAACAATTGCTCTGGGCGAAAAAAAGACATTCTTCATGCTTTTTGTAAACCCTATCCTGATAATAGAAACAATCCTGGCATTCAGCGCATTTCTAAAAATATCAGTGCTGAATTTTGAAGAAAAAAATACAGGCGGAACAATAACAGCCCTCATGGGAGCCGCAACCACCCTTTTGGTTCAGCCAGCCATGATTTCGTTATGGTTCCTGAAAACAGCCGTGATCATACCAATGATTGCAACTGTTCTGATGGCACTACCGGCCTATTTTATTTATAAATTTTCCTATAAAAACGAAAATTCACTAGACAACAGTAATTGATTTCTGATACTATATTGTTCATGCTATGAGTATTATTATACTCTAGGAGGATAATTGGCAGACAATAAAGGTATGCGCGTAAACGAACAGATTCGCGTGCGTGAGGTCAGATTAATTGACGATGAAGGTGAACAGAAAGGCATTGTTCCTACTATCGAAGCACTCAGAATGGCAAGAGACCTGGATCTCGACCTGGTTGAAGTTTCGCCAAATGCAAATCCACCAGTTTGTAAGATACTGAATTTCGGAAAGTACAAGTTCGAACAGGAGAAAAAACTCCGTGACTCCAAGAAGAACCAGAAAGTACTTAAGCTTAAGGAAATTCGCATGCAGCCAAAGATCGGCTCAGGCGACCTTGACACGAAAGCAAAGCATGTTCAGGAATTCTTGAACGAAGGCAGCAAGGTAAAGGTTACAATCCGTTTCCGCGGACGTGAGCTTGCCCATACTGAACTCGGTTTTGACGTCCTGAAAGAGGTTGAAAAGAGGCTTGAAGAAGGTTCCTATGCAATTGAAAAGCCTGCCGCTATGGAAGGCCGTTTCATGTCAATGACATTGGGATCAAAAGTTTCAAAAGCCAAACAGAAACCTGCTTCTAAGGAAGCTGCTGCGGAAGCTGAGGCTGCAGAAAAAGACAACGATCAGCAAGACTAAACACGAGGTAATATCATGCCTAAGATGAAAACAAAGAAGGCTGCTGCAAAGCGCTTTCATTTGACAGGTACTGGAAAAGTAAAGTACAAGAAAATGAATCTTCGTCATATTTTGACAAAGAGATCACCAAAGAGAAAGATGAACCTTCGCCATGCCGGAGTTCTTTCAGAAGATTCAGCTGCATCAGTTCGTAAGCAGCTTCTTCCATACGGTTGATTTTAGGAGTAAGAAATGAGAGCTATTGACGGATCAAAAAGAAAGAATCGCCGTATTAAGATTTTGAAGCTCGCTAAGGGTTTCAAGGGCGACAGAAAGTCAAACTACAAGGCAGCTAAAGACGCTGTTGTTAAGGCACTTGACCATTCATATTCAGGACGCAAGCTTAAGAAGCGTGACTATCGTTCACTTTGGATTGCTCGTATCAACGCAGCAGTTCGCGCTGAAGGTATGTCATACAGCCGCTTTATCGACGGTCTTTCAAAGGCTGGCGTTACACTCAACCGCAAGGCATTGAGCAACATGGCTATCGAAGATCCAGTTGCATTCAAGGCTGTTGTTGAAGTAGCAAAGAACGCAGTAAAGGCATAAGTCTATGATTACACTCGATCAGGTTTTGCTCCTGCAGGAAAAGGTAGAATCCGCTGTTGAGAAAATCAGTTCAATGACTGACAGAATCTCGCAGCTTGAATCGGAAAACGATGCTTTGCGTAGCAAATGCGCAGAGCTTACAAAAGCGGTTTCTGAAAAGACGGAGTTGGTTTCTACACTTGAAGCAGCCCAGAGCAGGATCGAGGAAAGCATACTTAAAACCATTGACCGTCTTGATTCCGTTGAGGATTCAATTCTTAACAGTTCAGACGGTCAGTCTTCTGCACAGGAATCTTCTTCCACAGCAGAAGCTTCAGAATATTTCATTTCCGAACCAGAAGTTTCGGAGTCCAATATTCCTGAACAGACTGAAGATCCTTTCGTATACGAACAGGAAACGCAGAGCGAAGAAAATTCAGGTCTCCTTCATAAGACCGTGACAGCAGAAAACAGCACAGCGACAGTTTCACAACCTCAGGTTTTCGAAAATTCAGCAGAAGAACAGGAAGCACTCAAGAATTCATTCTCTATAGAGGAAGAAGAGGAAAATACCCCTTCCCCATCCGCACTTGACGGTCAATTTGACATTTTCTGATCTGGCGGTATTGCCGTGGGAAAAATCCAGCTTGATATTCTAGGTACCTCATTTTCAGCAAACGCATCGGAAGATGATGAGTATCTACTGAAACTCTCCTCATACTATAAAGCAATCACTGATTCAATCAAGAAAAGCGCAGGAATTTCGGATCCTTTAAAAATAAGCATTCTTGCAGGCATTACCCTCGTTGACGAATTGTATAAAGAGAAACAAAAATCAATTAAACTTTCCAGAGAGCTCAGTTCAGAAGATGAAGAAAAAGCAGAGCGCATAACAATGAACATGATTGAAAAAATAAGCGGAGTTCTTGACGAATGACAGTTTTTGTTGATGGTGACAACTGCGACAAAGAGGCTAGAAAAATCATCCTCAAGTCATGTAAAAGAAATTCCATAGACGTAAAGATTGTTGCAAACAGAAATATTCCAATAGCAACAGAAAATGTTTCATTCACCATGATTGTATGTGACAGTTCAAAAGATTCCGCAGACAATTACATAGTTGAAAATTCATCTGGGGATGATGTTGCAGTTACAAGAGACCTGATTCTTGCAAAAAGATTGATTGATAAAAAAATCGTAGTTTTAAATGATATGGGAAGAATTTTCACAGCTGAAAACATTGAAGAACTTCTGGAACAAAGAAAACTCAGCCTTCAAATGAAGAGCCTTGGAATCTCCAATGGAGCCGGATTCAGATCAGCAGGCAAAAAAAGCATTGGTGAATTCTCAAGCTCATTCAACAGCCTGATTGATCAGAAATCCAACTCAAGCAATTAATTTTCATGGATTCTTTCTTAACTTATAGCCTTATTGATATCTTCAAGACGATCCTTGATCTGCATGAAAGCATCAACTAAATCCGGATCAAACTGTTTTCCTTTCTGCGAAAGAATTTCATTGAACGTATCATCAACAGTCCATTCATCCTTGTAGCATCTTTTATGTCTCAAAGCGTCATAGACGTCAGCCAAAGATACTATTCTGGCAGCAAGAGGAATATCCTCACCTACAAGGGCCTGAGCCAATTCATGAGGCATTTTCGTAGCCGGAATATAGTCCATATAGTTGAAGTTTCCAGGATAACCTCTGTTTCCACCATCCCATCTGTCATGATGATGAAGGCAAACATCCCTTGCCATTTTATCAAGATCATTTTCTATAGGTGAGAAAATCTGTGCCCCGACACAGGTATGCCCCTTCATGATGTCTCTCTCATCATCATCAAGAATTCCTTCTTTCTTAAGAATCTTGTCAGGAACGGCAACCTTTCCAACATCGTGGCAGCGGGAAGCAAGACGAAGATTATCGCGGAATCTTTCACGCTCATTCTCCGGAATATGCTTGTTTGTTGCATAACGGTCATAGATTTCTACAGAGAAGGATGAGACCCGTTCTACGTGAGATCCGGTTTCCTTAGGATCTCTGAAACCTGCCATTCTTACAAGTCTGTCAATATTCTGTCTTGTAAGATAGGCATATTCATAAATCGAACCTACTTTTGCTGCAAACTGCGAAATATAGAATTCGGATTCTTTGTCAAAGGGAACAACATTTCCATCTTCATCCTGTGCATTGATGATCTGAAGAACGCCCAAAACCTTTCCGTTGGTCATGACAAGAGGGATTGTGAGCATGGAATGAGTTCTGTAGCCAGTAGCTACATCTGAAAGTTCATTGAATTCATAGGGTCTTTTCTCTTTCTTTTCTTCATCAAGATACTCAGGCATATTGTAAACATCGTCGATATTCACAGGTTTTTTGGAAAGAAGACAATATCCAGATATATATTCCTTTGTCGGAACAAAGGAGAAGGATGTATATGCAAGTTTTTCACCAGGAGCAAGTTCCTTCTGCTTGGTATCATTCTGGCTGTATCGGATTCTGAGTTTATTTTCTTTGGAATCATATTCGTAGATCGAACCTGCATCGGCATTTACCAGACGACGGGCACCGCTCAGGATATTTTCAAGAAGGATGTCGACGTCCTTGAATTCCTTAAGCTGATCCTCGATCTCTGTAATCAACCGCTGCTTGATTTCATTATTGTCAGATAAACTTTCCATACCAAAATTATAATAGAAGAAAATGACATTTACAAGTTTTGAACACAAGATTCTGTCTTTTTGATCAGACAAAAATAGAGAGGACCGGCACCACCGGAAGAATCAGGCAGAATATGAAGTCCAAATTCATTTACTTCGGCACTTTCAAAAAGTTTTTCCAAAGAAAAACCATGAGGAACAGTAATTTTGCCGGAAAAGTTTTCACAGTTCGAGAGAAAACACTTTCTCATCGCATCTTTGTCCAAAACCATGCAATCATCAAACTTTTTCACCAGCTTCCTGATGATTTCTATATTTTCCTGAGGACACAGAGCACAGGTGGAATACAATATGTATCCGTTGGGTTTTGCAAGCCTATAGGCGCAGGACAGCAAAGCCCACTGCTCCATGGCTATGGACTTTATTCTGGATGGAGTCCACTCATTGAGATATTTTTCATCATTCAAAACATGTCGCTCACTGGAACAAGGAGCATCAAGCAAAATGGAATCATAGTTTTCCGATTCACGGCGACACCATGTGGAAGCATCAGAACAGCTGGTCTTGACTCTTTCCGATACTGAAAGCGGGAGGGAATCTTCTACAACTTTGGCAAGCCTGCCTTTTCGTTGAGGAGAACGCTCATTGGAAAACTGAAGGGCTGAATCTGGAAGATTTCCGGCAAGAACAAGAGTCTTACCACCAGGAGCCGCACACATGTCAAGGACTTTCTCACTGTCATTCAGAGGAAGACACATGGCGGAAACTATGCTTGCAGGATCAAGAAAATAACTCTCACAACCATCGAATTTGAGTTCAGCATGGAGAGAATTTGGTTCAAGACTTTTTTTCAGTGGCTCCCATCTTTCACCAAAAATTCCGGAATAGAACTGATCAAAACCTTCACTGCCACTGAGTTTTTCTTTTTTCTGCTTCATAATTCGTCACCATTTTTCTTTGCGGAATAAAAAACATCAAGCCTTTCCTCAATGGATTTTCCAGAAAGCACGCTTTTGTTCTGAATGTTTCCGCTGGTATCAATCGAAAGAACACCTTTATTCAATTTAAATTCAATGATTCTTTTCACAGCATGATTGATTTTCTCTTCAATTATTTTGTCTTTGGATTTTTTTTCAATGAGCATCTGGACGGCATAAAGAAATTTCTTTTCACTCAACATGAGGATGTCAGTTCCGGCTTTTACAGCCTGAACAACTGCAACTTCAGGAGGATAACCATAATCGGCAAGAGCCCCCATGAAGATATCATCGCTGACAACAAGGCCTTCATATCCAAGTGTGTCCTTCAAGACATCGTTTATCCAATAAAAACTTAGACACGCAGGACTTTTTTCATCCTTTCCTTTTACGATTGTATGGCTCATCAAAATGGCAGAAGGATCCTGGGTCATGGCAAATGCGAAAGGAACAAGACAATACATTTCAAAGTCACTGTCACTGAGATTTATGACCGGTAATCCTGTATGGGGATCGGTATTTGTATTTCCTGGAAAGTGCTTCACAACAGTTGCGACTCCATTTTTTTCATAGGCCGCAATGCATTTCATGCTGTATGCAATTGATGCTGGAGCATTTCCGAAACTTCTGTTTCCAAGGAACCCTCTGTTGGAATCTATGACAGGTTCAATTACAGGAGCTAGATTCATGTTGATGCCTAGAACTCTCATCTGTTTGGCCTGAATGGAATAAAGCCCACCTGCCTGCTCTGGTGAATAATGTTCCGCAACCTTCTGATTAGACGGAAGCCTTGATGTAATTTCCCTGAGACGGTTTACATTGCCGCCTTCCTGATCAATTGCGACATAGGCGTTTGTAATATTATTTTCGACGCAATATTTTTCAACGGAACTGGTGAACTCCATGATTTCCTTTGGAGTCTCTGCGATGTTATAGGAAAAAAGGAGAACACCACCAGGGACCACAGGAGTTCCGTCGGGTAAAAACTCAGCCGAACGATAGGTTTTATTACCTTCAATATTCACAAGAAACATCTGTGAAATTTTATGGACATCATCCAATGAATCGATATAGCGATCGACAGCACTGCTGAATTCCGAACAGAAAATTCCAGTCATGGAAACCACGAGAGAAAAAACTGAGACAAACAATTTTCTTTTTTCAATGATCATGGCTAGTTGCTTGGCCTTTTACAGAATTTATACGTGAACCATGCACCGAGATACCGGTTTACGTATGGGCTGGCCCACGCCTGTATTTTCCACTTGAAGAAACGCATGGAATACAGCCTGCCCCTCCTGGATGCCTTGATCGCATGTTCAACAGTTTTCTCAGGAGACAATCCATGCCGCACTTTCTCACGAGCACCTTTTGAAGCGACGTTTGCAAATTCCGTACTGACAGGTCCTGGGCACAAAGCGGTGACAGAAATTCCCCTGGGTTTAAGTTCCGCTGCGAGAGCAACACTGAGGCTCAAGACATAAGCTTTTGAAGCTCCATAGACAGCGAAGTTTCCCAAAGGAAGGAAGGACGCAAGACTTGCAGTATTTATGATTCTGGAACCTTTCTTCATATATGGAAGAGCGAAACCGGTAATTCCAGTAAGGGAAGTACAATTCAAGTCGACCATTTCCATTTCACGGTCAGTGTCTGTATCAGCGAATTCTCCATAGGTACCAAAACCTGCATTGTTTACGAGAACAGAGATTTCGAAATCACCTGAATTCCTTTCAACATCAAGAATTGCCTTAAATCTTCTGGCACCTTCAGAGCCTGAAACATCAATATCAACAACCCGGACTTTCACTGATTTTTCTGATTCAATTTCTTTTTTCAGATTCTCAAGACGGTCTTTTCTGCGGGCCACTATCCAAAGTTCATCAGGTTTTTCACAGGCAAGCTGCCTTGCAAAACAGACCCCCATTCCGCTTGAGGCGCCGGTAACTACTATGATTTTTTTCATGCTTTAATTATAGATGCCATTGAACAAAATTGCAATTTTCTGAGATTCTCTGTATTATTAAGTTAAACGACGCCGGCTGGTGACAAGCAGATGCTGTCTTTTCACCCAAAAGAAAAACGTCAGAAAATTATTTTTTGGAGAATTTTCATGCATTCATCATTCAGCAAAAGCGCTTTGTTCACAGATCTTTATGAACTCACAATGGCACAGGGATATTGGAAGAACAATATGAACGAACCTGTAGTATTCGACATGTTTTTCCGCCGCCAGCCTTTCAACGGAGGATTCAGTATCTTTGCCGGAATAGAACCTCTTCTGGACTCACTTACAGAATTCTGTTTTGACGAAGACGAAATCGATTACCTCCGCAGCCTCAAGATTTTTGAGGATGGATTCCTTGAATATCTCAGGACATTCAAATTCACAGGCGACCTCTACTCATTTGAGGAAGGCTCAGTGATTTTCCCTCAGGAGCCTTTGGTTAGAATTCATGCAAACCTGATTGAGGCGCAGATAATCGAAGGACTCGTCCTCAACATCTGCAACTTCCAGAGTCTCATCGCAACAAAGACAGCCCGTGTCTGGCTTGCAAGCAAGAAAGGCAGCATCATGGAATTCGGTCTAAGACGTGCACAGGGACCAGACGGCGGAATGAGCGCAACCCGCGCATCATATATCGGTGGCGCAGCCGGAACCAGCAACACATTGGCTGGCAAAATCTATGGTATTCCTGTCATGGGAACAATGGCCCACTCATGGATCATGTCTTTCCCAAGCGAGCTTGAGGCATTCCGTGCCTATGCAAAAATATATCCTCAGAAAACTGTTTTTCTCATCGACACATACGACACGCTCAAAAGCGGAATAAAAAATGCGATCATCGCAGGTGCGGAGCTTGTTGAACAGGGATACAACTTTGGAGTCCGTCTTGACTCCGGAGACATTTCATATCTTACTAAAGAAGTCCGAAAAGAACTTGATGCAGCCGGATTCCCTCAGGCATTCATTTCCGTTTCAAATGAACTTACGGAAGAAATTATTGAGACTCTTGTTCTTCAGAATGCCCCGATTGCAAGCTGGGGTGTTGGTACCCACATGGTCACAGGCGGAACTGAATCTTCCTTCACAGGAGTCTACAAACTTGCCGCACGTCATGATGCTGAAACAGGAAATCTTGTACCGGCAATGAAATTCAGCGACAACCCTGCCAAAAACACAAATCCAGGAATCAAGAATGTATACAGGCTCTACGATTCAGACGGAATGGCAAGGGCGGATATTCTTGCGCTTGAAGATGAGTCGATCGAAAGTGGAAAAGAATACAGATACTATCACCCTATGGTTGACTACAGGCAGTTTACATTCAAGGCAGATGTTGTAAAACCAATGCTGAAAAAACGTCTTGAAAACGGACAGCGTGTTGAACCACGTCTCAGCGACAGTCAGCAGCTTGCGGAAAGCAGAAGAAGAATGATGGCAGAAATCGAGACTCTGGATCCGTCTTTCAAGAGAATCCTCAACCCTCACATCTACAAGGTTTCCATGACAGAAAAGCTCAAGGACCTTAAGATGTCATTCATCAAGGCAAATATACGCTAAAAAAAATCGGGGATAGGGCTGTCCAATAAGTATTCATGCCAAGGTCATTGCGCCGCAATATCGAAATGAGCAATAATACTGTACGTGGTGGTTTCGACTACGCTCAACCATCCTGAAATTGCATTTGGGGCAGCCCCATCTCCCTACTTTTATTCATTCAGCATTCCGAGTTCAGCTGATACATTCCTTTGCCAGTCCTTACGATGTCAACGCAGATCCGGTCTTCATTTTCACAGGCTCTGCGCAGCTCACTGATGTAGGCAACCAGATTTTTCTTGTTGACAGGATTGTATTCATTCCACATGGCGACACAAAGGTCCTCCTCTGACATCGGAACTCCTTTGTTTTCCAGGAAAAGCTCAAAAAGTTTTTTTCGTGATTTTGGAAGCGAATGATTCTGTGGAAATTCTTCAAGAGCCTTCATCTTGGAAAGCATCTCATCTGGAATGAATTTCTGTGGAGCACATATTCCGTTCAAATAACGGCTGAATTGATGTTCATTAAGATAATACTGAATGATCATGAAGTCAGGTATCAGACTCTTCAGGTGTTTTTCAGTTACATAAGGAACAAGATAGTCCCTGTTTTTGTTCAACCAGTAGGCGGCTCTTCTTTCAGGATCAGGATAAGGATCATTGAACATGATCACAGGAACCGGATTGACTGATTCGGATATATACTCGTAGGGACTGAAAAGATCAAGCTGTGTAGTCCTGAAATCAATCAGGACATAATCAATCTTTCCAGGAATCGCAACTTCAATACAGACATAGAAATCTTTTGGATCGGTAAAAACCCAGACTTCGTTGTCACATGTTTTTTCCAGATAGTCGGCAAACTTCTTGCATGCTTCCAATTGATCTTCTTTTGTCAGAAGAAATATCACAATTCCCTCCCCGGAATTTAATCCTACATTTTTTTCCTCATATTTCCATTTATGAACAGCTCATCCTGATACCAGTCAATACGAAGGCTGAAATACTCGTCATAATAGCCTTCATTCGTAATAAGGAACTTGTAGACGGTTCCAGTCGTAAGTTTTGAAAAATCAACTTTTTTAACATCAACCCATTTGCTTCCGCTTAGAATAAGGAAGTTTGATTTTTCAGTTATGTCTGCACCAGTTTCAGAATCAAGAGCATTGAAATGAACAGAAAGATTTCTGCTCGCATTCCTAAGGAAATCAAGATCAAGAGCAACCTTGTCCTTTCCAACAGAAATGCTTTTCCACCACACATACGGGCCTTCAGCTATCTTGATCCTATACTCTCCAGGTTTCAGGAAAACATCTTTTGTAAAATACTCGATGTTTTTCTTTGTCTCCTCACCTTTTCTTGCAAGGAACACTCTTCTTGTCCCTGGAACTTCAGGTATTTCATCTCCGTCATTTACAAAGAAAAATGCGTTGGCAGGAATATCGGCAGCAGCACTTGCAGTTGCTGGCATCTGCATTTTCAAGGAAACCGGAGTATACCATTTCCTAAGGACAGTTTTATGAACAACACCTTCCTTCCAGGCAAGACCGAATATCGAAAGAATCATTGCAGAAATAAAAGCTACAAGTGAAATCTTCTTGAGCTTTCTGTTTCTTTCTTCATATATCGGAAACTTTGTGCTTTTACTTGAAATCACCGACTGAGCAAGAGAAACCCTTATTGCATGGGCATCATAATGATTAAGATACTTTCTGATACGTGAAATTACAGGCTCAATGGACTGAAAGCGCTTTGCCGGATTCGGCTTCATCATTTTATTGATCAGAGAAGAAACCTGTCTTGGTATCTTGCTGTTGATCTTTCTGGGAGGTATGTAATTTCCTTTCTTTATCCTTGCAATGGTTGATGGAGCCATATCACCGGCATAAGGTTTTGTTCCGGTGACCATTTCATAAAGCATCACACCAAGGGAATAAATATCAGCCCTGTTATCAACGGAACTTGAATCCGTCAACTGCTCAGGAGACATATAAGCCGGTGTTCCGAGGGTAGAACCGGCCATGGTAATTGCAGAGGAAACCGCCGTTGCATCAAGTGATGCCGTTTTATCTTTGGAACTGGCGGAAACAGATTCGCTTTCCTTTTCATCACTTGCGATACCAAAGTCTGCAAGTTTTATTTCACCACGTTTTGACATGAGTATGTTGCCAGGCTTGATGTCTCTGTGTACAACCCCCTTGGAATGGGCATTTTTAAGACCAAGACATGCATCCTGAAGAATCAGCATGGCAAGCTGTGGAGGCAGTACAGTCTGTTTTTCAATAAGCCGGTCAAGGGACATTCCCTCGACATATTCAAGAACAATGTAGTTTGCCCTGCCTTCAGTAAAATAGTCAAACATCCTGACGACATAAGGACTTGAAAGATCACTTAAAATACGGGCCTCACGCTTGAAACGTTCCCGTATGGCGGCACCACCATTTCTCAAGGTAAGTTTCTTGATAACAACCTTGCGTTTCAGTTCAGGATGAGTGGCAAGATAGACTGCCCCCATTCCTCCTGCGGCAATTTTCGTGCAATTTTTGTATTTTCCGATTGTCTCAGATTCCGCCATTATTACATTCCCCTATATTCAAGCTTTTATTTTAGTTCACTTACTAGACTCTTCAAAGACTTCTTATGTCTTTTTCCGGATCAAATTTTTTCCCCGGAACTACAAGCGCCACATTCATTTCCTGCGGGTTATGAAGCTGGACATAAGCTCCGTCCTGCCTCAAGTTGAATTTACTGTCCTTCACAGGTCTATGCCCGCCAAACCATAGACAACCTTTGCATCTGGCTTTTGAGTTCAAATTCTTGAGAGTTTTTTTACAGCTGTCTTTTTCAGCATCATCGTTCCGCGTCCAGGTAAAACCATAGACAACTTCATCAAGCAAACTGCTGTTGATTACTTCATCACGTTTGAATTCAGCAGCAGGTTCAGCATGAGAAACACAGAAGGATGAAAAAACAGCACAGACAGGAAGATTCTTTTCCCAAAGACTGATCAGATGAAGAATAACATCACCATAAACCTGCCTTATGAAATCACAGCACATCTGGCCTTCATTTACGAATTTTCTGAATGAGTAATTTCCATGACCGCATTCGTTGGTCACATTTTCGTGATTGCCCTTAAGAAAATGAAAATTGGCAGGAAATTTTTTCTTGAGGAGCATAAGAATCCGCCATACTGAAATGTTTTCATTCATTTCCTCCTTCATGGAAGGTCCTGCATAAACATCAATCTGCCAGTCAGAATAGCTTTTAAGCCATCTGTCATAGGCACGCATTTCACCATGAACAGCATCGCCGACACAGACAACCAGAAGACTGTTGTCGTTCAATCCCTCAAGGACTGTTTTTGTTCCGTCGAATTTAAAATCCAAGATTTTCAAAAGCATGTCGCTTCTTCCGTGAATATCAGGAACAACTAAAACTGGAAGTGTAGATGAAGAAAAATCCAGAAGACCACCAGGATTCCCCTCGTCATTTTTTGGTCTGTAAGATTCATCTTCACTTTCCAAAACAGAAACTGCATCATCAAGGAACTCCTGAAAGTCAGCTTCCTTTGGAAAATCATTTGAGAAGTGTATTTCTTTTATTTCATCAAGCAACAGCGATAACTGCGTATTTTCCGGCATTTTAGCCCATTATGAGATTTGCGGAACCAATTGTAAGCTTGTCGCCTGCATTGAGTTTTACATACTTGTCAGGTGGAATTCTCCGTCCGTTAAGGAAAGTTCCGTTGGTGCTGTTTTCATCCTTGACAAAATATGCATCGCGGATTTTCTGAATTATGCAATGATGGCGGCTTGCAAGCTTTGAGTCAATGACAATATCATTGTCCTGTTCGCGGCCCATGGTAATTTTAGCCGCAATCTGGATTTTTTTCTTATTGAACACAAGATATGATACCTGCTGGGATTCGGCTATCTTATCAAGGTGCTGTCCTAAAGGACTTGAATTGATTATTGTTGTATCGTTCATAAATAAATTATAAGTCGGCTTTTAAAATATGACAAGAGAAAAAGATTACAGCGCAGCGTCCATGTCAAATAGCAAAGCCACAGAGCTACTTCGACCAGGCTCAGCAGCCCTGCTTTCCCAGGATCGGTGAGCACAGTCGAACCGTCCATCCATTTAAAACTCCCGGGCCGGCTTCTTCGCTGTCGGCGCCCTCCATGGCGCCTTTTCCATGACTGCC